>NZ_CP117516.1:3293525-3607050 GCF_028621955.1 Erythrobacter sp. BLCC-B19
AAAGCGCACCGCGCGCCCAAGGCTCGCCAGCGCCGAGGCGACATTGGCCTCCGCCCCGCCCACAACCATGTCGAGACTGCCCGCCTGCACCATCATCTGCCTGCCGGGCGGCGACATTCGCAACAGGATCTCGCCGAAGCAGGTAATGCTCATCGGACGATGCTACCGCGCCAGCCAGCCGCCGTCGACCGCGAGAATGTGGCCGGTGACATAGTCCGAAGCCGGGCTGGCGAGGAAAACCGCTGCGCCCGCGATATCCTCCGGGCGACCCCAGCGCCCGGCGGGGATCCGCTCAAGGATCTGGCGGTTGCGCGTTTCATCCGCTTGAAGCGCAGCGGTGTTGTTGGTGCCAATATAGCCCGGCGCAATGGCGTTGACCTGCACGCCCTTGGGCGCAAGTTCGTTCGCCATCGCCTTGGTCAGCCCCGCCACGCCCGATTTCGCCGCCGCATAGCTCGGCACGCGAATGCCGCCCTGAAAGCTCAGGAGCGAGGCGATGTTGATGATCTTGCCCCCGCCCTGCCCGACCATCACGCGCGCGGCCGCCTGACTGAGGAAAAACAGGGTCTTGAGGTTGGTATCCACCACCGCATCCCAATCCTCCTCGGTGAAATCCGAAAGGTCGTTGCGGCGGATGATCCCGGCATTGTTGACGAGGATATCGAGCCCGCCGAGTGCTGCCACCGCCTCATCGACCAGCCCTGCAACCGGGGCGATCGAGCCGAGATCGGCGCGCAGATCCACCGCCTTGCGGCCTGTCGCGGCGATCAGGGCCAGCGTTTCATCGGGCGCGCTGCGACCGGCCAGCGCGACGTCGGCCCCCGCCTCGGCCAGCGCGACCGCGATCGCCTGCCCGATGCCCGTGTTGGCCCCGGTCACCAGCGCGCGCTTGCCGGTCAGATCGAACGAAATCGCCATGCTTACAGCGCCTTCAGATAGGCAGCGATGCCATCATCCTGACAATTGGGGTAGAAATATTCGGCGAACCTTTCGCCCGCGATGGCCGCGCGCAGCAAGTCCTGATCGACCGCGCTCAGCACTTCCAGCATCTCGCGGCACGAGGCCGCCTTGAGATCGGCAAGCTTGCCGCGATTGGTGGCCATGATCGCCGCGCGTTCCTTGGGATAGCCCGCACCCGGCTCACCCTCGAACAGCTTGTGGTAGCAATCCTGGAGATTGAGTTCGGCGGCCCAGCCAAAGCCCTTCGCATAGGGCATCGAGACTGCGTTGCCTGCGTTGATCTGGCTGAACAGGAAGGCATCGGTCGGGTCGATCACCAGCCCGCAGAACACGCCCGGCATGGCGTTGCAGGCGAGCATCGAGCCCATCCCCGTGCCGCAGCCGGTGACGACGAAATCGGCGGCCTTGCTGTTCAGCAGAATACCGGCGAGCAGCCCGTTCATCACATAGGTCAGCGAGGCGGAGTCCTCGGCCGTGTACATCCCGTAATTGAAAACAGTGTGCCCCATGGGCTCGGCCACTGCGGTCAAGGCTTCGTGGATGATCGGGTTCTTGGCCGCCTGGCTGTTCTCAGTGATGAGCGCGATTCTCATGGCTAATGTCCTTCCCTGCCCGGCAACCTTAGGAAACCGGTGTCAAAAGCTCGCATAGCCGCAAAACGGGCCCGGTTTCAACCGCACTTTTCACTGCCACCCTAGCGTTTGGCCGGGGCGACCGACTGGCGTTTGACCAACGTTGCGGGGAAACGGTGTTGCTGGGCGCGGGCATCAGCGGGCGCGATGATCTTCAGTGCCGCAGCCCGCCCCATCTCGCGAACCGGCCACCCCACCGTCGTCATCGGCGGCCAGAGGTGGGCAGCAATCGGCGAATCGTCGAACCCGATGATCGACAAGTCATCGGGCACGCTGAGGTCGCGCTGGCGAGCGGCGTGAAGCGCGCCTGCTGCCATCTCGTCATTGCTTGCGAAAATTGCCGTCGGCGGGGTCGGGCCGTCGAGCAGCTGTTGTGCGGCCGCCAGCCCCGAATCGAACCTGTAGGTGCCCTGTCCTCGCGCGGTCGCCGGCACCTCCAGCCCATGCGCCGCCATGGCCGCGAGAAACCCCTCTCGCCGTTCAAGGGCGGAACGGAAGCCTTGCGGCCCTTCGATCAGAGCAATCCGGCGGTGGCCGAGCGCCACAAGGTGATCGACGGCCTGTGCGACCATCTCGCGGTCGTTCGAGGCGACCATGTGGTCGCCATCATCCAGTAGCGCCGAACCCATCCGCACATAGCCGCAGCCCATTTCCAGGCACAGATGCGCCAGCGCGTCGTTCTCTGAAATCGGAGGCAAAATCAGCACGCCGTAAAGTCGCTGCTGTTCGAGAAAGTGCCGGATGTCCTCCAGCATCGTCGGCGAATGGCGATCGACCGGACGCACGACCAGCGCGAATTCGGTATCGCGGATCGCGTCGAGCACGCCTTCCTGGAAGTTCAGGACGGTCTGCGCATTGGGGTTGTCATGCAGCAGGCCGAGCAGGAAATTGCGCCGCAGCGCGAGCGCGCGGGCCTGCGGGTTGGGGACATAGCCAAGCTGGGCGATCACCGTTTCGACCCGCGTGCGGGTGTCCTCGCTCAGCAGCGCGGAACGGTTGATCACACGGCTGACAGTCTTTTTCGAGACCCCCGCCAATCGGGCCACATCATTGATCGTAGGCGTCTTGCTTGCTTTGGCCATCGTTGATCGTGATCATCTCTTGTAAGGGCACACCCCCTTCTAGTGGGCATTTGCGCGATTGCAAAAGGCGCGCTCCCTGCGGATGCGGCGGCGCTCAAGAAAGCTTTTGACACCGGTTTCCTTTTTCGCCAAGGCTCTGATCTGTGGGGCAGGACGACGAGAGCAAAATGGTCATTTCGGAAGCGCGCGAGATCGCAGAGGCGTTTGTCGCCGCGCGGCGCAGCGGCGCCGCGATCCGCGACTATCCGGGCACCCGCCCCCGCGATCTGGCCAGCGCTTATGCCGTGCAGGACAGTGCGCTGGCGCTGTGGAACCGCGACATCGGCGGATGGAAGGTCGGGCGGATCAACCCGCCCAATGATGCGCTGCTGGGTGCTGACCGGCTGGTCGGCCCGGCGTTCCGCGACACTGTCATCACCGCTGGCGAAGGCCTTTGCGAATTCCCGGTATTCCACGGCGGATTTGCCGCGGCAGAGGCCGAGTTCATGCTCCGCCTCGCTCCGCAATCCGGCCCCCTGCCCGCCACCCGCGATGAGGCGAAGGCATGGATCGACGAGGTGCGCATCGGCATCGAAATCGCCTCCTCGCCCTATGCCCGGATCAATGCTGACGGGCCGTGCGTAACCATTTCCGACCACGGCAACAATGCCGGGCTGCTGCTCGGCCCGGTGGTGCCGCGCGCTGACTGGGACGCACTGGACGAGGTCGAAGTGACGCTCGCCATCGATGGCGCGCTGGTCGGGCGCGCAACCACGGCGACCATGCTTGACGGGCCGTTCGGCGCAGCGCGGTTCCTCATAAGCAACCTTGTCGCACGCGGGATCGCGATCCAGCCGGGCTGGTGGATTTCGAGCGGCGCGATTACCGGGGTGCACCCGATAGCGCCGGGCAGCCACATCCACGCCGGTTTCAAAGGGATCGGCACAGTCGAAGCGCGGGTCTGCTGAGCGCACGCGGCGCTGACAAAAGCCGCTATATTCGTGACGTTTCCATGGTTACTGTGCCTTAAGCGGTGCGCGCTATAGCCGCGCCGCCCCACGGTCGCGCGAGTGCTTTGCCCATGTCTGACACCACCTCCCAGCGCACGCTTTTGCCGCTAGCCTATCACGATGCCGTGATCGCCTATCTGCGCGAAGAGGAGTGCCATGCATGGGAGTGGTCGGCTTCCGACGGGCTGGCGCAGGAGGCCGACACGATCCGCGATTCCATGCTGCGCGGCACCTACCGGCTCGAAGCATCGAGCCATCCCGAGGTGTTCGCGGCGTGCCAGACCGCCATGGCGCGGCTGGGGATCGAGGCGCCGGTGACGCTCTATCAGGCGAACGACGGCACCATGAACGCCTCGCTGGTCTATGTGCCGGGGGAGATCCATCTGGTGTTCTTCGGCCCGATCCTCGACAGGCTCGATCCGGCAGAACTGCTCGCACTGATGGGGCACGAGCTGTCGCATTACCTGCTGTGGTCGCTGGGCGAGCGGAAGCATTACCGCGCCAGCCGGGTGTTCGACCATGCGCTGTCCTATCCCGATGCCAAGCCCTCGCACCGCGAAACCGCGCGCCTTTTGAGCCTCCACACCGAACTTTTCGCCGATCGCGGCGCGGCCATTGCGGCGGGCGCGCCGGGGCCGGCGATTGCGGTGCTGGTCAAGGTGATGACCGGGCTCGGCACGGTCGATCCGGCCGCCTATCTGCGCCAGGCGCAGGAACTGGAGGCGACCGGCGGCAAGTCGCAGGGCGCCTCGCACCCCGAATCCTACCTGCGCGCCCGCGCGCTGCAATTGTGGTGGGAGGGCGACCCCGCTCTGCCCGACTGGCTGGAGCGGCACCTCCACGGCCCGCTCTCAATCGAGGCGCTTGACCTCATCGGCCAGAAGCGGCTGACCGGCATGACGCGCGGCTTTCTCGCCCGGTTCATGGGCAGCGCCGATCCGGGCAGCGAGGAAATCGCGACCCAGCTGCGCGCGATCTTCCCCGATTTCGGCACCGTGGCCGAAACCCCGCTCGATCTCGCCGAAATCGCGGCCGAGCGGATCGACGATGCCACGCGCGACTATTTCATCGCGCTGATGTTCGACCTTGCCCATGCCGATCCCGACGCGACCGAAGTGGTGATGCTCGCCGCCGCCAAGACCGCCGCCGCCATCGGCGCGACCGAGCGGCTGACCGGAGCGCTGCGGCGCGATCTCAAATGGACCAAGGCCCGCGCCGACAAGTTGGTGGCACAGGCCGCCAAGGCAGCATGAGCACCGACATGACCGACACCGCCGCCGCTACGTCCCTGCGCCCGCTCGGCACTGTCCTTGCCGAGGGCCGGCGCCTGACGCCCGATGATCTGGTCCACGCCATGCTCGGCCTGATGCGGCAGGTCGCCGCGCTCCATGCCGAGGGCCGCGTCGCCGACATCGGGCCAGCCAGCGTGATCGAGACCGAGGACGGCCAGCTTGCCCTTGCCAACCCTGCCGGAGCGCAGCCGCGCAGCAACCTTGCCGCGATCCATGCGGTGCAGCCGCAGGTATCGAGCGCGCTCAAGCTGGTGGGCAATTACCGCGTCACGCAGGACGAGGCGCAGGGCACGCGGGTCGACGATCTGCAGGTGCTGGACGGCGAAGACCCCGCCCCGACCGAACCGGCCTTCATCACGGGCTTTCGCAACTGGGAGACCGTGCTCGGCCACCATGACGAGATCACCGATGTCTTCCAGCTGGGCATGGTGATGGCCGCGCTGGCCACCGGCCTCGACTTTGCCGACAAGGACGCGCTGGAGCGGTTCTCCAGCCACCGCGACAACCTGTTCGCCATCGCCCCGCGGATGCATCCGGTGATCGTCTCGCTGATCCTCGAGGCGACCCACCTCAACCGCCACGAACGCGCCAAGAATGTCGCCGAACTGGCCCAGCGATTGGATACCTGGCGCGATCAGCCGGTCAGCATCGATGTCGAACGGGTGCTGGCCGAAGCGCAGGGCGTGCCGGGGCGGCGCACGGCGGTGCTCAGCCACCTGCGCGACCGACTGTTTGATCTCTCGCGCCGCAACCGCCTGATCCATTTCCGCCCGACGCAAAGCTCGATCAACTTCACCGATGCCAGCATCCCTATCGTGATGCGGATCGAAAGCGTGCGGGCTGACGCGCTGTGCACCTGGCAGGGGGCCTTCGCCAAGGACGTGCTGGCGGGCAAGGCTGTGCCGCTCAACCGCTGGCTGCGGTTTGAAGATCAGCCGCAGATCCCGTCGCAGCTTGACCGGATCATTCAGGAAAACCGCCGCAACCGCAACGAATACGGCTTCTCCAGCCTGCGTCTGACGGTCGCCTTCCTGCACTGGCACAATCTGCGCGAGGCGCCGGAAGAGCGCATCAGCTCGCCCCTGTTGTGGCTCCCGGTCGAGGTCACCAAGCGCAAGGGCGTGCGCGATCAATATGTGATGACCTGCCCCGAGAGCATCGCCGAATTCAACCCGGCGCTGCGCCACATGCTGCGCCAGCTCTATGCCATCGACCTGCCCGAGACGGTCGATCTCTCCCAGACCCCGATCAGCGCGATCCACGAGGCGATCCGCCGCCAGATCCATGACAGCGAGCCCGGCGTGCGGCTGGAATTGCAGGACCGCCCGGCGATCCGCCTGATCCTCCAGCGCGCGGTGGCGCGGGTCAACACCTACAACCGCCGCCGCCCCGGCAGCCGCGAGACGATCAGCGCCAAGGCCGATTTCAGCTATGCGCGCGGCGATTATCGCCCGCTTGGCCTTGCCCTGTTCGAAAAGTTCGTGAAGCCCGATCCCCTGCCGCAGCGCATCGCTGTCGGCGGCGGCTACCGGCCCAAGCGCGAGCTGATGGTCGCCGAGACCGAGAGCATGGCCTATGGCAAGGCCAGCGGCGAGGGGCACAAGTTCGCCTGGGAGATCGACCTCACCGGCGTGACGCTTGCCAATTTCAACTACAAGAAGATGTCGCTGGTGCGCGATTACAACGCGCTGATCGACACGCCCGAGGTGCAACCGGCGTTCGATCAGGTGTTCTCGATCGAGCCGCGCCCCTTTGTCGAGGAAGCCCCGCCGCCGATCCCGCCGGCCGAACAATGGGGCGTGGTCGCCAGCGATGCGACGCAGGATCAGGCGGTCGCCTTTGCGCGCACGGGGCGCAGCTACATCATCCAGGGCCCGCCAGGCACGGGCAAGTCGCAGACCATCACCAACCTCATCGCCGACTATGCCGGGCGCGGCAAACGCGTGCTGTTCGTGTGCGAGAAACGCGCGGCGCTGGACGTGGTGTACCACCGGCTCGGACAGGCCGGACTGGATGGGCTGGCGACGATCATTCACGATGCGCAGGACGACAAGAAGGCCTTCATCGCCGATCTTGGCGAACATTACGAACGCTGGGGCAAGACGCCTGACGGGCTGGATGACGCCCGCGCCGCCCGCGCGCAGACGGTTGCCGCGCTGAGCGAACATCTGCGCCAGATCGCCGCCTTCGAGGCCGCGGTCGGCGCAGGCGGCGACGGCGCGCTGGCCTTGCGCGATCTGGTGCGCCGCGCGGCTGCCCTGCCCGCCCCGCCCCAAGGGATCGGTGCCGCCGCGCGCGAGGCGCTGCCGCCGCTGATGCTGTGGGACGCGCACCGCGACATGGCCGCGCGCGTCACCCGCGCGGTGCACGAGCTGACCGGCGCGGCCAGCCTCGCCGCCCACCCGCTCGCCCGGCTGAAACCCGCCCTGCTCATGCGCGAGCGTCCCTATGCCGAGGTCGAAGCGGCGCTGGGTATGGTCGAGAGCCTGTTGCAGCGGCTCGATCCGCTGCTGGCCGACCCCGACACGCCGCTGGCGGGCGACATCGCCTTTACCGATGCGGTCGATGCGGTGGTGCTGGCAGAGCGGCTGGTCGCCAGTGGTCTGGCGCGCTCGCCCAGCCTGCTAGATCCGGCATCGCCCGAATCGCAGGCGCTCGGAACCGATCTCGCCGCCATCACCATGCGCGAGAGCGCCGAGGCAGCCGCTGCCAGCGCTGCTGCCGGGTGGCACGATCCATTGAGCCCCGCCGATACCGCCGCCGCGCTCGAACTGGCGCGGGCGAAGGAAGGTTCGCTGTTCGCGTTTTTCAGCGGCGCGTGGCGCACGCTCAAGGCGACGGTGGCTGCACGATACGATTTCGCCGGACACGCGGTGAGACCGAAGGTTGCCGCGGTGCTCGAAAATCTCGCCGCCCTGCACCATGCGCGTGCCGCTCTGGCCGAGGCGCGCGGCGGGCTTGCGCAGCGGCTGGGCACGCCCGATCTGGCAGCCTTGCTCGATCTGCGCAGCCAGTTGACGCGCACCACCCCGGCCCGGCCATCCGCGCGGGTGCTGGGGCTGATGCAGACCGCCGAGGGGCAATCGCTGCTCGCCCGGCTGGCCCAGCACGCAGCCACCATGGCCGCGCTCGATCGCCAGCTGTCCGATCTGGCCGAGGGGCACGAGGCGATGAGCCTCGATGATCTGGGCGAGGCCTTGCGCGATCTGCGCGAGAACCTCGATGATCTGCCCGACCTGCTGCCGCATCTGGCGCAGGTTCACGCCGCCCCGCCCGCGATTGCTGCCGCGCTCACCGGCCTCGCCCTGCCGCTGCCCGCGATCGAGGCGCTGGTGGTGGACGAGGACATCGCGGTGCGCGAACGCGCCAATCCCGACATCCGCCGCTTCGATGCCGACCGCATGATCGCCCTGTCGCGCCGTGCCGCTGCCGCGCGCGATCTGCTGCGCGACCAGAACGCCGCCGCGATCCGCGCGACGCTCCACCGCAGCTTCCGCGACAATGTGAAGCTGTCCGAAACCTCGGTCACCCAGCTCGACCCTGCCGGGCGCGAGTTCAAGAAGGTCTATGCCAATGGCCGGCGCGAGCTGGAGCATGAATTCGGCAAGACCATGCGCTACAAATCGATCCGCGAACTGGCGAGCGCGGACAGTGGCCGGGTGGTCAATGATCTGAAACCGGTGTGGCTGATGAGCCCGCTCTCGGTCTCCGACACGCTGCCGCTGCAACCCGACCTGTTCGACGTGGTGATCTTCGACGAGGCGAGCCAGGTGCCGACCGAAGACGCCGTCCCCGCGCTGTGCCGCGCGCGGCAGGTGGTGATCGTCGGCGACGAGATGCAGCTGCCCCCCACCAGCTTCTTCAGCGCCGCCCAGTCGGACGAGGAGATGGAAGTCCTCGCCGAGGAGGATGGCGAGCGGATCGCGATCGTGCTCGATGCCGACAGCCTGCTCGCACAGGCCGCGCGCAACCTGCCTGCGACCTTGCTGGCGTGGCATTACCGCAGCCGGTTCGAGGCGCTGATCAGCTTCTCGAACGCGGCGTTCTATGCCGGCGAGCTGGTGACCATCCCCGACCGTTCCTTGCGCCAGCGCGCAGGAGGCGATGGGCCGGTGATGTCGGATGATGATGCCGCATGGGCCGCAGGCGTCGAGACGCTGCTCGCCGCGCCGATCACCACCCACCGGATCGCCGACGGGGTCTATGACCGCCGCGCCAACCTGCCCGAGGCGCGCTATATCGCCGGGCTGGTGCGCGATCTGCTGCGGCGCGAGACCGGGCTCAGCATCGGCATCGTCGCCTTTTCCGAAGCCCAGCAATCCGAGATCGAGGACGCGCTCGAACGTCTCGCCGCCGAGGACGAGGATTTCAGCGCCCGCCTCACCCGCGAGGTCGAGCGTGAGGAGGACGGGCAGTTCACCGGGCTGTTCGTCAAGAACCTCGAAAATGTGCAGGGGGACGAGCGCGACATCATCCTGATGAGCGTGTGCTATGCCCCGGGCCGCGACGGGCGGATGGTGATGAACTTCGGCCCGATCAACCAGCGCGGCGGGGAAAAGCGGCTCAACGTGATCTTCAGCCGCGCCAAGCGGCACATGGCGATCGTCACCACCATCGCGCCCGAAGCGATCACCAACGTCCACAATGACGGCGCGCGCGCGCTGCGCAGCTTCCTCGCCTTTGCCGAGGCGCAATCGGCCGGCGCGCAGGACAAGGCGCAGGCGGTGCTGGCGACGCTCAACCCCGATGCCGCGCGCACCTTCGATGGCAAGCTGCCGCCCGATCCGGTGCGCAGCGCGATTGCCGAAGCGCTGCGGGCGCGCGGGCACGAGGTGCACGAACACGTCGGTGGAGCAAGCTTCCGCTGCGACTTGGCGGTGGTTGATCCGGCTGGCGGAGGCTATCGGCTTGCGGTGCTGCTCGACCGAGCGGCGACCGAGGAACGCAGCATCGAGGAACGCTTCGTATTCCGCCCGGTGATCCTGCGGGCCTTCGGGTGGCGGGTCATCGACGTGCCTGTCACCAGCTGGTTACGCAATCGTAGCGATGTGGTTGACCGGATCGAGCAGGAGCTTGAGCGGTCAAGCTGGGAGCTGGCCGATCCTGATCCGGTGGCCGGCACGGGGCTCGCCCCCCTCCCCGTACCCGCCCTTGCGCCGGAACCCGAAGCCGCGCCGGACGCCGCGCCCAAGGAAGGCGCAGCAGATGGCACCCCCGGCATGACCGAATACCGCCTCGTCGCCGGAGCCTCGAACAAGTTCTGGCGCGTCGGTGTCAACGGCACCGACCTCATCGTCGAGTTCGGGCGCGTCGGCACCAAGGGCCAGCGCGTGGTAAAGACCTATGAGGATGCCGAAAGAGCGCGGCGCGAGGCAACCAAGCTGACGCTGGAGAAGACCCGCAAGGGCTATGAGGAATTCGGCTGAGGAAGGGCTTTAGCCCGGCCTCAGCCGGTGCCTTCCAGGTAGGCGACCAAGGGCGCACGCACCGTCTGGTGCTCGACACCCTTGGACAGGCGCAGCACGGCCGCGTCGATGTCCGGCCCTCCCATGTCGATCAGGGTCGCGATCGCGGCATTGGCGATGACCTTGGATCGCATCCCGTCATCACCCGTGGTGGTGTAGGTCGCCGCCGCCAGCGCGGTCAGTTCCAGAGCCGTGATCGCCCGCGCGCGGTCCGGGAGCAACGCCGCCAGCCACACCGCTCCGCGCAGAAAGTCCTCGTTCTCGACGCTCAGCCGCATCCATGTGGAAAGCGTGTGATACGTGCCGCGACCATCCTCGCTGCGGTAAGAGGGATTGAGCAGCCCGAGAACGCCGGTCGTCGCACTGCGGTTTTTGTAGACATGATCGTCCAGCCGCACGAGGCGCGGGTGAAAGTCCGGGGCAAGCGTGTGCCCGGGGCCACTCGCAACGCAAATCGCGACAGCGCGGCCCAGCTTGCGAAGCTCGTCTGCATGACGCTCCGGCCAATCGGGATGCGCCTTCTCGAGCCGGGCCATGGCCGCGACAAACCTTTCGCCATTGACGAGCCGGGTATAGGCCTCGCGCCCCAGTGCCGGGCTATGGAACAGCGCCATCCAGTCGTGCAACCGCGCCTCGACCGTAGTGAGGCCAAGTGGCGCACAAAGCGCCAATGCCTGCCTTTGCCATGCCTTGGTGCTTCGGGGCGCGCGGCGCTGGGTGATGAGATGTTCTGCGAGCGCCGTCCAATCCGAATTCTCGAGATCGGCCAGCACCTCAAGCCCGGGGATCTGATCGCTGTTCCAAATGAACCGCGAATGGGCAGCGGCCAGCGCGATGACGTCCGGCAGGCGGCGATAGGCGTCTGGATTGCTCCAGCCATTGCGCTTGCCATTGTCGTTCTTGAGGGCGGCAACGGGTCTGTCCCCGGCCTTCCAGTCCGCAAGACGCGGCGCAACGTCGCCGCAAGCCGGCCACTCAGCCTCGAAAGCACCCGCCGATCGTGCCCAGGCTGGCGCTGTTCCGCCCTTGGTGGCGCGGCGGATTTCGTCGAGGGCGGCCGCGACCTCAGCGAGGAGATTGGCCCAGAACGCGGCATTGGCATGCGGCGCCGGCTGTATCGCGTGCGGATTGTCTGCCCCCTCACACCGGCTCATCAGGAATTCGGTCGCACTGGCTTCAACTCCCGCCAGCTTCTCGATCCGCTCGGCCCGCGCCAGCATCTTCTTGGTTTCGGCCTTGCGATAGGATGATCCACTGCGGATCGCGGCCGCCATGGCCGCAAGTGCTTCGCAATCGGCGCTGGACATGTAGGCACCCTGCTGGATCGCCGACCGGATCAGCTTCATCAGCTGGCCGACTTGCTCATCGAGATAGCCCGCGCTGCGATAGGAAGGATTTTCCAGCAGATGCTGCAGCAGCGGACCGAGGTGTTCCTTGCGCACTGCGACGTCATGCTTCCACATTGTCCAGAAGGCGTTGGAAGCGACCTCGCATTCGCGGGTGTTGTCATGGACTCCGCCATAAACACCCGGCCGACCTGCAAGATCAGCGAGCAGTTCACCGCGCTCCTCGGGCGACAGGCTCTGCATGGTGTGGGAGGAAATGTAGCGTTCATATCCATAGCCGTTGGCGGGCTGGCCCCTGGTGGCCTCGAGAAAGCGCGCGAAGGGCGAAGCATCGTCAGAAGCGCTGCCATCACCTCGCTCGCGGTTGCCGAAGATGCGGCGCGGTTCAGAGGCGATCTTGGGCGAGGCCGCCTCGGCGGTCCCCTTGCGGCCAAAGCCGCCGCCCTGCTTGAACCTGTTCCAGCCCGACCCGAAGAAATTCATGCCAATCAACCCTCTAACGGCCAGAGCGGCCCTGGAGGGTGTAACGCGGTGATATTGAGAAGCGGTGAATTCCGGCACCCTAGATGAAACGCCCGCCAATGCAGGCACGATCCTTGGTCGACCGGGCGCTGCAAGCGCGGCTATCGCGCAGGGCTATGCCGCGTTTTGGATGTCACTCTGGCGGAGCCTCGCAAGTGAAGCTGGCAGGTGCAGCCGTCGATCCGAAACCGCGATAGACGGCGCGCTGAGGCCAGGGACACAGTGGCCGCTGCGCACCATGCCTTGCAAGGCGGGTGTCCATCGCCTTGAACCTGCGCAAACCCCGGCATGAGCGGTTATGCCTTGCCTAAACCCCGTAACAGCGCGCTACGCCGCCGCCAGCGCGTCATGGCTGGAACGATAGGCCGGTCATAGCTTCGGACTTGCCCCACAAGCCTTCGGCCAGCGCCGCATCGCGGATATGGGGCCAGACCCCGCTCGCGCGCGGAGGCGGGTCGCCGACCGGGGCGCCGATGTTGCAATCCTCGCAGTAAACCCCGCCCATGCCATCAAGGAGGGGTGACGTCGCGCACCACACCGCCGTCGCCGCGCCTTCGGCCGGAGTCTTGAACATCGGGTTCAAGGTGCCCGCCTCGTCATACCAGCCCATCGCCTTCTGCTCGTCGAGCGTCAGATGGCGCTGGAGCGGCGTGGCAATGCCGCCCGGATGCACGGCGAAGGCACGCACCTTGTGCGCCTCGCCCAAGGTGTCGAGATGCAGCGCGAACAGCGCGTTGGCCGACTTGGCCTGCCCATAGGCGAGCCACTTGTCATAGGGGCGATGTTCGAAATGCAGATCATCGAGCGCCAATCCATTGAGGCGGTGGCCGATCGACGAGACCGAGACGACCCGCGCTCCCCCTGCTGCCTTAAGCAGCGGCCAGAGCCGGGCAGTGAACTGGAAATGCCCGAGGTGGTTGACCGCGAACTGGCTCTCGAACCCGCGCGCGTCGCGGGTCAGCGGGCAGGCCATGATCGCGGCGTTGTTGATCAGGATATGCAGGCCATCGGCGCGCGCCGCCACCTGTGTAGCGCAGGCATCGATCGAAGCGGGGTCGGACAGATCCAACTCGAGGATCTCGACCATCCCTGCCACATCGGCGAGGTCTTCACCCGCCTTGTCGGGCCGCCGCGCCGCCACCAGCACGCGCGCGCCGGCTGCGGCAAGCGCACGAACGATCTCGGTGCCAAGCCCGGAATAGCCGCCGGTCACGCAGGCCGTCTTGCCCGCAAGATCGATCCCTGCAACCACATCTAGCGAGGTCGAACGGTATCCGAACGGCGATGCGATCGGTTCCTGCAATGTGGTCATCGGCCCTCTCCCCTTTGTTCCCGAACCCCGGAACATGGCCGGGGAACGGGCCAAGGTTCGCACGGCTCGCGACCGGCGTAAAGCCGCGCCCTCAGCCGAGGCTCACGCCCATCGCGGCGGCGGCCTTGGTGATGAACTTGGTCACCTGCTGCCCACCCTGTTCGTAAGCCTCGGCCCCGGTCAAGTCGCTGATCGCGGCGAACTGCGCGGCGACATTTTCGGGCGTGCAGTCCTCGGGCGAGAGGTGAACCCCGCCGGTCTCCATGATCACCGTGCGCGCAAAGCCGCCTGCCGTCGCATCGAGGATCACGCGCGAGGGCGCATCCTCGCTGACGAGGTAGAGCAGGCCGGGGGTGACCGCCTCGGGCTCCATCATCGCAACAATGGCAGGCGGCAGCAGATCGCGGGTCATCTGCGTTGCCGCACCCGGTGCCAGCGTGTTGACCCGGATGTTGTTCTTCGCGCCCTCGATGTGGAGCACGTTCATCAGGCCCACCACCGCCATCTTGGCCGCGCCGTAATTCGATTGGCCGAAATTGCCGTAAAGCCCGGAGGAGGAACTGGTCATGCAGATCCGCCCGTAATTGGCCGCCTTCATGTGCGGCCAGCAGGCCATGGTGCAGATTGCCGAGCCGGTGAGGTGGACGCGGATCACCGCCTCCCAGTCGGCGAGGCTCATCTTGGCAAAGCTGGTGTCGCGCAGGATTCCGGCATTGTTGACGAGGATATCGGCGCTCCCCCAGTCGCGCACCGCCTTGCCCACCATGTCGGCGACCTGTTCGGGATTGGCGACGTCCGCGCCGTGGGCCATCGCGGTGCCGCCCGCGGCGCGGATCAGGGCGACGGTCTCCTCCGCCCCGGCGCTGGTGCCGCCATCGGGGCCGGAGCCGCCGCCATAGTCATTGACGACCACCTTGGCCCCGCGCGCAGCCAGCCCCAGCGCATGGCTGCGCCCGAGGCCTGCACCTGCGCCCGTGACGATCGCCACGCGGTTGTCGAATCTGATGGTCATTGCTGGTCTCCGGTCAAAGGTCTGAGGGTGTGAGGGATGTCCGCTCGGCCCATTCGCGGGCGATGGCAGCCATCGCTTCGGGGTAAGTCACGCGCGGCGTCCAGCCGAGTTCGCGGCGGATCGCGCCTGCATCGATGCGGTTGGAAAAGCCTACGAGGTTCAGCCCCTCCATCGATGGCAAGGCCGGATCGCGTGGCTCGACAAGGCGCGACGGGTCTTCGTTCGCCGCCACCACCGCGAGCGCGGCATCGAGCGGGATCACCGGGGGCGCAGGCTTGCCCACCACGGCGGCCATATCGTCCATGAACCTTCGCCAGGTTATGCCGCTTTCGTCACAGACATTGTAAGTGCGGCCGATGGCGTGGGGCCGGGTGCCAGCGAGAAACAGCGCGTCAGCGAGGTTTTCGACGTGCACCAGCCCGGCGTCATTCGTCTCAGCCGCACCGAACACCGCGCCGCCGCTGGCCGCGATGGCTTCAAGCAGCCGGTCACCCCATGCGCTCGCTCCGCCAAGGCCATAGACATTGGCCGGGCGGATCAGGGTGAGCGGCATTCCGGTGCGCTGCGAAACCTCGCGCGCGACGATCTCCTGCCCCTGCTTGGCGCGGCCATAGGCACCCGCCCACGGGCCGTGGCCGTGCTCTTCGCGGCACATCTGCGTCTGGATCAGCGTGCCATAAACAGCGATCGAAGAGGCGACGACAGCGCGCCCGCCCTGCCCCGCGATCGCCTCGCAGACGTTGCGCGTGCCTTCTGCGATCACGTCCCACTGCCATTGGTAACGGCCCGCGACCCCGACCGGCGCGGCGAGGTGGATCACCAGATCGCACCCCCGCGCCGCTTCCTCCACCGCCGCACGGTCGGCAAGGTCGCCATAGGCCATGCGCACCCGATTGCCCCATGCGGGAAGCGCCGCCTCGCCGGGCAGCGAGAAGCTGGTCACCTCCCACTCCGCGCCGAGGAACCGCGCCACGACGCGCCTGCCGATGAAGCCCGGCCCTCCGGTGACAAGCACGCGCGCCATGCTGGCCTCAGGCGATTTCGAGCAGGCCCGCCGCGCCCATCCCCGCGCCCACGCACATCGTCACCACGGCATAGCGCGCCCCGCGCCGCTTGCCCTCGATCAGCGCGTGCCCGACACAGCGCGCGCCGGTCATGCCATAGGGATGGCCGACGCTGATCGAACCGCCGTTGACGTTGTAGAGCGCCGGATCGATCCCGAGCGTGTCGCGGCAATAGAGCGCCTGACTGGCGAAGGCCTCGTTCAGCTCCCACAGCCCGATATCGCTGACCTTGAGGCCATGGCGTTCGAGCAGGCGCGGCACCGCATAGATCGGGCCAATGCCCATCTCATCCGGCTCGCAGCCGGCGGTGGCAAAGCCGCGGAAGAAGCCGAGCGGTTCGATGTTTCGCCGCGCGGCTTCGGCGCCCGACATCATCACCACCGTGCTGGCGCCGTCCGATTGCTGGCTGGCATTGCCGGCGGTGACGGTCTTGCCCTCGGCCATGGTCATGCCGTTCCTGAGCACCGGCTTGAGGCCCGCCAGCGACTCGAGCGTCGTTTCGGGCCGGTTGCATTCGTCGCGGGCAACGGTGACTTCGACATCGGTGGTCTCGCCCGTCGCCTTGTCGAGCGACTTCCAGGTGGTGGTGAGCGGCACGATCTCGTCATCGAACTTGCCCGCGGCCTGCGCCGCGGCGGTGCGCTGCTGGCTTTCGAGCGCATATTGATCCTGCGCGTCGCGCGTGACGCCATAGCGTTCGGCAACGATCTCGGCGGTCTCGATCATGCTCATCCACAGCGCGGGATGGCTGGCGAAGAGGCCGGGTTCGACCGCGCCGTGCATGTTCATATGGCCCGAAAGCTGCACCATCGAGATCGATTCAACCCCGCCCGCCGCGATCACCGGCACGCCTTCGGCGAGGATGCGGTTGGCGGCAAAGGCGATCGCCTGAAGCCCCGAGGAGCAATAGCGGTTGACTGTCACCCCGCTGGTCGCAACCGGGCAGCCCGCCTTGATCGCGGCGTTCCTCGGAATGTTGAAGCCCGTCGCCCCCTCGGGCATCCCAACTCCCAGGATCACGTCCTCGACCTCCGCCGGATCGACCCCTGCGCGCGTCATGGCATGGCTTAGCGCATGGCCCGCCAGCACGATCGGATGGGTGGCGTTGAAGCTCCCCCGCACCGACTTGGCGAGCGCGGTGCGGGCGGTGGAAACGATGGCGATGTCGGTCATGCAGCTCTCCCTTTGGCGGCCCTGCTATACAAATGTTCAGCATAACGCAAGCTGTGGCCGGATTCTGTTCAGCGTGCTAGAGCCTCGACATTTGGAAGGGACACCCATGGCGAAGAGCGCGACCAGGAAGGCGAAACCCGCCGAACAGGCCAACGGCAAGCTGCGGCTCATCAAGGTTGCGATGCGGATGTTCGCCGACAAGGGCTATGACGGGATCACCGTGCGCGACATCTCGGCCGCGGCGGATGTTTCGGTTGGCCTCATCAACCACCACTTCGGCTCGAAGGAAGGCCTGCGCGAAGCGGTCGATCGCTACTTCATCGAGCAGTTCGAGGAAGTGCTGTTCGAACAGCGCCCGGTGCCCGCCAACGCGGACGAGGGCATCGCCCAATCGGTTGAATTCACGGAGAATTGGATCAATCGCCACATCGACGATTGGGATCTCACCAAGGCCTATATGCGCCGCGCGCTGCTGGAAGGATCGGACTGGGGCGCGGGGCTGTTCGACCGCTTCTACAACGTTGCGCGCACGGCGGTGGACCGTTCGGACGCCGACGGCAATATCCGCCCGGATGTCGACCGGCTGTGGTTGCCCTTGCTGGTGATGTATCTCGAACTCGGCACGCTGCTGCTGGAGCCCTATGTCGAGCGGGTGCTGGGCAAATCGGGCTTCGACCGCGAGCTGTGGCGGCGACGGCACAAGGCCTATATCGACCTGATCTACCGCGGCGTGCGGCCCGACAACCCGCCATCCCCAAACTAAACATTTGCTCAGTCGCTTCGCTTTCGCTTATGATGCCCGCCGAGGGGTTCCAAGCGAAGGACGGGCCATGCAGCCAATCGAGCACATCTGGGCAGCCAACCAGACCAAATACGCGCGCCAGCTGGCCTGCACGCGCATCCACGATCTGCTGGCGAGCCATGCCGATGCGATCCCCGGCGCGACAGCCGCCGTCGATGGCGAGCTGCGGCTGACCTATGCCGACCTCGCCGCGCAGGTCGATGCCATTGCGCGCGGCCTCATCGCCGCCGGGATCCGCCCCGGCGACCGGGTGGCGACCATGGTGCCGCCGAGCCTCGAATTCTGGCTGACCTATCTCGCCAGCGTTTCGGTGGGTGCCGTGTGGATGGGCCTCAACCCGCGCTACCAGCTGCCCGAATATGCCTATCTGCTGGCCGATGCGACCCCGCGGCTGGTGTTCACGGTGAGCGAATATGAAGGCCGCCCCTATGGCGCCGAATTGCAGGAGGTTGGCGCCGCCGTCGAACGCTTCGTCAGCTTCGGCGCGCCCACCGGCCGGGCCGAGAGCTTCGCGGCCTTCCTTGCAGGCGGCCAAAGCGTGTCCGACGCCGATCTTGCCGCACGCCGCGCCGCGGTCGATCCCGAGGACATTGCGGTGATCGTCTACACCTCGGGCACCACCGGCAAGCCCAAGGGTGCGATGCTCTCGCACCGGGCGATCATGGCGGCGGCCTTGTGCAACCTGTGCTGGATGGACGATGGGCTTGAAAGCACCATCAGCGTCGCCCCGATCAACCATGTGGGGGCGCTCAACAATGTCTGCATGAATGTCTTCGCCTATGGCGGGAAGATCGTGTTTCACCACCGGGTCGATCTTGCCGCGATCGCCGAAATCACCGCGCGCGAGGAACTGACCTACCTCGTCGCCAGCCCCACCAGCTTCGCGATGCTGGCTGCCCAGCCCGATGCGGGGGCGGTGCGATTGGGTTCCTATCGCCTGATCGTGTTCGGCGGCGGCGCGACCGCCGAGGCGTTGCTGAAACCCGTCCACGCCACCGGCGTCAGGATGTACAACGTCTATGGCCAGACCGAGACCTGCGGGATTGTCACCGCGACGGATGATGGCGCTTCCCCGAAGATCATGGCCGAAACCTTCGGCCGCGCTTTGCCGGGCGCGACGATCAGGATCGGCGATGCGCAAGGCACCCCCCTGCCTCCCGGAACGCCCGGCGAAATTCAGGTCTCCGGCCCCTATTGCATGAGCGGCTATTTCAACCGCCCCGAAGCCACGGCCGAGGCTTTCACCGCCGACGGTTACCTGCGCACCGGCGACATCGGGGTCGAGCAGCCCGACGGCAATATTTCCTTTGTCGGGCGGCTGAAGGAGATGTTCAAATCGGGCGGCTACAACATCTATCCGGTCGAGATCGAGCTGGCCTTGAACGAGCATCCCGCCGTGACGCTCGCGGCCGTGCTGCCGGTGCCCCATCCTGTGTTTCAGGAGGTCGGTCACGCCTTCATCGAGACCGGGGATGCGGCGCTCGATGCCCCGGCGCTCCGGGACTTCCTCAAGCCGCGCCTCGCCAATTACAAGATTCCCAAGAGCTTCAGTTTCGAGCCCGAACTGCCCAAGCTCCCCAACAGCAAGATCGACAAGCAGGCGCTCAAGCGCCGTCTCGCAGAAAAGGCCGATGCATGAGCCACGAACATATCCGGGTTGAGCGCGATGGGGCCGTCGCCACGGTGGTGCTGAACCGCGCGGACAGGCGCAATGCGCTGACCCCGTCGATGCTGCTCGCCCTGCGCGGCATTGCCGAAGGCTTTCGCGATGAGCCCGCCATCCGCGCCGTCGTGATCCGCGGCGAAGGCGCGCATTTCAGCGTGGGTGCGGATATCAGCCAGATGGGCGGCGAGACCCCGCCGACCGTGCATCTGCGCCGCACGGCTGAGGCAGGTGCCCTGCTGATGCGGGCGCTGCGCGAAATCCACCAGCCGACCATCTGCGCTATCCAGGGCATCGCGACCGGCGGCGCGACCTGCATCGCGACCGCCTGCGACTTCCGCCTTGGCACCCCGGAAACCCGGATCGGCTATGGCGAGGTGAAGCTCGGGATCAATCTGATGTGGCACGCGCTGCCGCTGGCGATCCAGACCGTCGGCCTTTCGCGCGCCAAGACGATGGTGATGACGGGCGAGCTGTTCGATGCGCAGACCTTGCTCGATTGGGGCTTCTTCGACCGGCTTGTGCCCGAGGCCGACCTTGCGGCCGAAGCGGCGGCGCTGGCGCAGAAATACGCCGCCCTGCCGCCGATCGCGGTGCAGATGATCAAGCGCAGCGCCAATGCCTATGCCGGCGCGCTCGATGCAGCGGTAATGCACGCCGATGCCGACCAATGGCTGCTCGCCACCCGCACCGCCGACTTCCGCGAGGGCGTGACCTCCTTCTTCGAAAAGCGCCCGCCCGATTTCACCGGCGAATGACAGAACATTTGTTCAGTTTGATCTTGCCAAGGACTGAACACTTGTTTAGCGATACGGCATTGCGGAGGATCGGTCGCACGAACCGGCGCCGCGCATATCGAGGGGAGGATCGCCGATGGCTCGCTTGAACAATTCACGTCCGTTGCAATGCAGCATCGGCATGACCGCGCTCGCCGTTGCGCTGAGTGCGGCGCCTGCCGCAGCGCAGGACACTACCGCCGAAGAGGAAGCTCAACCCGGCGAAATCATCGTCACTGCCCAGAAGCGCGAACAGTCGCTGCTTGAAGTGCCGCTGGCGATCCAGGCGATCTCGGGCGAGACGCTGGAGGAACAGGGCACCAAGGAACTCAACGACCTGATCGAATCCATTCCCGGCGCATCGAGTGTCTCGCGCACCGCGCCGGGCTTCGAGACGATCCAGATCCGCGGCATTGCCAGCGGCACCACCGGCGATGCGACGGTCGGCTATTATGTCGACGACGTGCCCTTCAGCGTCCCCAACCTCCAGCTTGCCCCGCCCGCGCGCCTGTTCGATCTTCAGCGGGTCGAAGTGCTGCGCGGCCCGCAGGGCACGCTCTACGGTCAGGGGGCGATGGGCGGGACGATCCGCATGATCACCGCCGCGCCCGATTATGACGACGTGCTCGGTCGCGCACAGATCGAAGGATCGATCACGGCGGGAGGCGAGCCCAGCTATGCGGTCGATGGCGTGGTCAATGTGCCCCTGACCGAAGGCAAGATCGCGCTCAGGATCAGCGGCGGTTACGAATCCGTCGGCGGCTTTGCCGATCTGGCGCGTGCCAACGGAACGGGCGGGTTCAATGTCATCCGCAAGGACGTCAACGATCAGGAATCGTGGAACATCCGCGGCAAGCTCGGCATCCGGGTGAGCGATACGGTCGAGGTCGAACTGGGCGCCTGGCGGGTCGAGAACACGCTCGATTTCCGCAACGCGATGGACGATGTCGATCCGCCGCGCTTCAATGACACCACCGGCCCGGACAATCGGCCCAATTACATCAAGACCAACCTCACCCTGCTGTCGGGCGTGGTCAATGCCGATCTGGGCGCAGCGAAGCTGACCAGCTCGACCTCCTACATCGATTCTGTGCTCGATTTCGACGCCTCGTTCCTGGCCGGCGGCATCCTGCGCAACGATTCCCGTTTCGACACCACCGCCTTCACGCAGGAAATCCGGCTCGCCTCGAACGGGGACAGCCCCTTCGGCTGGCTCGTCGGCGGCTATTACAGCAACGGCCAGATCGAGAGCGACATCTGTCTCGGCCTGATCGTGCCCTGCGCTGCGCCCTTCCCGCCGTTCAACATCAATTCGGCCGGCAAGATCGACACCGAGGCCTTCGCCATCTTCGGCGAGTTGTCCTATGCCCTGTTCGACGAGCGGCTGGTAGCGACCGTGGGTGGTCGCTACTTCGAGGACAAGCGCTCGACCTCGGGCTTCGACCGTTACACCAACGCCGCCGCGCCCGCCGACGGGACGACCTTCGACACCTTCAATCCGCGCTTCAACCTGTCGTTCAAGGCGAGCGATGATGTGCTGATCTATGGCAATATCGCCAAGGGCTTCCGCAGCGGATCGTTCCAGACCCCCGCCCAGGCCGCCTCGGCGAGCGCTGCGCTGGGCGTGACGGTGCCGACCGATATCCAGCCCGACACCGTGTGGAGCTACGAAGTCGGCAGCAAGGGCCGTATTGCCGATGGCCTCATCACCTTCGACATCGCGCTCTACCATATCGACTGGAGCGACATCCAGCTTCAGACCACGATCCTCGGCGTCGCCACCCTTTCCAACGGCGGAGACGCGCGCAGCCGCGGGATCGACCTTGGCCTGACCCTTGAACCGGTGCGCGGGTTCCAGTTGCAGGCGGTGGGCAACTTCAACGACAGCGAGTTCACCAAGGTGCTGCCCGCAATCGTCGCCTTCAATCCCGGCGCTGCGCCCGGATCGCCGATCCCCGGCGTGCCGGACAGCAGCCTCAACCTCAGCGCCAGCTACCGCTGGGACATCGCATCGTGGGACGCCAAGGCGAGCCTTTCAGCGGGCTATGTCTATCGCGCCGAGCAGATCGATTCGAGCGGCCTTGCCTCCGATCAGCTTGACGAGCTGAACCTGCGCGCCGGGCTGGAAAAGGGCGGCTGGAAGCTGTTCCTGTTTGCCGAGAACCTCACCAACAACCGCGTGGCGCTGGTCAACGGCCCGCTCGGCGTGCAGCCGAACTTCCCGCGCCGGGTCGGCGCGCGCTTCGCGATCGACTTCTAATCGGTTCGCCTTCCCATGAACCGAACTCGGGCAGCGTCGGACCAGCAGTCTGGCGCTGCCTTTTTGCCTGCCTGTCACGCATATCGAGGAGTCCCCCATGCAATTGATTGACCCTGAAGCCGCCGCCGCGCTGGTCGGCACCGATCTGGGCGCTTCGGAATGGAAGTTGGTCGACCAGTCGCGGATCGACGCCTTTGCCGAAGTGACGGAAGATCACCAGTTCATCCACGTCGATCCGGTCGCGGCGGCCGCTACGCCTTTCGGCGGCACGATCGCGCACGGCTTTCTCACCCTGTCGCTGCTCGCATCGATGCAGCCCGAAGGCGCAATCGTGCTCCAGGGGATCAAGATGGGCGTCAATTACGGCTTCGAGAAGGTGCGCTTCCTCCAGCCCGTCCCCTCGGGCAGCCGCATCCGCGCGCGCCATCTGTTGAAGGCGTTCGAGGACAAGGGCGGCGGGCGTTACTTGCTCACGACCGAGGTGACGGTCGAGATCGAGGGGCAGGACAAGCCCGCCCTGATCGCCGACTGGCTGGGGATGCAGGTCTGCTGAGGCCCACTAGGCCGGGTGACGCGCGAACCAGTCGAGCAGCGCGGCGTTGACTGCGTCCGGCGCTTCGGCGTGGCAGAAGTGCCCTGCGCCGGGGATCGCGCGGGTTTCGAGCCCGCCGGGAAAGTCGCTCTCGCGCATCGCGCCCATGAACACGTCCTGCGCGATGCACTGGTCGTCCGCCCCGCATAGCCCAAGTGTCGGCACTGTGATCGGCTTGGTGAACAGCGCGGCGGTTTCCAGCGCGGCGGGCGAGACGGTATCGAACGCCTGCCGGTAGTATGCGAGCGCCGCCTGCGCCACGCCGGGTTCGCGGAAGGTCGCCTTCATCGCGCCGAGCAGCGCCGCCGGAATGTCCCATCCCGGCGACCATGCGCACCACAGGGCTTCAAGATAGGCGCAATCATCGGCGAGGATCTGCGCTTCGAACCCCCGAGTCTGGAAGGCAAGGATATAGGCCGATCGCGCCTGCTGTTCGGCGTTGGCGGCAAAGGCCTCGCCGAAACGGACGGGATGGGGCACTGCCATGGTCACCAGCGAAGCAAAGCGCTCGGGCGCAAGGCTGGCGGCGGCATAGGCGATATTGGCGCCCCAGTCATGGCCGACCAGATGCACTGGTGCTTCCGAAAGCGCAGCGGCAATGGCCACCACATCCTCGGCCATGCGCACCGCGTGGTAATCGCCGTCCTCAGGCTGGGACGATGGCTCGTAGCCCCGCATCCTTACCGCCACCGCGAGATAGCCTGCTTCGGCCAGCGCGCCGAGCTGGTGCGCGAAGGTCGCAGGCGTATCGGGAAAGCCATGGAGCAAGAGCACGACCGGCCCGGTGCCGTGCGCCTGCACGGAAAAGGCGAGACCCGCATGGGCGAGCGTGATCGTCTCTCCGTTCACAGCCGCGCGTCGCTCCAGGGGTCGATCATGATCTTGGCGTGACGCTCCGGGTCTTCGAGCGCGGTGAAGGCCTCGCCGATCCCTTCCAGACCGACCGTGCCGGTCACCAGCGGCTGCCAGTCGATCTTGCCCTCGGCCACCGCCGCCAGCGCTTCGGCAAATTCGGCCGGGGTGTAGTAGAGCACGAATTGCAGGTTCAGCTCCTTGGCGATGGCGACCATCGGGTTGAAGCTGTCCTCGCCCTGCGGGATGCCGGCGACCACGATCTGCGAGCCCGCGGGCGCGGTGTTGATCGTCTGCGAGAGGACACCGCGCACCCCGGTGCAGTCGAATATGATCGCGCCCGCTGCCGCCCCGAGCGCCTCGAACACCGGGCGCTCGGCCGGATGCACGACCTCGCTCGCGCCCATCTGCCGGGCAAGGTCGCGCCGCTTGGGCGAGAAGTCGGACGCGACGATATTGGTCACGCCGCGCATTTTCAGCACCGCGATGATCGCAAGGCCGATGGGGCCGCAGCCAAGCACGGCACAAGGCGCATCGCCCTCGCCCAGCACCGACTTGGCGACTGCGTGGACGGCGATCCCCAGCGGCTCGACCAGCGCGGCTGCCGCATCGGGAACGCCATCGGGGATCTTGAGCAGCAGCGCCTCGGTGCCGAGGAAATATTCGGCATAGGCACCGTCAACCTCGACATTCGCGCCAATCGGCACGGGTGCGCCATCGCGGATCAGGAAGGGCACCGAGACCACCCGGTCACCCACCGCGAGCGTGCCTTGCGTCTCCGGCCCGAAGGCGATCACCTCGCCGACATATTCGTGGCCCAGCACCATGCCCTTGTCGAGATCCTGCCCCGGCGCGCCCAACGCGCGGGCAGTCGCGTCGATCTCGCGCGCGTGCTTGAACTGGTGGAGGTCGGAACCGCAGATCCCGCAAAGCCGGGTGCGCAGCAAGACCTCGCCCGGGCCGGGGACGGGCATCGGCCGGTCTTCGATGGTGAAGGCCCGGTCCCGCATGACAGCCGCACGCATCTCAGGCTCCCGTGACAATCAGCTTGGCAGTATCGAGGCCCAGCGCCTCGCAATAGCCGGTGTAAAGCTCCAGCGCGGCGCGCGCATCGACGATCGAGGTGATCTTGTGATCCGCATCGACATTGATGTTCGCACCATAGATCGCGAACCAGGCGATGGTGTCGCCCTCCTGATCCTCGGGCGTGCAGAGGGTGTGGAGCGATCCGGCAGGCTCGAACAGGTAGGATCCGGGCGAATTCACCGCCTCGGGCGTTTCGGCATAGAACCAGCGCCCCTGCAGCGTCACCGCGAAGACGAGGCCGGTGTGGTAGTGGGTCGGCACGCGGTAGCCCGGCGGGATGCGCGATTTCGAGACCCACAGGTTCTGGTTGAGATCGACGTGGAGCAGCTGGAGCGCGCTGCCGTCACCCGCCTCCATCCACGGCAGTTCATCGGCGCCAACGTGCATGGTCTGCTGGTCGGAGTGCGTCGGCACGATCGGCCGCGCCATCACGCGCGCGACGAATTCCTGCAAGGCGGCAGGGATGGGAAGCGGGGTCTGTTCCATGGAGTTTCCTGTCGTCTCAGGCGGTGGTCAGTGCGGTTTGCGAATAATGCGCGCGTGCGATCTGGAATTGTTCGGGCAGGTCGACCTTGGCCGGATTGTACCAGGGCATATAGGTCGCCAGCACACGCGGGATCCCGCGCTTCAGGTAATGGCTGTTGAAGGCCTTGCGCCGTGCATTGATCTCGGGCGTGTCATAGGCCGCAAACAGCTCGCCCTGCGGCGCCACCAGCACATCGCGGAAGCGCTTCACCCAGCCCAGGTAGTGCTTCTGCGACCACAGGCTCTGCTTCATGCGGTAGAACCAGCTGCCGACAATGTGTTCATAGACATCGAAGGCGACCGTGCGGTGTTCGAGCTCTTCCATCACGTGCCACTTGGCCAGATCGGCCAGCGGGCTGTCGGTGCGGTCATAGAGCCCCACCTCGAACTGCGCGCGCGACATGGCGCTGGTCATGCTCTCGAAGCCTTCGGCATAGGCGAGCTTGAACTTGAGCGGCTTGTCGCGGGTAAAGGCCTTCAATTCGGCATCGAGTTCCTTTTCCAGCGGAAGCAGCGCCTGATAGGAAGGGTGCAGCGCGCGGATCAGTTCATTGGCGCGGGCGTGCTGCTTGAAATGCTCGCCCTCCTGCGCGCAGAAACGCTTGAGATCCTCCTTGAGCTGCGGATCGCGGATCAGCGGCAGTGCATCGCGCATGGTGCGGATCAGGAACGGCTCCAGATAGGGCAGCATCATCCACGCGCCGAGAAACATGAATGACATTTCGGGATCGTCCTTGACGAAGACCAGATCCATGTCGGGCTGGAAGGCAAACTCCATCCGCCGAATTGTCATTTCTTCCATCAGGGCTCTCCGGTGCGCGATTCTTTGAGCCTAGACTAAACATCTGTTCAGCGCTTGACAACCGGCTTCGCGGACAAGGGCGCGGCACAGGAAAGCGCAGCAGTCCCGCTTGCGCCCTTCCCTCATTCGGGCACCGCCGGCTGGTAGATCTGCACGATCCGCAGGAACGACTGGATCGCTATTCTTTCCAGCTCGTCCATCCGACCCTCGAAGGGCTTTTCGTAGCCTGCAAAAACCGTCAGCCCCTCCATCGAGGCCGAGATGAACAGCGCCAGATCATCATGGCACTGCGGCGTGAGATCGGGACGCAATTCGCGGATGATCTCCAGCAGCGACCGGCGCGCGCGGGTGTAGAGTTCCTGCACGCGTTCCAGCACGAAGGGATCGTGGTTTCCCAGCGCCCACAGCTCGGGAAAGACATGGGTCGTCTTCTTGGTGCGAATATCCTCGAGGATCAGCCCGCACACTTCGGCAAGGCGCTCCTCGGGGGTTTCATCGGTGAATTGCAGGATCGCGTCGAACTCGACTTCGTAAGCGCGGATCAGGGCATCGAGCAGGGCGCGGATCAGCTCTTCGCGCGTTGCGAAATGATAGGTGAGATTGCCGATCTTGAGACCGCAGACCGCAGCTATCCTGCGCATCGACAGCGCGCCGTATCCTTCTTCCACCAGCAGGTGCAGCGCCGACGAGAGAATCTGCTCGCGCGTCTCGTGGCCTTTGGAATAGCCCCCTTCGCGCGGAGGAAAGGCAAGGTCTGCAACCGATATGCTCTTGAATCTGCGGGATTCGAGATTCGAAAATGGCATGAAAACTCCCGACATTGAAAAATGGACGATTGACCAATTTAGGTCACTTGACAAGGTTTTCCGTTCAATGAGAGCATTCCCCTGCCCGGTTCCATGTCCAGCCGGGCAAAGGGGGATCCATGATGCGCTGCGCTTGGCTTGGTGTTGCGGTTCTGGTCACAGGCCTGACGGGCACGGCCAAGGCTGCGCCGGGGGAGCCGCCGCTGCCCATTGAAGAGCTGTCGCAGGTCGAAACCCTGCCCGCCGACTACCCCAAAAGCTGGGTGCTGGTGCACGACTTCCACTTCAACTCCATTGTCGATGGACGGATCGCGATTGTCGATACCGCCAACCCGCAAGTGCCGCTCAAGGGCATGGTGCGCGCGGCGCAGTTCGCCAATATGCTCTATGCGCCCGAAGCGCGCGAAATCTACACCTCCGAGACGTTCTATTCGCGCCTGACCCGCGGCGAGCGGACCGATGCCATCACGGTCTGGGACACCGCGACGCTCCAGCCCAAGGGCGAGATCGTGCTGCCCGGCGGCAAGCGCCAGCAATCGGTGACCTATACCGGCACCTTCCAGTTCACCAACGATCACAAGTGGGCACTGGTTGCCAACTTCACGCCCGCGCAGTCGGTGACGGTCGTCGACCTGGCGGGTCGCAAGCTGCTCGGCGAGATCGACCTGCCCGGCTGCACCCACATCTATCCCACCGGCAAGCGCGGCTTTTCCAGCCTGTGCGCCGATGGATCGATGATCTCGCTGGTGCTGGCCGAAGACGGCACGGTCGCTTCCTCCAAGGTGATCGAGAACGCGCATGATATCGACACCCAGCCCTTGTTCGGAATGCCGGCGATGGTCGGCAAGACGGCGTGGTTCGTGAGCTATACCGGCCAATTGCGCGGCTACGACCTGTCGGGCGACACCGCCCGCCCCCTGCCCGCGCCGGCCCATGTCGGCAAAGCTGACGGCGGCGCGCCGGAATGGCGCCCCGGCGGCTGGCAGGTGATCGCCAGCGATGCGGCCGGGCTGCTCTATGTGCTGATGAGCCCCAACGGGCGCGAGGGCAGCCACAAGGATGGCGGCACCGAAGTCTGGGTGGTCGATCCGGTGGCGGACAAGCGCCTGCGCCGCATCGACCTTGGCGGCCTTGCCTCCTCGATCACGGTCACCCGCGAAGCGAGCCCGGCGTTGATCGTCGCGCGGCCCGATGGTCAGATCGACGTCTTCTCCGCTGCCGACGGCAGCCTGATCCGCAAGCTGGGCGCGACGGCGGCGTTCAACCCCACCGTGCTGACGGTGGTGCCGTAGGATGGCCGCCCTCTCCCTGTTCCTCGCGCTGGTGCTGCTCAGCGCGGCGGCGCACAAGGCGATTGCCCGCGACCGGCTTGCTTTGGTGGTGGCCCGCTTGCTCAGTCTCACCGCTCCGATCGCGGCGCTTGTCCTGGTGATTGCGACGGTGCTGGAAGCGCTCGCCGCGTTCGCCATTCTCCTGCCTGCGACCGCTGCTGGAGGCCTCCTGGGGGCCGCGCTGATCTGGACGCTCTACGCCCTCGCGCTGCTGCGTCGCCGGGGCGCGGTGCTCGATTGCGGCTGCGATTTCGCCGCGCGCGAAAAGCCGGTGGGGATCGTCACAATCGTGCGACCGGCCATCCTTGCCGCGCTGGCAGCGCTTGCCGCGCTCGCGCCGCGTGCCGTCTGGAGCATCGAAACCCCCTTTGCCGCCGCCGCGCTCGTAGCCTTGTGGTTCGCCGCATCCGAACTCGCCGCGCTTCCGGCCACCGCCCGTAACCACCGCCACAGGAGAGCCAGCCAATGATCCTCACATCGCAAATCCTGCTCTGGGTGGCGGTCATCGTGCTCGCGGTGCTGGTCGCGGCGCTGGCGCGGCAAGTCGGCATCCTGCACGAGCGGATCGCGCCCGCGGGCGCCCTGACCCTGCACCAGAGCGTGAATGTCGGCGACGCGCCCACGCCGGTCGAACTGAGGACGGCGCAAGGCGGCAGCATCACCATCGGCGGCACACGCGCCGCGCGCAGCCAGCTCGTCTTCTTCGCCGCGCCCGATTGCCCGATGTGCAAGTCGCTCCTGCCGGTGCTGCGCGCTTCGGCGCGGGCCGAGGGCGACTGGCTCGATGTCGTCATCGCGGGCGACGGCGAGGAGGCATCCTACCGCCGGATGCTGGCGCAACACGACATCGCCCACCTGCCGCTGGTGCTGTCCGAGGCCTTGGGGCGCAGTTTCGGCGTCGCCAAGCTGCCCTATGCGGTGCTGCTCGACGAGAGCGGCCGGGTCGCCTCGCTCGGCCTCGTCAACAGCCGCGAGCATCTGGAAAGCCTGTTCGAAGCCAAGGAGCGCGGGGTTGCCTCGTTGCAGGATTTCCTCGCCCGCCGTGAAGGGAGCACACGCTGATGGCCGGGTTCGACAAGTTTGCCGAAAATCTCTCGCGCCGCCTCGCGCGCGGCACCTCGCGGCGCTCTTCGCTGGCGTGGCTGGGGATGCTGGCTACGGGTGCTGCGGCGATCCCCGCGTTGCCGGTCGCGCGTGCGGCGACACCGCAACATGGCGGCGGCGCGAGCGGGCGCCAGCCGGTGACCTCGGGCTCGGCGCAGGACCCGGGCGATCGCACCTCCTGCGATTACTGGCGCTACTGCGCGATCGACGGTTTCCTGTGCTCGTGCTGCGGGGGCACGGTGAACACCTGCCCGCCCGGCACCGAGGTCAGCCCGATCACCTGGATCGGCACCTGCACCAACCCGGCCGACGGGCGCGCCTATGTCATCAGCTACAATGACTGCTGCGGCGCGTCTTCCTGCGGCCAATGCCTGTGCAACCGCAACGAGGGCGACCGCCCGCAGGTCAGGCCGCAAGCGAACAACGACTACAACTGGTGCCTCGGGACCGAGAGCAGCATCTACAATTGCTCGCTCGCCGTGATCGTCGGCGTGGCGACCGAGGATGCCGGGTGACGGGTGCGGGGCGCCCTTTGCTGCTGACCGCAATGATGGCGCTCGCCGCCAGCGCCGCTGCGCAAGGGTCGCCTTCCGCCATGACGGGCGTTGCCAACCCCGAACAGGCGCACATCGACTACATCCTCAAGTGTCAGGGCTGCCACCAGCCCGAGGGCGGCGGCGACATCGCCCACACTCCGCCATTGCAGGGCGAGGTCGCGCGGTTCCTGCACGTGCCCGGCGGGCGCGAATTCCTGGCGCGGGTGCCTGGCGTTGCCTCGGTCGATCTCAGCGACGCGCGCCTTGCGCAACTGCTCAACTGGACGCTCCAGCGCTTCGACCGGAGCAATATGCCCGCCGACTTCGAGCCCTATTCGGCGGCCGAAATTTCACAGCTTCGTCGCCAACCGCTCCGGCTCGAGCGTGAAGCGACCAGGGCCAGTCTTCTCGCAGCGATGGGGGAACGCACGCGGGATCATTGATCGCAATTCAGGGGGTGTTGCTATGCGTAAGCCAGTTTTGACGGCCTTTTCGGTTCCCAGCCTTGCCCTTGTGGCGTGCCTTGCGGCCACACCGGCGGCAGCGCAGGACTCCGAGGCAGAAGCCGAAGCCGAACAGTCGGGCGAGATCATCGTCACCGCCAACAAGCGTTCGGAAAACCTGCAGGATGTGCCGATCTCGGTCTCGGCCGTCGGCGGGGACGCGCTGGAGAAGGGGCGCACGACCCAGATTGACGAGCTGGTCACCAAGGTGCCCAACCTCCAACTGACCTCGACCGTGGGCGAGAACACGCCGATCTTTGCGCTGCGCGGGGTGTCGCTGAACGATTTCAGCCTCAACCAGTCGGGCCCGGTCGCGACCTATTATGACGAGGTCTACAAGGGCAATTTCGCGCTGCTGGGGATCGCGCTGTTCGATCTGGAGCGGGTCGAGGTGCTGCGCGGGCCGCAAGGCACGCTCTACGGCAAGAACACCACCGGGGGCGCGGTCAACCTCATCAGCCGCGCGCCCAAGCTGGGCGAGACCGAAGGCTATCTCAACCTCGGCTACGGCAATTACAACCGCATCGATGTGAACGGCGCGATCAACACCCCGCTGGGCGAGAATGCCGCGCTGCGCGTCGCGGGCACCTTCGCGCGGGCCGACGGGTGGTTCAAGAACGTGCTGCCGGGCGAGCCGGACCTTGCGAGCGTCAGCGAATATGGCCTGCGCGCCGCGCTCTATTTCGAGCCGTCCGAGACAGTCGACATCACCCTGCGCGGCTCGACCAGCTACCAGAACCCGCGCAACTACGGCATTTTCGCCCAGCCCGAGGCGGTCAATCGCGCCGGGCTTTCCGAACGCGAGATCGCCGCCAACGAAACCTCGCGCCGCCGCGCGCGCACCTACTCGCTGGCGCTGACGGCGAACATCGACCTCAGCGACACCCTCGCCCTCACCAGCATCACATCGTGGGACAAGGGCAGTCTCAACTTCATCGAGGACACGGATGGTCAGGGCATCGCCCTGCTCGAAATCCCCTATTCCGCCCGCGCCAACCAGATCGCGCAGGACCTGCGCCTCACCAGCGATTTCGACGGGCCGTTCAACTTCATCCTCGGCGCCTATTACAACCGCGAGAAGGTGTTCAACGCCTCGACCTTCAAGATCGCGCAGGATGTCGCCTCGGGCGGGGATGTCGACGGCAACGGGGTAGTCAACGACGCCGACTGCGCCGCGACGACGGCTGGCGAGGCCTGCCAGTTCGGCAACAGTTTCGACCAGATCAAGAAGAGCTTCGCGATCTATACCGACATGAGTTTCGAGCTGAGTGAGGTGGTTGCCCTCAAAGGCGGCCTGCGCTTCACCCGCGACACCGGGCGCCAGCCGAACTTCATCGCGCAGCAGATCGGGCCGTCGGGCGCGGTGCTGGGCGTGACCATCCCGACCCCGGCGACCCCGCTCAGCTACGGGATCAGCAATTTGTCGGGCAAGATCGGGCTCGATTTCCAGGTGACGCCCGACAACCTCATCTACGCCACCTACAGCCGCGGCTTCCGCGCGCCGAGCTTCAATGCGCAGGCCTTCTTCGACCCATCCGAGCTGAACGTGGCCGAAGCGGAAGAAGTCGATTCCTTCGAACTGGGCGCGAAGAACCAGTTCGCCGACCGCGCGGTGACGCTCAATCTGGCGGCGTTCTACTACAAGTACCGCAACCAGCAGTTCATCAACGTCGATCCGGCCACGGCGGCGCAGACCCTGCTCAACATCCCGCGCTCGCGCATCTGGGGCGGCGAGGCGGAGCTGACCGCGCGGCCTTCGGACGGAGTGACGCTGAGGGGGAGCATCGGCGTGCTCGACGCGCAGATCGAGCGCGGCACGGTCAGCGGCGCGAATGTGGCGGGCAACGACCTCACCAACGCCCCTGCCCTGACCGCCTCGGCGGGGATCGATGCGACCTTCTACGAAGGCGATGCAGGCACCTTCAGCGGCACGCTCGACCTCGCCTACACCGCCAGCCAGTTCTTCGACGTGGTCAACACCCCGCGGCTCGAACAGGACGGCTATGCGCTGCTGTCGGGCTTCATCCGCTGGGAGAGCGCCGATGGGCGGTTCAACGCTTCGATCTGGGGGAAGAACCTCACCAACGAGTTCTACTTCACCTCGCGGGTCGACCTGCTGGCCGGGTTCGGGTTCGATTACAACCACGTGGCCGCGCCGCGCACCTATGGGGTGACGGTGGGCACGACGTTCTGAGAAAAAATACGGGCTGAGGGAGACAGCAGGATGACCGGCTACAGGATGCTGATTGGCGGCGCGCTGGTGGAGGGCAGCGCCACGCTCGACGTGATCAACCCGGCGACAGGCGCGCCCTTCGCCAGCGTGCCGCACGCCAGCAAGGCCGATGCCGATGCCGCCATTGCTGCTGCCAAGGCGGCGGTGCCGGGGTGGTCGGCGGTGCCCTTTGCCGAGCGGCAGGCGAAGCTGGTGGCGCTCGCCGATGCCGTCGCCGCGAACGGCGAGGAGCTTGCCCGGCTGATCACGCAGGAACAGGGCAAGCCCCTGCCCGAAGCGATGGGTGAGGTCGCATGGACCGAGGGCTATCTGCGCCACTATGCCACGCTCGAACTGCCCGACCGGGTGATCCAGGACGACGAGACCGGCTACATCGCCGTCCAGCACCGCCCGCTGGGCGTGATCGTCGGGATCATCGCCTGGAACTTCCCGCTGCTGGTCGCCTGCTGGAAGATCGGCCCGGCGGTGCTGGCGGGCAATGCCATCGTGCTGAAGCCTGCCCCCACCACTCCCGTCACCGCGCTGAGGCTGGGCGAGCTGTGCCGCGACATCTTCCCCGCAGGCGTCGTCAATATCATCACCGATGCCAATGACCTCGGCCCCTATCTCACCGGCCACCCGGACGTCGCCAAGGTCGGCTTCACCGGATCGACCGCGACCGGCAAGGCGATTGCCGCCTCGGGCGCGAACACCTTGAAGCGGGTGACGCTGGAACTCGGCGGCAATGATCCGGCCATCGTGCTCGAGGATGTCGATGTGAAGGAGACTGCCAAGGCGATCTTCGGCAATGCCTTCCTCAATTGCGGGCAGGTGTGCCTTGCGGTGAAGCGCGCCTACGTCCACGCCGACATCTACGATGCGATGTGCGCCGAGCTGGCGCGCCTCGCCGAGGAAGCCATCGTCGGCGACGGTCTGGAACAGGGCACCACCATCGGCCCGATCCAGAACAAGATGCAGTTCGAGAAAGTGAAGGCCTTCCTCGAAACTGCCCGCCGCGACGGCACCATCATTGCCGGGGGCGAGGTGATCGAGCGCGACGGTTACTTCCTGCGCCCCACCGTGGTGCGCGATGTGTCGGACGGACACACCATCGTCGACGAGGAACAGTTCGGCCCGATCCTCCCCGTGATCCCCTTCGACGATGTCGAGGACGTCATCGCGCGCGCCAATCGCAGCGACTATGGCCTCGGCGGATCGGTGTGGTCGAAGGACGTCGCGCGCGCCGCGCAGATTGCCGGGCGGATCGAGAGCGGGCAGGTGTGGGTCAACCAGCACGTCGCCATCGGGCCGCATATTCCGATGGCCGGTTTCAAGAATTCCGGCCTCGGGGTTGAGCAATCGGTCGAAGGGCTGGCAGAATACGCCCAGCTTCAGGTCATCAACGTGGCGCGGTGAGAATGGAAAGTTATGCCAAGGGGCCGACATCGACCCCGCTTCTGACGGATACCATCGGCGCAGCATTGACACAGGCGGCGACGCGCTGGGGCGACCGGCTGGCGCTGGTCTCGATGCATCAGGGCATCCGCATGACCTGGGCCGAGCTGGAGGCCGAGGCCGGGCGGGTCGCCTGCGGGTTGCTCGATCTGGGGGTGGCGAACGGCGACCGCGTCGGCATCTGGGCGCCCAACTGCGCCGAGTGGGCGGTGATCCAGTTCGCCACCGCCAAGATCGGCGCGATCCTCGTCAACATCAATCCCGCCTACCGCATCAGCGAGGTCGAATACGCGCTGAACAAGGTCGGGTGCAGCGCGCTCGTAACCGCCGCGCGGTTCAAGACCAGCGACTATATCGCCATGCTGCGCGAGCTGGGGCCGGAGCGCCTGCCGCATCTGAAGCTGATGGTGGCGCTGGGCGAAGAGCGCCACGATGGCTTCAAGGCGTGGGACGACCTGCGCGCGGAGGCCGATCCGGCGCGGCTCGCGGCGGCGGCTGAGGGGCTGTCGTGCCACGATCCGATCAACATCCAGTTCACCAGCGGCACCACCGGCTTTCCCAAGGGCGCGACGCTCACCCACCACAATATCCTCAACAACGGCCTCTTCACTGCGAAGACGATCAATGTCGGGCCGGAAGATCGCATCTGCATCCCCGTGCCGCTCTACCACTGCTTCGGCATGGTGCTGGGGAACCTAGCCGCGCTCACCAGCGGGGCGGCGATGGTCTATCCGGGGGAGGCCTTCGATCCGGTGGCGACCTTGCAGGCCGTGGCGGCCGAGGGCTGCACCGCGCTCTATGGCGTGCCGACCATGTTCATCACCATCCTCGGGCAGACCGGGCTGGGGGACTATGACGTCTCCACCTTGCGCACCGGGATCATGGCGGGGGCCACCTGCCCCGTCACCGCCATGCGCGGCGTGATGGACAAGCTCAACATGACCGAAGTCACCATCGGCTACGGCATGACCGAGACGAGCCCACTCACCACCCAGACCGCGACCGATGATCCGCTGACCGAACGCGTCGAGACCGTCGGCCGCGTCCACCCCCATGCAGAGGCCAAGATCATCGGCCCCGACGGCGCGACCCTGCCGCGCGGGGAGCAGGGCGAGTATTGCTCGCGCGGCTATGCAGTGATGCTCGGCTACTGGGACGATCCCGAAAAGACTGCCGAGGCGATCGATGCGGAAGGCTGGATGCACTCCGGCGACCTCGCGACGATGGACACGAACGGCTATGTCCGCATCACGGGCCGCATCAAGGACATGATCATCCGCGGCGGCGAGAACATCTACCCGCGCGAGATCGAGGAATATCTCCTCACCCACCCGGCCATTGCCGATGCGCAGGTGTTCGGCGTGGCAGACGATGTCTATGGCGAGGAAGTGTGCTGCTGGGTCATCCCCCGCCCCGGCGCAGCGCTCCAGCCCGAGGACGTCATCGCCCACTGCAAGGGGCAGATCGCCCACTACAAGGTCCCGCGCCACGTGCGTATCGTCGACAGCTTCACCATGACCGTCACCGGCAAGGCGCAGAAGATCGAGATGCGCAAGGTGATGGAGGCCGAGCTTTCGGCCACCGCCTGACCGCCCCCAAGGCCTCGACCCAAGGATTGCCTCCATGACCAAGACCCTCTTCCTGCTGGCCGCTGCCGCCCCGCTCGCCGCGCTGGCCACGCTATCATCGGCGCCCGTCACCGCCGCAGCCGCCGCGCCGCCACCCGCACCACCTGCCGCCTTCGGGGTCTGCGCCGCGTGCCACACGGTCAAGCAGGGCGAACGATCAGGCTTCGGCCCCAACCTCTATGGTGTCGCGGGCACCAAGGCCGGAGCCGTCGCGGGGTATGGTTTCTCGCCAGCGATGAAGAAGTCGGGCGTGGTCTGGAACCGCGACACCCTCGACCGCTTCATCGCCGCGCCGCAATCGGTGGTTCCCGGCACCAAGATGGCCTTCCCCGGGGTCAAGGACGCTGCCAAGCGCAAGGCTATCGTCGATTATCTGATGGCGCTGAAATGAGCGACGCTGCGCCGCCGGTGCTGCTGGCGGTAGATGGCGCGGTGGCGTCGCTGGTGCTCAACCGCCCGCGGCAGGGCAACAGTCTCTCAGCCGGGTTGGTGGCGGCGCTGTGCGCGGCGCTCGAAGCCCTCGCCTCGCGCGAGGATGTGAAGGTGATTGTCATCTCCGGCGCAGGCGGTCGGATTTTCAGCGCCGGTCACGATCTCACCGAATTCACCGGCAACCCCGGCGAAGATGCCTTGCGTGAGGATTTTGCCGGGCTGGTCGGCTTGATGCAGCAGATCATGGCCCAGCCGCAGATCGTGATCGCCAAGGTCGAAGGCGTCGCCACCGCGGCCGGATGCGAGCTGGTCGCGGCCTGCGATCTGGCGCTCGCGTCCGACGCGGCGCGTTTTGCCGCGCCGGGGGTCAATATCGGCTTCTGGTGCCACACGCCGCAGGTGCTGCTGGAGCGCGGCGTCGGCCGCAAGCACGCGATGATGATGCTGGCGACCGGCAGCCTGTTCCCGGCCGAGCACGCCTTGCGGATCGGCCTTGTCAACGCGGTGCATCCGGTCTGCGAGCTCGACGCTGCCGTCGACGCGCTGGCCAGCACCATCGCGAGCAAACCTGCCTCGGTGCTGCGCGCAGGCAAGCGCTCGTTCCACCATCAGAGCCGGATGCCGGTGCGCGAGGCCTATGCCTTCGTGCAAGGCGAGGCGCTGCGCAACATCGTCCATCCCGACGCGATCGAGGGCATCACGGCCTTTCTGGAGAAACGCTCACCCGAGTGGTGAGGCGCGGTCAAAGTCTTGGGGATCGTTCGATCCTCTTCGCGTAAGCCAGCCTCGCTGGCAGTCGCAGTTCCACCACTGTGCCAAAGCCGCTCGCGCTCTCCACCACCAGCTTCCCGCCGATGGAGTGCATCCTTTCGCGCATACCGACCAGCCCGAAGTGCCCCGGCTTGCTGCCCGTTTCGACAAGGTCATCGTGCATCCCGATGCCGTTGTCCCGGACATAGGCGGAGAAGGTGCGCCTGCCGTAGCGCAGCCCGACTTCGATGCGTGATGCCTGTGAATGGCGGGCGGCATTGCCGAGCGCTTCTCCCAGCACCATCAGCAGGTCGTCGATAATTCCGGGAGCGATGGGACGTTCCGTCCGCGCCAGAGCGAGCGGGGCCATTCTGTCCTGCGGGTAAATCGGATTGCCGACCAGGCGGATCAGTTCCTCGTGAAAATCGCGGCTGCGCGGTTTGCGCAGTCCGGTCACCCGCTCGCGGCCTTCGACCAGCACCTCCTCGGCCCGCTCCAGTGCGGGCTGGAGGATGGCCTGCGCCGCATCGTCATCGGCAAAGCGGTCTGCGACAGCCTGAAAGCGCAAGATCAGACCCTGCACGCCCTGGATCATGGTGTCGTGCAGCTCCCTTGCGATGCGCTCGCGCTCGCTGGTGCGCGCCATCATGCGGATGCGGATCTGGCTGCTCAGCTGCCGCACGCGAATGACATAGACGAGGTAGAGACACCCGATCACCGCCAATGCCACCAGCGCGCGAAACCACCACGTCTGATAGAAGGCTCGGGCAATGGTGAATTCCAGCACGGCTGGCTTGCTGTTCCAGACCCCGTCCTCGTTCGCGGCAAGCAGTTCGAACCGGTAATGCCCCGGGTCAAGATCGGCAAAGCCAACGCTGCGGCGCGTGCCGGCCTCGATCCAGTCGTCACTCTCGCCGATCAACCGATAACGGAACTGCACCCGCTGGGGCGCTGCAAGGCCGGTCGCCGTGTATTCGATGGTCAAGGCGGTCACGTTCGCGGCGATCTGCATACCGGAGACGGCCGGCACGCTTTGCTGACCGAAGGCGACAGCCCGGATCAGCTGGCCGGGGGGCCGCAGGTTGGCCATCAGGGCAGAAGGATCGATCGTCTCGATCGTGTCGCGCGTCGCGAACCAGATGCGTCCGTCGCCCCCTGCCACGATCTGGGTGCCCGCAGACTTCTGGACGAAGCTGCTGAGCCCATCGCGGAAATCGAAAATGCGATAGGGCACCGGGGCGCCGGGCTTGGCGAAGGCCCGGTCCAAGTCGGCAGTTTTCAGCCGCACAACGCCGATATCGCCGATCATCCATGTCTCGCCACCGGTGGTCTGGACCAACCCATTGATCGAGCTCGCCCAAGGGTATTGGCGCGAGGGGAGCATCGGGCTGCCGGTCATCAAAGGGGCGGCAAGGCCTGCCGCACCGCTGATGTAGAGCGTGCGCGCACCGGGAAGCAGGCCTTCGACACCGTCACTTGAAACATTGCTGTCGGTCAGGGCGACAAAGGGCATGGCAGACGAGCCGGGTCGGGTGCCGCGGAAATGGATCGCGGCTCGCCCATCAGCCATGATTGCGACGTTACCCGGAATATGTGCGGTACCATCGACCCCCGGCCATGCCCTGGCTTGCCCGTTTTCGAGCACGAACAGGCCTTTCTGGAGCGCGGGCAACCAGACCCGCCCCTCGGCATCCTCGCCGCAGGAGTTGGCCGAAAAATCATCGGGCAAGGCGAAAGAGGGGCCGATGCGGCCTTCCTTCATCCGCACAGCCTTGCCGCGCAGCACAATCCATATCCCTCCGCCCCTTGCCCGACAGATGGCTTCGATCAGTGTCGGCGACGTCCAGACCTTCAGCGGATCTTTGCTGGCGAAAATTGCGAATACGGCCCGGTCATTGGCAATGTAGACATCGCCCGAATTGTCTGCCGCGAGCATATGGTTCGTGGCAGGATCGGACGGCACGCCGCGCGCCGGGTTGATGGGCACGCGCCGCACCATGTTGAGACCCATCTCTCCGCCGATCCAGACATTGCCCTCGCGATCCTCGAACACCGCGCGCACCGGATCGGATAGCAGGCCATTGCGCGTTGTCAGGTGAGCCCCTTGCCGACGCGGGGAGCCGGGGTTGGCAAAGCGGAAGACACCATCGCTCCATGTGGCGATCCACAGGTCACCATGGCGGTCGAACACGCTGCGGATGCCGAACGGCGTCGGAAATCGCGGTCCGCCGGTGACCAGCTGCCCGCTTCTTGCGATCATGCGGGTTTGCTGCTTCTCGGTCAGCCAGATCGTCCCGTCGGGAGCCTCGGCCAAGGTCGCTCTGGGCAGGGTCGTGATGCCGGTAGAGATAAACCGCTCGCGCCCGGCTTCCTTGCGGTAGACCGCGTCCTCACTCGTCAGCCACATTGTGCCGTCGCGCGCGAACAGCGGGTTCCAGACGGGCTTTTCGGGCAAGCCAGAGGACGTGTCGAACTCGGTCCAGGTGCCCTTGTGCCAGCGCGCCAGAGACTTCGTTGCCCGGCCTCCGCGCGTGACCCATATCGCCCCGTCCGGCCCCTCCACAATGTCGTTCACCTCTCTGGAGGGGTTGGGCATCCGGGCCGAGGCGAGTTTGCCCCCGCGCAAGATCATCACGCCCTTGCGCCGTGCCAAACCGATCCACAGGGTTCCATCGCGTGCAGCAAGCAGGCGGGCAACGACCATCCGCCCCGGATCGGTCGGTCGCGGCCCGATCCGCTCGAAGTTGAGCCCGTCGAAACGGTAAAGACCCTCCACGCCGCCCACCCAGAGGAAACCGTCGCGTGTCTGGACGATGGCGTTGATGCGCCCGGGTGCGCCTTCTTCCAGCGACCAATGCCGCAACTTGTATCCCTCAAGCGGCATGGCGGTGGCGCTGGTCTGCACCGGCTGCGCGGCGCTCGATAGCGGAGCGATCAGCGCAATCAGAAGCGCGGCCGCGACTGCGCGAGCCAGGTTACGCAGGCGGCCCGGCTCAAAGCTCAATGATGCCCCGCCGCGCTGCTGTCGTCACCGCGTGGGTGCGATCATTGACCTGAAGCTTGGCAAAGATGCTCTTGATGTTCGACTTGACGGTCTCCTCGCCCACGCCAAGGCGCCATGCGATCTGCTTGTTGGGGTGCCCGCCTGCGATCAGCTGCAGGATTTCGACCTCGCGCGCGGTGAGTTGTTCGTGGATGGCATGAAGCGCGATATCCTGCGCAACGTCGGCGTGAAGGTGGCGTTGGCCGCGATAGACGGCGCGAATGGCGCCAAGCAGTTCGCGGCGCAGGCTGCTCTTGAGCAGGAAGCCGGAAGCCCCTGCGCGCATCGCCGCGAGTGCCTTGGCGTCCCCGGTGTAGGTCGTGAGAATGATGATCCGCGCGTCGGGATAGTCTGCCCGGATCGCTTCGACCGCCTCAACGCCGGCCATGCCCGGCATCTGCAAATCCATGAGCACCACATCCGGGCGCAGCGCAGCGAACTGGACGATGGCTTCGGCGCCATTGGCCGCATTTCCCGCGACCACCATGTCGTCCTGCAACTCGATGATGGCCGCAACACCTTCACGCAGGATCGGATGATCATCGACAATCAATACCCGAATGGGTGAGGCGGGGGCGGCGGACATGGGAATTGCGTTCCCCTCCTGGGACATCTGGTCGCGATAGGCAGCGGAATACCACACCTCTTGTGGGTTTGGAGATACCTGAAAGCGGCTCTACCCGCCCCCCGTTCGGGGGTTTCGGCCGCTCCGTCCCTCAGCCACCTTGATGGTGCACGAAGGGAAACGGGCATGACCACCAACACCGATGGCCTTGATCGCCGCCAGTTCATTGCCGCTGCCAGCATTGCTGCAGGCCTGGTCGGCTCGCCCACCCTCGCCGCCTCGCCACGCAACCCGGCTTCAGGAGAACGCAGGATGGGTACGATCACCACCAAGGATGGCACGCAGATCTTCTACAAGGACTGGGGGCCCAAGGACGCGCAGCCGATCGTCTTCCACCACGGCTGGCCGCTGAGCGCGGATGACTGGGACAACCAGATGATGTTCTTCTTGATGGAAGGCTTCCGCGTCATCGCCCACGACCGCCGCGGGCATGGCCGATCCAGCCAGACCGACACCGGCAATGAAATGGACACCTATGCCGCCGATGTGGCAGAACTGACCGATCACCTCGACCTGAAGGGCGCGGTTCATGTCGGCCATTCGACTGGCGGGGGCGAGGTGACGCGCTATGTGGCCCGCGCCAAGCCCGGCCGCGTTGCCAAGGCGGTGCTGATCGGCGCGGTGCCGCCCATCATGCTCGATACGGCTACCTATCCCGGCGGGCTTCCCCTGGAGGTGTTCGACGGCTTCCGCGCCGCGCTTGTCGCCAATCGTGCGCAATTCTTCCGCGATATCCCCGAAGGCCCGTTCTACAGCTTCAACCGACCGGGTGCGAAGGTCAGCAAGGGGCTGATCGACAACTGGTGGCGGCAGGGCATGATGGGCGGTGCCAAGGCCCATTACGATTGCATCAAGGCTTTCTCGGAAACCGACTTCACCGCCGACCTCAAGGCGATCACCGTGCCGGTACTGATCCAGCACGGCGACGATGATCAGATCGTGCCGATCGCCCATTCCGCAGAGCTGGCGATCAAGCTGCTCAGCAAGGGCACGCTCAAGGTCTATCCCGGCTTGCCGCACGGCATGGCCTCGACCCATCCCGAAATCATCAATCCCGATATTCTCGCCTTCATCCGGGGTTGATCTGATGACCTTCACCAGCCGCATCGACCTTCCCGAACACGTCCGCAAGGCCGCCTGCGTGTTGTTGCAGGCGCGCCTTTCCGACGCGCTCGACCTCGAGGCGCAGGCCAAGCAGGCGCATTGGAACGTCAAAGGCCCGCACTTCCTGCAGCTGCATCAGTTGTTCGACAGTCTGCACAGTGTCGTCGAAGAGCTCGTCGACACCATCGCAGAACGCATCACCGCGCTCGGCCATGTCGCTGATGGCAGAGTGACGACCACGGCCGCCGCGACAACGCTTTACGGCTATCCGCTCGAAGCCGCTGGAGGCGAGGCGCATCTCAAGGCGCTGTCCGCGAGCCTTGCCAGTTTCGGCAAGGCCGTGCGCGGCGACATTGCCCGGGCGGAGAGTGCTGGCGATGCCGACACGGCCGATGTGTTCACGCAGATCTCCCGTGATGCGGACAAGCAGCTCTGGCTGCTCGAAGCGCATCTTCAGGCCCACTGACGTTTCGACAGGAGCACATCCCCATGACCTTCCGTTCCGAGAAACTGATCAATCCTGACGACACCTTGTTCATCTTCATCGATCATCAGCCGCAGATGGCCTTCGGGGTCACCAGCATCGATCGCCAGACACTCAAGAACAACACCGTCGCACTCGCCAAGGCGGCCAAGCTGTTCGGCGTTCCCATTATCCTCACCGCTGTCGAGACCGCCGCGTTTTCCGGCTATATCTGGCCCGAACTGCTCGATGTCGTGCAGCAAAAGCCGATTGAACGCACCTCGATGAATTCGTGGGATTCCGAAACGCTGGTGGCGCAGGTCAAGGCGAGCGGGCGCAAGAAGATCGTCATCGCCGCGCTGTGGACCGAGGCGTGCCTGCTTTTCCCGGCGCTTTGCGCGATCGAGGAGGGCTTCGAGGTGTTCATGGTGACCGACGCATCGGGCGGCACCTCTCCTGAAGCGCATGACGCCGCGATCCGGCGGATGGAGCAGGCGGGCGGCCATTCGCTGACGACCATCAACGCCATGCTCGAACTCCAGCGCGACTGGGCAAACCGGACGACCTACGACGGCTTGATGGACATCGTGCGCGATCATCTCGGCGCATACGGCATGGGTGTCGATTACGCCTATACCATGGTTCACAAGGCGCCGCAGCGCGGCAGCTTTGCGCATGAGGCACCTCATCCGGCGGGGCATTGACGCGTCCCGATCCCCAGCCCCGTCCGGGAGCCTCCTGCCCATGAAGCCCTATCTCGTTGCAATGGCCATCGGCCTCATGGTCGGCGCCATCTACAGCCTGCTCGGCACACGCTCGCCTGCTCCCCCGGCGATCGCGTTGCTGGGATTGCTCGGTATGTTGCTGGGCGAACAGGCCGTGCCGCTGGCGAAACGGGTGCTGCATGGGCAGGAGGTCGCCTTGTTCTGGAAGGCGAACTGCGCCGAGCGGGTGACAGGCCTGCCTCAGGCAACGGACGAAACGCCATGAGCGCATCGCGCCGCGAAGCGATCGCCGCTGCCATCGGCGCATCCGCGGCATCGTTCTTCCCCGCCCGGCTGCTGGCGCAAGGCAAGGCAAGCGCAGACGTGAACGCAGACATCATCATCGTTAATGCCCGCATCACCACGCTCGACCGCGAAAATCCGATGGCCGAGGCGATCGCGGTCCGGGATGGCCGCTTTCTTGCGGTGGGAACTGAGGCCGAGGCGCGCGAGGCGGCTCCGGATGCCGCGATCATCGATGCGGGCGGCCGCCGCCTCATCCCGGGCCTGATCGACAGCCATATGCACATCATCCGCGGCGGGCTGAACTACAACATGGAGCTGCGCTGGGACGGCGTGCCGACGCTGGCGGACGCGATGGCAATGCTCAAGGCTCAGGTTGACCGCACCCCGGCTCCGCAATGGGTGCGGGTCGTCGGGGGGTTCACCGCGCACCAGTTCGCCGAGAAGCGCTTGCCGACTCTTGCCGAAATCAATGCCATCGCCCCGGATACGCCGGTCTTCATCCTCCACCTTTACGATCGCGCATTGCTCAATGGCGCAGCCTTGCGCGCGGTCGGATACGGCAAAGATACGCCAAACCCGCCAGGCGGCGAAATCATGCGCGATGCAGGCGGCAATCCCACAGGGCTGCTGTTGGCCCAGCCCAACGCAACGATCCTCTATTCGACCCTTGCCAAGGGGCCCAAACTGCCCGTGGAATACCAGATCAATTCCACCCGCCACTTCATGCGCGAAGTCAATTCGCTTGGGGTCACAAGCGTGATCGATGCAGGCGGAGGCTACCAGAACTATCCCGACGATTACCGGGTGATCGAACATCTGCACGAAGAAGGCCAGCTGACGGTGCGGATCAGCTACAACCTGTTCACGCAAAAGCCCAAAGAAGAGCTCGCTGATTTCGCCGGCTGGGTGAAACAGGTCACCCCGGGGCAGGGAGACGACACCTACCGCCACAATGGCGCCGGGGAGATGCTGGTCTATTCCGCCGCCGATTTCGAGGATTTCCGGGTCGCCCGACCCGATATGCCGCCGTCGATGGAAGGCGATCTTGAACCGGTCATCCGGCTGCTGGCCGAGAACCGCTGGCCATGGCGACTGCACGCGACCTATGACGAGACCATCACGCGAGCGCTGGGTGTTTTCGAGAAGGTCAGCCGCGACATTCCGCTCACCGGCATCAACTGGTTCTTCGACCATGCCGAAACGATCAGCGATCGCAACATCGATCGTATCGCAGCACTGGGTGGGGGCATCGCGGTGCAGCACCGCATGGCTTTTCAGGGCGAGGACTTCGTCGAGCGCTACGGCGCGCGGGCGGCCGAGCGGACGCCGCCGATCGCCCGCATGATCGCAGCGGGCATCCCCGTCGGCGCGGGCACCGATGCGACGCGGGTCGCCAGCTACAATCCATGGGTATGCCTGTCATGGCTGGTCACGGGCCGCACTGTCGGCGGACTCTCGCTCTATCCGGGCGCCAACCGGGTGAGCCGCGAAAAGGCACTGTCGATGTGGACACACGAGAACACCTGGTTTTCGAGTGAGACGGGCAAGAAAGGTCAGATCAAGGTGGGCCAACTCGCCGATTGCGCCTTGCTGACGGCCGACTTCTTCACTGTGCCCGAACACGACATCGCGCATATCCGATCCGCGCTGACGATACTCGGCGGCGATGTGGTCCATGGCGAAGGCGACTTTGCTCCCCTCGCCCCGGCCTTGCCGCTGCCCATGCCCGACTGGTCGCCCGTGCGAACCACAGGCGGCCATCACCGCGAACCCGAGGTTGGCGCCAAGCTGGCATCGGCCTGTGGCTGTCGCGCGGCTTGCGGGATCCATGGCCATGACCACGCAGCAGCACTCGGCACGGCCGTGCCAGCGGGCGATGTTCAAGGCTTCTGGGGAGCGCTCGGCTGTGGCTGCTGGGCCGTCTGACCGTCTGCACCGGATGGAGCGAGGCTTTCTGCTCTGGCAGCCGACATGGACGGACGGGCGAGCGGCTGTGGCCGAACAGGCCCGCTTCGGGATCGCGCCCTGCTGACCCGAACGCAGCATCTGTGCCGAAGGAAAGACATTCCATGACGATCGCGCCGAGCGTCCCGCTCAAGACCCCCGCGCCGCTGGTTCGCCTCCTGCTGCTGCTGTCTGCGACAACCGGGATGGTCGATGCGGCCAGCATTCTGGGCATGGACAAGGTCTTTACCGCCAACATGACAGGCAACGTGGTCTTCGCCGCATTTGCTGCAGTCGGCGCGGAAGGCTTTCATCTTGCCTATTACGTAACCGCTCTCCTCGCGTTCATGGCCGGGGCGGTGCTGGCGGGACGAATATCGCGGCTGGAACGGCCTGCAAGGCTGAGCCATTGGCTTGTCGTGGCGGCCACGGTCGAAGGCGGTATGCTCATCATTGCCGGGCTGTTCAGTCTGTTTCTCGAAAGCCGCCCGGCACCGCTCGTGGACGGCCTTTACGCCGTGATCGCATTGACGGCAGGTGCCATGGGGTTCCGCAATACCGTGGTCCGGCAGCTCAAGGTCCCCGATCTTTCGACGACGGTGCTGACCCTTACGATCACCGGCATCGCATCGGACTCGCGCCTGGCGGCTGGCGACGGGGCAAACCAGTCAACCCGTCTTGCTGCGGTTGCCATGATCTTTGCCGGAGCGGCAGCCGGGGCCGTGCTGCTCATAAGCTGCGGCCTTGCCGCGACGCTGCTCACGTCAGGGGCGCTCGTGATGGCGGGGACTATTGTGTTCGCCCGCCACCCTCAGATGGCTGACCTTCAACGCAGATGACCAATCGCCCGGTGCGGCCAAAGGCGGCCAAGATCGGGGCGATCCTCGTCGGCATCATCACGCCGACAAGCGATACCCCACGCCGGGCTCGTTCACGACCAGCCGGGGACTGCCGGGATCTTCTTCCAGTTTTCGCCGAAGCGAGCGCACCGCAACGCGCAGATAGTCGAGATCTTGCCGGTGGGCAGAGCCCCATACCCCTTCCAGCAAGCTCTCGTGGGTCATGACCCGGCCGGGGTGATCGGCGAGCGCCCACAGAAGGTTGAATTCGCGCGGGGTGAGATCGACACGCATCCCGCGAACCTCGACAATATGCGTCGACCGGTCGATGCTGCCGCCTGCAAACTCGCGGCGGGACTCGTTCGCCAGCGGCCCCGCCTTGCGCCGCATCGCGGAACGGATGCGGGCCAGCAGTTCCTCGCTGTCGAATGGCTTGGTCACGAAATCATCCGCCCCCAAGTCCAGCGCGGCGACCTTTTCCTGCGTCGCATCACGCGCGGTCAGCACGATCACCGAAAGGCCGAGCGCGGCAAGCTGCGGCACGATTTCGAGGCCATCGCGGTCCGGCAGGCCAAGATCGAGCAAAGCGACAAGCGGCGCGGGCGAAGCGGCAGCAAGACGCAGCGCCTCAGCCGCCGTGGCTGCTTCAACGTGGCTGATCGCGGCGCGGCCGAGGGCGCCGGTCAGAAGCCGCCGGATCGCGGCTTCATCATCCACGATGAGCACGTCTTTACGCATCGGCTTTCCCGTCCGGCAGCGGCAGGATCACTGTGAACCTTGCCCCTCCCCCTTCGCGATCAGTCGCGGCAATAGCGCCGCCGATGGCTTCGGTGAAGCTCTTGGCGATCCACAGCCCAAGCCCGGTTCCGCCCACCCTGTCACTGCCTTCAAGCCGCGCGAACCGTTCGAACAGCGCCTCGCGGCCCTCCGGCAGGCCGGGGCCACGGTCAAGGACGTTGATGGCAAGTTCGATGTCCGTGCAATCGACCGACAATTCCACCCTGCTGTCAGCCGGCGAGAATTTGAGCGCATTGTCGATGAGGTTGATCAGCACGTGGCGCAGCAGCACCGGATCGCTTGCCACCAGCGGACAATCGGGATCGATCCTCAGGTCAAGCCGACCATCCTCGCGATCCTGCCGCAGATCGCGCAGCACCGATGCGGCGACATCGGTGAGGTCAAGGCTCTCCATGCGCGGCTCGATTGCCCCATGCTCGATCCGCGAGGCTTCGAGCAGGTCGCCCAGAAACCTCTCGAGCCGCCGCGCCTCCTCGCGGGCGATCCTGGTTTCGGATGCATATTCGCCTGTCGCAGGAAGCGCCTCGGTGGCGGCGATCACCGCGGTCAGCGGCGTGCGCAAATCGTGCGCGATACTGCCGAGCAAGGCGCCGCGCAGCCGGTCGCGGGTGCGCAGCGTGTCGACTTGGCGCGCCTCGTCTTCCAGCATCAGACGTTCATGGGCCAGCGCGGTCTGGTCGATCAGTGAGGCGAGCAAGGTGGTATCATCGGCGCGAATGATGCGGCCCCGCCCGGCCCTCGCCAGCCCCAGTGCGCCCAGCACCCCGAGCGAGGTCTGGAGCGGGTGGAACTGCCAGTCCGACGCATTGAGCGTGCCCGTGTCGCGGCCGGTTGGCTCACCCTTTTCAAGCGTCCAGCGCGCGGCGGCCTCGTCCACGAGAGTAAGCGAGGCGCGCTCGCTGTTGCCGCGGACCACGATCCGTCCGGCTTCGTCGGCGACTATGATCGCCTCCACCCCGAGCAGCGCGCCGATTTCGCGGCAGGCGATGGCCGCCGTCGCGGTGCGATCGGACACGCCGACGAGCAGTCCGGCATAGCGGGCGAGTGCGGCGTTGATCCGCGCGACCCCGGCGCTGGTCTCGGCCCGCTGACGCACCTTGCCGGCCAGAACGCCGATCGTACCGCCGACCAGCGCAAGTGCGGCAAAGGTGATGAGGTCGGCGGGTCGGTGAATGAACAAGGTAAAGCGCGGCGCAGTGAAGATGAAGTTGTAGGCCAGCGCCGCCCACAAGGCGGCCCACAGCCCGGCCTTGGTGCGCAGCGTGATGGCGGCGACAATCACCGGCAGCAGCAGCAGCATATCGATTGCGCCGGAAGGAATGAACGGCTCCGCGAAGGCCAGCAGCAGGGCTACCGGCACCACCAGCGCCAAGGCCAGCGTCGGGGCCAAATAGGGGTGCGGGTCGCGCAGCCGCACCGGCTTTTCGTCTGCCTCGCCCAGCGGAACAACGTGCACCGCAATCCCGCGCGCCTTGCGGATCACGTCCTGCGCGACCGAGCCGTGACGCCACTCGAACCACCGGCTGCGGCGGCTCTTGCCGATCACGATCTGGCTCGCCCGCAGCTCGCGTGCCTGATCGACCAGCGCCTCGGCAATGTCGGTGGCGGCCACGGTCATCAGTGAGGCACCGAGCGAGGATGCGAGGGCGAGGTTCTCTGCCAGCTGTTCGCGCTGCTCGCCCGTCACGCCGCGCACGCCCGCGCTCTCGACCACGACGGCGGTCCACGGCGCGCGGGCAAGATCGGCGAGCCGCTTGGCATGGCGAACCACCTGCGCCCCGCCCTTGCCGGGACTGATCGCCACCAGCAACCGCTCGGCCACCACGAAATCATCGGGAGATGTGCCGTCGCCTGACCCCAGAGCGAGGTCGTCCGACAAACGCCGATCGACCGAACCAGCCGCATAGCGCAGCGCAAGTTCGCGCAGGGCGGCGAGCTTGACCGGGGTGAAGAAGTTCGAAAGCGCCTGTCCGGCCGTCTGAGGCAGATAGACCCGGCCCGACTTCAGACGCTCGATCAGCGCCTCGGGCGGCAGGTCGACGAGGATCACCTCGGCGCTGTCGAGGATGCTGTCGGGCACCGTCTCGCGCACGCGCACATGGGTGAAACCGGCGACGATGTCGTTGAGGCTTTCGATATGCTGGATGTTGAGCGTGGTGGCGACATCGATCCCGGCCACGACCAGTTCTGCCACGTCCTGCCAGCGCTTGGGATGACGGCTGCCGGGCGCGTTGGTGTGCGCCAACTCGTCGACGAGGATCAGACCGGGGCGGCGCTGGAGCGCGCCATCGATGTCGAACTCTTCCAGCTGGTGCCCGGCATGGGTAATGACCTTGCGCGGCAGAACCTCGAAGGGCGCGATCAGCTGCGCGGTTTCGCTGCGGCCGTGGCTTTCGGCGATGCCGACCACCACGTCCACGCCCTCGGCCTGCCGCCGGGCGGCCTCCTCGAGCATCCGGTAGGTCTTGCCGACCCCCGGTGCCATGCCGAGGTAGACTGTCAGCTGCCCGCGTTCTCCGCGCTGCGCCAGACGCAGGAAGCGTTCGGCATCATTGGCGGGGCGCTTTTCGTTCATGGCGGTGACCTACCGCCCCAGCCGGTCGAGCGCCAGATTGAGCGTCAGGACATTGACGATCCGCTCGGGCGCGAGCGCTCCGCCCACGCTGGTGGCCTGATCCTCGACAAGCTGCCTGACCGCCGCCGGAGCAAGCCCGCGCGCTGCCGCAACACGGTCCACCTGATACAGCGCGCCGGCAAGGCTGATGTGCGGATCGAGCCCCCCGCCCGAGGCCGCCACGAGATCGGCGGGGACGGGGTTGGCTGCTGTCGCGCCGTAGGCCGCGAGGGTTTCCTGTGCACGGGCGGTCAGATCGGGGCTGGTCGGAGACTTGTTGCTGCCAGCCGCCGCCATCGCATTGTAATCGGGCGCAGAAGGACGCGGCCAGAAATAGCGCGGGCTGGTGAACTTCTGCGCAACCAGCGCGCTGCCCACGGGCCTGCCGCCGGCCTCGATGATCGAGCCATTGGCGCTGAACGGGGCGGCGACTTGCGCGAAGCCGAGGATCAGCCCGGTGTAGAGCACCACGCAAACAAGGACGGTGACCAGCCACAGGCGGATCGCGGGAAGGATGTATTGCATCGCGACAGTGCTCCTCAGCGCATCAGGGTGACGTGCTCGGCAATCGGGCCGAGCGCGGCAGCGGGGAAGAAGGTGAGCGCGCCGAAGATCACGATCACGACGAACAGCATCACTGCAAAGGTCGGCCCTTCGACACTCAGCGTGCCCGCGCTCTCGGCACTGCGGCGCTTGGCCATGAGCGAGCCGACGATAGCCAGCGGCACGATGATCGGCAGGAAGCGCGCGATCAGCATGACAAGGCCGGTGGCGATGTTCCAGGCCGGGGTGTTGTCGCCCAGCCCCTCGAACCCGGACCCGTTATTGGCGGCCGCCGAGCTGAATTCATAGAGGATCTCGGAAAAGCCGTGCGCGCCGGTGTTGTTGAGCGTGTCGAGACCCCAGGGGGTCGCGGCGAACAGCGCGGTGCCGCCGAGGATCAGCAGCGGGTGGCTGATCAGCGCGAGCACGACCAGCCGCATCTCGCGCCCCTCGATCCGGTGCCCGAGATATTCCGGGGTGCGGCCGACCATCATCCCCGCCACGAACACCGCGAGCGCGATGTAGAGGAACATATTGATCATCCCCACGCCAACGCCGCCAAAGGTCTCGTTGAGCCACATCCCCGCCATCGGCACGAGCCCGGTGAGCGGGTTGAGGCTGTCGTGCATCGCGCCGACCGAGCCGTTACTCGTCGCGGTGGTGAGCACCGCCCACAGCGGCCCGGTGATCGCCCCGAGACGCAGCTCCTTGCCTTCGAGGTTGCCGACATCCTGCTGCACCGCAAGGTCGGCAAAGGCCATGGTGGGCGTGCTCTCGAAGGCGATAGCAGCGGTCAGCTTGATCGCCAGCAGCCCGGCCATCACCGCGAAGATCACGGCAGCGTGCCGGGGGCGGCCGATCATCCGCCCGAACATCCACACGCAGGCCATCGGCACGAGGATGATCGAGGCCATCTCGACAAGGTTCGACCAAAAGGAGGGGTTTTCGAGCGGATGGGTGGAGTTCGGCCCGAAGAAGCCGCCGCCGTTGGTGCCAAGCTGCTTGATCGCGACGAAGGCGGCGACCGGCCCGCGCGCGATCGTTTGCGCCGCGCCTTCCAGCGTCGTGACCTGCGCAGCACCCTCGAGCGTCATCGGCACGCCCGAAAGCGTGAGCCATGCAGCGACGATGATCGCCAGCGGCAGCAGGATCAGGAAGCTCGCGCGAGACACATCGAGGAAGAAGTTCCCCATGCTCGCCTGCCCGCCGATCCCCCGCGCCAGCGCGGCGAGCGCGGCAATCCCGGTCGCGGCCGAGACGAATTGCAGCCACATCAACCCGCCAAGCTGGGCAAGGTAGCTGAAGGTGCTCTCGCCCGAATAGTGCTGGAGGTTGGTGTTGGTGACGAAGCTCGCCGCCGTGTTGAAGATGAGGTGGAGGCTCGTCGGCCCCTGCCCGTCGGGGTTGAGGGGCAACAGGTGCTGGGTCGACAGAAGCGCGAAGACGAAGGCGAACATCACCACGTTGAAGGCTGCCAGCGCGAGCGTATAGGACTTCCAGTCCTGCTCTCCCGCGCCTCCGATGGCGGCAGTGAACAGCCGGTCGGCAGCAGCGAAGCGGCCCGAGAAGAGCGCCGCCATGTATTGGCCGAGCGGCCAGGACAGCAGCGCCGTGCCCCCGACGACGATGGTGATGGTGAGAATGCTGGAAAGCATGAAATGAAGTCCTTTCGCGGCTTACGCGAGGCTGAGGCCGGCGACGGCGAGGTCGATGAGCTTGATCCCGATGAAGGGCGCGATCACGCCGCCAAGCCCGTAGATCGCAAGGTTGCGCAGCAGCTGGCTGGCAGCGGGCATCGGGCGATAGGGCACACCCTTCAGCGCCAGCGGCACCAGCGCCGGGATGATCAGCGCGTTGAAGATGATCGCCGAAAGGATCGCACTGTTCGGGCTCTCCAGCCCCATGACGTTCAGCGTGCCCAGCCCGGGATAGAGCACGACGAAGATCGCGGGCAGGATCGCGAAATACTTGGCGATATCATTGGCAATCGAAAAGGTGGTGAGCGCCCCGCGCGTCATCAGCAGTTGTTTGCCGATGCCGACCACCTCGATCAGCTTGGTCGGATCGCTGTCGAGATCAACCATGTTGCCCGCCTCGCGCGCGGCCTGGGTGCCGGTGTTCATCGCCACCCCGACGTCCGACTGCGCGAGCGCGGGGGCATCATTGGTGCCATCGCCGCACATGGCGACCAGTTTGCCCTCGGCCTGTTCCTTGCGGATATAGGCGAGCTTGTTCTCGGGCGTGGCCTCGGCGAGGAAATCGTCGACCCCGGCCTCGGCAGCGATGGCAGCGGCGGTGAGCGGGTTGTCGCCGGTGATCATCACCGTGCGGATGCCCATGCGGCGCAACTCGACGAAGCGCTCGCGGATGCCCGCCTTGACGATGTCCTTGAGGTGGACCGCGCCAAGGAGCCGTCCGTTTTCGGTCACCGCCAGCGGCGTGCCGCCGGCCTGCGCGATGCGATCGGTGATGCGGCGCAGTTCGGTAACGGCGGCTTCGGGGAAATCCGCAAGCTTCAGAACCGCATCGACCGCGCCCTTGCGGATGCTGCGCCCCTGCTGGTCGATCCCGCTCACCCGCGTCTGGGCGGTGAAGCCCACGATCTGGGCGTCGGGAGCCAGCGCCTCGCCCGCCCCCGCCAGCACCACGATGGAGCGGCCCTCGGGGGTCTCGTCGGCAAGGCTGGCGAGACGGGCGGCGGAGATGAGGTCGGTCTGCGCCACTCCCGTCAGCGCGACGAATTCGCTCGCCTGCCGGTCGCCGATGGTGATCGTGCCCGTCTTGTCGAGCAGCAGCGTGCCGATGTCGCCTGCCGCCTCGACCGCGCGGCCCGACTTGGCGAGCACGTTGAAGCGGATCAGGCGGTCCATGCCGGCAATGCCGATGGCCGAGAGCAGACCCGAGATGGTCGTCGGGATCAAGGCCACGAACAGCGCGATCAGCACCGGCACGGCGATGCCCCCGCCCGCATAGGCGGCAAAGGCCGGAAGCGTGCCGACCGCGATCAGGAACACCAGTGTGAGGCCGGTCAGCAGGATCGTCAGCGCGATCTCGTTGGGGGTCTTCTGCCGGCTCGCGCCTTCGACGAGCGCGATCATCCGGTCGAGAAAACCGCTGCCGGGTTCGGCCGTCACCTTGATCTGGAGCTGGTCGGAGATCACCGTGGTGCCTGCCGTCACCGCCGACCGGTCGCCGCCTGCCTCGCGAATCACGGGCGCGCTTTCGCCGGTGATCGCCGCCTCGTTGACCGAGGCGACCCCGGCGACCACCTCACCATCGGCAGGGATCTGCTGACCGGCAACGACGACGACCACGTCCCCGCGCTTCAGCTGCGTCGCCGGGATTTCCTCCGCCGCCCCGCCCTTACCGATACGATGCGCGACAAGCTGGTCCTTGGTCGCTCTGAGCGAGGCTGCCTGCGCCTTCCCGCGCCCTTCAGCCAGCGCCTCGGCGAAGTTGCCGAACAGCACCGTGATCCACAGCCAGGCCACCAGCTGCCCCTCGAACAGCAGGTCGCCGGTGCCCGTCGCCAAGTGGTGGAACAGGATCAGCGTCGCCGCCGCGGCGACCACCGCGGTCGCGAACATCACGGGGTTGCGCGCCAGCGTCCGCGGATCGAGCTTGACGAAAGCGCCGCGCACCGCGGGCCCGATCAGCGCGCGGTCGAACATTCCGGAGGCCGCCATCAGAAGCGCTCCGGCTTCAGGAGAACGAAGGTGAGGTAGACAAGCAGGCCTAGCGCAACGAGCGCGGCCAACATCAGGTCGAACGTCATGTCAGCTCCCGGTCAGGCAAAATGGGACCGGGCAGTCCATTAGGGGTAGGCGGCATGAAATTGCGCCGGGTGAAGCGGCTTTGCGCATTAAATCCCTGTGAAAACGCCCCGCCCGGTCGGTTGGAAGCACGGCAAGCCCTTCACGCCGTTTTCACGCCGCCAGGGCGCAATCCGCATGGCGATTTCACGGCAATCGGAAGGAATGGCTGGCGCATCGGGCGACACCGCGCCGCCTCCGACAATAGGAGTTTTCCCATGCGTTATCTGCCGCTTGCTGCCCTTGCAGCGATTATCGCCATGCCAGCCCATGCCCAGAACGAAAACCGACCCGCAAGCGAGGGACCGCCGGTGACCGTGTCGGGCAGTGCCACCATCGCCTCCGACTACCGGTTCCGCGGCGTATCCCAGACCGACGAGGGACTTGCGATACAGGGCGGCGTCACCGCGACCCACGAAAGCGGCGTCTATGTCGGTGCCTGGGGCTCCAACCTTGCGGGCTGGGGCACCTTCGGGGGCGCGAACATGGAGCTGGATCTTGTTGCCGGCTTCAAGGTGCCGGTGGGCGCGGGCACGCTCGATACCGGGCTCACCTGGTACATGTATCCCGGCGGCGCGGACGAGACCGATTTTGCCGAACTCTACGCCCGGCTTTCCGGCAACGTCGGCCCGCTCGCCCTGACGGGCGGGCTCGCCTATGCCCCGAAGCAGGGAGCGCTCGGCAAGGTGTTCTTCACCGGCGCTGCGGCTGCGGCGGGCCTGCCGGACGATCCGGGCGACAAGGAGGATAATCTCTACCTCTTCGCCGATGCCGCCTATGCGGTTGGCGACACCCCCGTCACTCTGAAGGGGCACATCGGCCACTCGGACGGCAACCCCGGCCTCGGCCCCAACGCGACCAGCCTCGCGCCGACGGGCACCTATTTCGACTGGTCGATCGGTGCGGACTTCACACCCGTCGAAGGCTTGACGCTCTCCCTCGCCTATGTCGACACCGATATCTCCGAGGCCGAAAGCGCCCGGCTCCGCCCGAGCTTTTCGCGCGGACAGGACGGCGCAGGGTCGATCGCCGGGTCGCGCCTTGTGGCCAGCCTTACCGCATCGTTCTGACCTCAACGTGGCCCTCGGCATCTGCGCTGCACCGCCATGATGGCAAGACGGGTGCCGGGGGCGAACGGTTGTGCGCAATGCAGGCTAGAATGCCAGCTGGAAGCGAACCACGCCGAGATTGCCGCTGGCATCGGGCACCAGCGAACGGTCAGCTGTGCGCGTGCGTGCGTAGTTGGCAAGAACCCTGATATTGCGGGTGATATACCAAGTCGCACCTGCCGACAGAATGGTGGCGCTTCCGCGGTCCAGTGCCGGATCGTCGAGATCGGCGCGGCTGTAGCGCGCGTTGAGTTCGACCGCGCCGCCCTTCTTGCCAATCCGCGCCCCGCTCGGCACGCCGCTGCTCCGCGCATAGCCGTAGCGCTCGCCAGTGACGAGCCAGCCTGCGCCGACATACCAGCCGCTGAAATCGAGGCTCGGCGCTGCCACGCGGTCGATGGTGGCGACGATGTATTGCGCCTGCACCTGCACCGGCCCGCGGGCAAAGGCGAACTCGGCATTGTAGGCGTCGAGATTGCGCGCGCCGGCAAGCGCGCCGGTCGAGGCAAGGCTGGGGGCGAGGCTCGAGGCCGAGATAGCGGTAAAGCGCGGCGGCTCGGCGAGGTTGAAGGCGCGATGTTCATAGGCCGCGCCCAGATGCAGGAAGCTGTCGTTCTCACGGATCGGGGCGAATGTGGCGCGCAGGACATAGCCATCGCCGCGCACCCGCGACTGGCCGACCTCATCGTCGAGCGCATCGGTGAAGTAACCGCCCGTGATGGTGAAGCCCTCGCCCGCATACTTGACGCTGCCACCGAGGCCAAAGCCGGGCGAGAAGGAATTGGCGAGCGAGCGTTCGGCCAGCGGCATCGCGTTCGAGCTCTGCATATCCTCCATGCTGAAGGGGACGATCATGTTGCCGCCCTTGATCTCCAGCCCTTTGGCCGGTTCAACCGCGAGCCACAGGTTGCGCCAGCCATCGGCCTGCGCGAATTCGCGGTCGACCCGCACTGTCACCACGTCCCCGAACTTGGCCGAGAATTCGAGCCGCGCGCGGCGCACATCGGCATCGCTGCCGTCTGTCAGGCCGTGCTCGAACACAGCGGCATCGAAATGGAGCCTGCCGCCGAGGTTGAATTCGACATCGCCTGTCTTGAACGTCAGGCCATCCTCGTCGGCGCTGGCATCGGCGACCTCTTCGGCGCGGGCCGTTCCGCCGACGCAGAGGGCTGCAAGGCTTGAGGCCAGCGCGATGGCGCGGAGCGAAGCGGCGGGGCGGAGCGGGTGCTTGATCATGTCTGACATCCTGTTGCTGCGAGGCCGACCCGGAAGGGCCGTCCCGCTGCCAACGGGCCAGGTCGGCCACTTATTCCGGCCGGACCCAAACAAATATTTTTTCCGCGCTCTGCGGAATAAGCCGCCGATCTCTTCCGTTGGCATGGGGCAAGACCAGCCATGAGGAGACACGCCGATGACCATCCATGACTTCCAATCGCTCGACGGGGTGGCCTATGGGGAGCGGCTGGAGCGGCGGCTCGACAGCGCCAAGCGCGCTTTCACCACGCGCAATGTCGATTTAGCGGCGGCATCGCGGCTGGTGCGATCGGGTCGCCGTCCGCAGGCTGGCGATCTCGTCCTCGCGCGGGTCACCGGCCTTGGCCAGCACCGCCGGCTCGAAAATGTCCACGGGCGCCGCGGTGATCTGTACGAAGGTGACGAGATCATCGTCGCCTACGGCAACCGCTACGCGCCCGACCAGTTCGAAGCCTATGTCCCCGACAATCTCGGCCCCTGCCATCTGGTCGCAGGCGGCGGAGTTGCAGCGCTCGTCACCTCGCGTCACGCGAGCATCAAGCCCGCTACCCGGATCGAGGTGATCGGCGCGCTGATGCGGGCCGATGGGCGGGCGGTCAATCTCGCCGACTTCGCCCTTGCCCCGCCGCCGTCCGCGCGCCCTGCCCGGGTGATCGCGGTGGTCGGCAGTTCGATGAATGCGGGCAAGACCACCACGGTCAGCGGGCTGATCCACGGGCTGAGCCGCGCCGGTTTCAACGTCGGCGCGGCCAAGCTCACCGGCACGGGTTCGGGCGGGGATCTGTGGTCGATGCGCGATGCGGGCGCGGCGATGGCGGTCGATTTTACCGATGCCGGTCACGCATCGACCTTCGGAGTGTCCGACGAGGATTTGGGCCAGGTCGCGCAATTGCTCCTCGCCCGTCTCGGCGCAGCGGGGATGGATATCGCCGTGGTCGAGATCGCCGACGGTTTGCTGCAGCGGGAAACCGCCGCACTGGCCCTGACCGGCCATGCCCGGGGCTGGTTCGATGGCTTCCTGTTCGCCGCAGCCGACGCGATGGGGGCCGCCTTTGGCTGCGAGTGGCTGACCCGGCGCGGGATCGCACCGCTTGCGATTTCGGGGCTGGTCACGGCTTCGCCCCTGGCCGCGCGCGAGGCGGCGATGGCAACGGGGATCGAGCTTGCCGATCTCGCCAGCTTGCGCGATCCGGTGGCGGCAGCCCGCATCGCCTTCAGTGCGCCCGAATTGCGGGTCGCCGCGTGACCGCTGCCCCGAGGCTTTTGGCAGGGCGGCGGCGCGGTCTTGCCGCGGCACTGGTCGCGCTGGCGATCGGCGAGGCACTGCTGGTGGTGCTGTTTGCGGCAAGGCTCGACCAGCTGCTCACCGGCCCCACCCCTGCACCCTCGGCCTTGGCGGCGGGCATGGGCATCGCGGCCACCGCCGCCACCGCGCTGCTGCTTCAGCGCTGGGTCGGCGAGAGCTTCGCACAGGGCTATGTCGCCGATTGCCGGGCCGCGCTTTACGCGGCGGTGGTGCGCTGGCGCGGGGCAGCGCCAAGCGAAGGCGGCGCGCGCTGGCTCACCGGGCTGATCAACGACATGGCATCGCTGCGCAATTATGCCCTGCGCGGATCGGTGCGCCTGTGGACCAGCGCGACAGCGGCCGGTGTGGCCGGGCTATGGGTCGCCTTGACCATGCCGCAATTGCGCATCGGCCTTGTCCCGCTGCTTCTCGGCACGGCGATCATTCTGATCCAGGCCTTTCCGCTCTCCCGCGCGATTGTGATGCAACGCCGCGAGCGGGGCCGACTCAATCGCTTCATGGTGCGCCGGGTGCGCGCCGATCTTGAGGGGGGCTCGCCGCGCAAGGGCAATGGCACCCGCAAGCTGGCGAGCCTTTCAGCGACGCTGGCGCGGGCGGCGGTGACGCGCGCCGCTGCCATCGGAGCGATGGAGGCTATCGCCACGCTAGCCGGACTGGCAGCCGCGCTGGTGCTGGTGTGGCAGGCAGGCGGGCGCGGCGGTCATGCCGGGATTGCCGGCCATCTGACCGTGATCGGCTTCATTGCCGCCCGGCTATTGGAGAGTGTGCGCGCGCTCCATGCCCGTATCGGGGGGCAGATTGCGCTCGATCGGCTTGCCGGTCTGATCGCCAGCGCCCCGCCCCGCAATCGGCCGCAGCGCTCGGGAACGACGCGCAGCCGCGCGGCGCGGGCGCGCGAGCCGGAATCCGCCGCCTTGCCGCGCGCCGCACTCGCGCCGCCCTCATCCCACCTGACGCAGGAGCGTGTGTCGTGATGCCTTTCCTGAAGCCGGACCTTGTCCCAGCCATCGCCCAGCCCCGCTTTCGCCCCGCCAGCCACGCTGCGATGCCCGATTGCTACATCGCCAATGTCAGGCCCGGCCAGCCGGTGCTCGTCGCGGTGCACGGCATCAGCCGCAACGCCGCCGAGATCGCGTTGCGCTTTGCCCAGGATCCCGCCTTTGCCGGGACAACCATCATCGCCCCGCTGTTCACCCGCGAGGCCTTTGGCCAGTATCAGCAATTGCTGGCGCGCAAGAGCGGACAGGTGCGCGCCGACCACGCGCTGATAGCGCTGCTTGACGATCTCGCCGCCGAGCACGGCATCGCGGCCGATCGCTTCGCCTTGTTCGGCTTTTCAGGCGGTGCACAGATGGCGCATCGCTTCGCCCTGTTCCACCCCCGCCGGGTGCGGCGCCTGTGCGTGGTTTCGGCAGGGTGGTATTGTATGCCGCACACGGGCACCGCCTATCCCCACGGCATCGGCGACGGACAAGGCCGAGCCATTGTGGGGCCGGAGTTCCTCGATATCCCGACCACGGTGATCGTCGGCAACCGCGACACGCGTATCGACGCCTCGGTCCGGCAGGACGAGATCATCAATCTGCGTCAGGGCCGCAACCGTCTGCGCCGCGCGCGCTGCTACACCCGCGCACTCCGCAGCTACGCCGAGGGCTTGGGCAAGGACAGCGCCCCCACGCTGCTGACGCTTCCGGGGATGAGCCATGACTTCCATCAATGCGTGACCGAGGGCGGGCTGCTGAAGATCGCCGCGCAGGCGTTGCTGTAGCAATCGATTTCATTTAGCGCTGCCCCGAGGGGCCATAAAGAAAAGAGCAGAATATGCGGGATTTGGGGGACTTGCGCAGGCTGGGCTGCGGCGTGCTGGCAGGATTGACGCTGGCGGGGGCATCAACAGCCCAGGCCGACGAGGGGCTCGGGCCGCTCGAGGTGCAGTGGCAGGGTTTCGACATACGACTGACCGCGGGCGCGGCAGCGCAGGGGGCGGGGTTTGACGACAATGATCCCGCCACGGATTCCCCCGATGCCAAGATCGATCTGTTCGCCCGGCTCAATGCCGAATGGACTTCGCCCGGCGGGATCCTGATTGGCTTCAACGTCGAACAGAACAGCCGCCGCCGCGCCTCCGAGGTGCTCGAGGCGGGCGAGATCTACGGCTTTGCCGCGACCGATTATGGCCGGATCGAGGTCGGCTTGCAGGACGGCCCCGCCGACACGCTCGCCTTTGCCGCGCCGCTGGTGGCGCTGGGGCAGGTGCGCGGCGAGTTTTCGCGCTATGCCGGGAGCCAGGCGCTGCTGCGGGCGCTCGATACGCAGGATGCCTTCAAGGTGATCTACCTCTCGCCGCCGGTGGGGGGCTTGCGCGGCGGGGTGTCGTGGTCACCCAAGGTGCGCCGCAATTCAGCCGCCGTGGACTCGCGCGAGCGGATCGCGCTCGACAACGCCTTCGAGTTCGGGCTGCAATACCAGCAGCCGGTGGGCGACTGGATCCTGGGGGCGAGCGCGGGCTATGCCACGGGCGAGGCCGACCCGCTGACCACCCGCGCGGACCTCAACAGCTGGAGCCTCGGGGCCGAAGCCCGCCGCGGGCCGTTCCGGATCGGCGGCGCCTATGTCGACCGCGGCGATTCCAACCGGCTCGATCGCGGCTTCGATCAGTGGGAAGTGAACGGCGGGGTTGGCTGGGTGACCCCCGAATGGGGTGTGGCAGCGAGCGCGGCCTATACCAAGGCCTCGGACCGCAGCAACCGGCTGATCGGAGCGGGCGGGTTCTACCAGCTGCACCCCAATATCCAGCTGCGCGCCGACATCGTCCGGTTCCGCGAGGAGCAGCTGCGCGTCGGCGTGAACAAGGGCGTGGCCGCAGTGATGGAAATCGCCTTTATCATCTGAAGCAGGGCCGGGGATCGCCCGGCCCGCCTTGATGCTATTTCCGCTTGAGTTCGGCCAGCTCCTCAGAGCCAACCAGCGGATCGCCCGCGATCTGTTCATCAACAGCGGCCACAACGCCCACCGCCGCATCACCGCCCGCGAGCTTCATCTCGCCTGCCGGTGCTGCCCGGCGACCAAAGGCCTCGACCTGCCAGTCCCCGCCCTTCGCCGCGCAGGCAAGCGCGTCGCTGGTGGCACCGCCGCCGGGCGCGGTGATGGTGAACTGGCGGCACAAAGCACCTGCGGTGTTGCGGAAGGTCAGCACCACCTCACCCTGCCCGAGTGCGGCAAGATCCTGCGCCTGACCACTGGGGGCGGCATCGAGCATTGCCGAAACCTCGGCACTGGCGAGCAGCAGCGCGCCCGGATCGCCGCCCGCGCCGCCCTCGCGCCCGCCCAGCAGCGGCCCGCCGATCATCACGCCGAGCGCAAGGCTGGCAGCGAGGCCGGCGAATTGCGGCCAGCGCCAGCCGCTGCCAGTGTCATTCGCGGGCTGAGGCAGCGCGCGGGTCTGGTCGCGCCGGTCGGCGAGATTGACCACGTCCGCACCAACCGGCGCGGCGAGCGCCTCGGTCAGGCGTGCGGGAACCGATGCCTCAAGCACAGGCGCGAAGGCATCGCGCACCGCTTGCGAGGCTATGTCATCGCCACCCTCGGCCAGCGTCATTGCCCGCTCGGCGAGGGCCGGATCGGCATTGATCGCTGCCTCGATTGCAGCGGCGAGCTGTTCGTCCGCAAGCCTCCCGTCAAGGAAGGCGGCGAGCTGGGCATCGGAGAAGGCGGGGTTCATTGCACCATCCCCTCGGGCATGGCGAGCACCTTGGCCAGCGCCGCCTTGGCGCGCGACAGGCGGCTCATCACTGTGCCGATCGGCAGATCGAGCGCCTCGGCTGCGTCGCGGTAGCTGAACTCCTCGAGCATCACCAACGCGACCACATCGCGCTGTTCGGGCGGCAGGCGGTCGACCGCAGCGCGCACCTTGCGCGCCGCATCGTCCGCCTCCACCAGCGCCACGCCGTCATCGCCAGCCAGATCGATCATCGCGCTGATATCGTCATGCCCGGCGCGGTTGTGCGCGCGGCGGCGGTCGTCGATCCAGGTGTTGCGGGCGATCCGGAACATCCAGCTGTCGAGCCGGGTGCCGGGCTGCCACTGATCCCAATTCAACATCGCTTTCTCCAAGCTCGTCTGCACGACATCGTCGGCATCGGCCAGATTCCCTGTGAGCACCCGTGCAAACCTGCGCAGACGCGGCAGAAGCGCAACCAGCGCTTGTCTTGTCGGCTCATCTGCATTCATCGTGTGGCTCTTGGCGAAAACGGGTCAGCGGTCGGGTTTATTCCCGAAGCATAGCCGGTCGCGGGAATAAAGGCACTGTGTGAACCGTATCCTCATCAATGGTCAATCCGGCGGCTGCGTGATAATCTGCGGTCCGCGCGTGGGGAGAGGCGATGCGTTCCAGAATACCCTTGATCGGTCTGCTTGCGTTGCTCGCCGTCCATGGCCTCCATACCAGCGCACCGCTCTCCGCCCCGCTGTTCGCGCAGGGGCCGGACGATGATGGCGGGGACGATGGGGACGACGATGACGACCCTGCCGATCCGGGCTCGGGTGACGATGTAGCCGATCCTGACGAAGCCGATCCCGACGGGGCCGATCCCGGCGCCGATGGCGATGCGGACGCGGGCGATCCGGATGCCGGCGCGGGAGACGACGAAGGCGGCACCGACGACGGCGGTTCCGATGATGGTGGTGCTGACGATGGTGGTTCGGACGAAGGCGGCTCCGGCGATGACAGCAGCGGCGGATCGGACGATGACGGTGGCAGCGACGACAATGGCGGCAACTCCGGCCACGGTGGCGGCGGGAACGACGACGACGATCGGGACGACGACAACTCCGGATCGGGCAAGTCGGACGATGATGATGACGACAAGGTCGACAATTCCGGCAAGGGCAATGCCGAAGACCGCGGCGACGATGACAAGGATGACATTGACGACGACGAGGCCGATGACGCGGGCGATGACAGCGACGACGATCTTGGAAACTGGGATCTGCCCGGCGCGGAAAGTGCCGCCACCCGCGCCGAGCTGGACCTGCGCGACCGGATCGACACCGACGACGAGGGCTTCCGCTACCGTCGCGGGGAATTTGTCGCGCTCGATCTGAGCGAGGATGACCTCGCCTTGCTCGAGGGGCAGGGTTTCGAGGTCGTCGCCCGCGAGCAGCTGGCCTCGGTCGATGGCACGCTGCTGCTGCTGCGCGGCCCGCCGCAACTGACAGGCGAGGCCGCCCGCGATGCGCTCGATGCACTCGGCGATCCCGACAGCATCGGCCTCAACCACCTGTTCGACAGCGCCGCCACGCGCACCCGCAAGACGCGCGGGAAAGCCGCGCCCGCACGTTTGGCCTGCGGCTGCGAAATCGGGCTCATCGACACCGGCGTTGCCGCCGACCTCCCCAATTTCCGCCACGTCCAGCTCACCCAGCAGGCCTTCAACGGCAAGCAGACCGAGGCCCGGCTGCACGGCACGGCGGTGGCCTATCTGGTCTCGGGCACCAAGGGCAACCCGGCCAGCGCGACCCGCATCTATGTGGCCGACATCTTCAGCGGCCCGCGCGAGACTGCCGGGTCGAGCTTTGCGCTGATCAAGGCGCTCGACTGGCTGGCGGCGCGCAAGGTGCCGGTGATCAACATCAGCCTGTCCGGCCCGCGCAACCCCGCCGTTGCCAAGGCGATCACGCGGATCGCTGGCCAGGGCCACATCATCGTTGCCGCAGCAGGCAACGATGGCCCTGCAGCTCCGCCAGTGTTTCCCGGCGCCTACGAGGGCGTGGTCGGCGTGACTGCGGTCGATGCCCAGGAGCGGGTCTACCGCTATGCCAATCGCGGCAGCTATGTCGATTTTGCAGCGCCCGGCGTTGCGGTCGCGGCGATCGACAACAAGGGCGCACTGCGCGATGCCACCGGCACATCCTTTGCCTCGCCGATCGTCGCCGCAAGGCTCGCCGCACGGCTGCGCACGCCCGATGCAGCCGCCTCACGCCGCGCAGTGAAGGTGCTCGAGGGCGAGGCCCGCGATCTCGGCCCGCGCGGACGTGACCCGATCTATGGCGTGGGCCTGATCGGAGAACAGCCGTGATGCTCGGCCTGCTCGCCGCAGGAGCGGCCGCCGCTACGGCGCTGCCCGCCCCCTCCCCCATTGCCCTCCCGCATTACGAGGGCGGCGATGCTTTCGTCTTTTCCGACGGACGGGTCGAACGTGTGGTCAGGAGCAGCGGAGACACCGTCATCTGGGCCGGTCTTTCCGGCCCGAGCTATACCCGCAGCCGCAATTTCATTGTGCCGGTGCTGTCATGGCGCAGCGGCAAGGGCACCGGCAGCCGCGAGGTGCATGGCAACCCCGATGCGCTCTGGCCGATGGCCCGCCCGCGCTCGGTGCGCTTCCGGGTGGTGAGCGAAACGCGTGCCGGCCCCGAGGCATCGCTCAAGCGTTCGGTCGCCCTGTGGGTGTGCAAATCCGGCAAGCTGCGCAGCTTCGCGGTCAAGGCTGGCATCTTCGAGGCGGTCCCGGTCGTGTGTGACCGTTACTCGTCCACCACCATGCGCCTGATCGAGCGCCGCGAATGGGACTATGCGCCCGAGGTCGGCCATTACATCCGCCGCGTCAGCATCAACTATCTGCGCGGCAGCAAGCGCGAGGTCGAGCTGATCGCCGCCCTGTCGGGCCCTGCGGCCAGCCCCGCCCGGCTCAGCGCGCTCTCGCGTCAGGCAGTGGCTGAACGCGTCCGGCCCCGCCGGCCGTGACCAGCACCGCACCACCGCGCGGCAGCAGATCGAAGATCAGGTGGATCCGGTCGTCATCCCCGTCATTGCGGGCCTCGTGCAGCTGATCATTGTCGAACCACCACAATTCGCCGCTGCGCATCCGCACTTCCTCGTCGCCCGCGCGCATCCACGAGCCCGATGACTTGAGCACGAGGTGATAGCGGCCACGCAGGCGGTAGTACTCGCCCCGGTCGATATGCGGATAGACGCGGTGGCCCGGCGGCAGGCAGACGATCTTGGCCCGTGACAATTCTCCGCCGAGCGCGCGCGCGGTTGTCTTGAGAAAAGCGCGGGCGAGCGGATAGGCTTGCGAACCGCTCGTCCACCGGCTTTCATGAACATCGCGCCTTTTGCGTTCGCCGATGGCTGAAGCTCTCAGGCCGCGCAGGGGAATTGCCAGCGCCTCGCGCTGCACCCTGACCTTTTCCTGTCGCCCGCGATGAGCTTCGAAGGCAGCCGTGTTTGCAGCTATTTCGGCGAGCAGGGGGACGGTGTCGATGTGTGCCTGGAGCAGCCTGAAGTTCTTCATTGGGCAGTTTCCCGTCGCTTGGAGATTGCGATCGGATCAATAACGAAATGCCCTCGGCTGTTATTCCCGCAAACCACGACACGTCGCGGGCGACGCGTCCAGCTGCCCGGCAGAGCGTTGGGTGCTTTGCGCAGGAAGCGTCCCTCGGCGAGCGGCACCACGTCGGCCTCAAGCCGGATCGTCGGAGCCGTGCAGCCGTCACTTCACGTCGAACGTCACGGTTCCGCTCATCGCGTGCCCATCGGCGGCTGCGGCTTGCCAGCGGACGTCGTAGGTGCCCTTGGGCAGGGGCTTGGCAAGCGTCAGGGTCAGCGTCTTGCCGTCCGCCGACCAGCTCGCCGTGAAGTTGCGGATGGCCATTTCGCCATGGTCCTTCATGCCCGGCATCGCCGTCATGATGATAGCCGCGCTTGCCGTGCCCCGATTGACCGGCTGGCTGAAGGTCAGAGTGATTGCCTTGGGCGCCTTTGTTTCGGCCCCGGCCGCCGGGCTCGATGCAGCGAGAGTGACGTGCGCCCATGCCGCACCGGGCGCGAGGGCGAGGAGAGCAAGGGCAGCGAAGAAAGCAGAGATGCGCATGGGTGTTTGTCCTCGGTGTCGATCAGAACCAGAAGCGAATGCCGGCGATGAAACTTGTGGTGGACGGAGCCTCGCCGCGCAAACGCGCGAAGTCCGCGCTCGTGCCCGTCCGCCATGCTTGCTCGATGCCGATATAGGGCGCGAACTCGCGGGCGATCTCGTAGCGCAGCCGCGCCCCGATCTCGATCCGGTCGAGCCCTGCGCCGATCCCCAGTTCGGGCACGTCCTGCGCCGCAAGGTTCGCCTCGATGCGCGGCTGCAGGATCAGGCGCTGGGTGATGCGCTGGTCCACCTCGGCCTCGATCCGCGCGGTGAGATCGCCGCGATGGGAGAGGAATAGCGCAGCATCGACCTCGAAACGGTATGGGGCGAGGCCCTGAACGCCGATGACGGCGTGAGTGGTGTCCGGCCCCGCGAAGTCCTGGCGCACGCCAGCCTGAATGTCCCAGAAGGGCGCGATCGCCTTGGCATAGAGCGCCTGCACCTCGGCATCCTCGGGCCTCTCGCCGAACGCGCCTTTCCCTTCGCTCTTGAACCACAGGCGCTGTGTCGGGCCGCCATAGTAGCCCTGGATGTCCCAGAGATAGGTATCCTTGCCATCGCGAACCTGCGCCTCAAGCCGGTCGCCCTGGAGCCAGAAGACCGGGAAATCGCCATGCTCGCGCCGCAGCGCTGCGCGCGAGGCCGCCATCGCATCCGCGCCCCAGATCGCATCGGCAGCGCGGGGCGGACCGCTCCCGGCTTCAGGCGGCGGCGGGGTCTCCATTGCAGGGCCAGGGGACGCCTCCTGCTTGTCCATCTCGGGCATTTCGTGCCCGGCGTGCTGGTCCTGCGCGGCGAGCGGCGCTGCGTTCAACAGCACGAGGAATCGGAGGGCAGCCCTCATGCGTCCGGCGCCATCACCGTGACGGTCTGCATCATCCCACCGTGCATGTGATAGAGGAGGTGGCAGTGGAAGGCCCAGTCGCCCGGCTCGTTGGCGGAGAGATCGAACTGCGCGCTCGCCCCGGGCTGGACGATGACGATGTTCTTGCGCGGCTGATGCGCGGGCTCCTCGCCGTTGACCAGCTCGAAGAACATCCCGTGGAGGTGGATGGGGTGCGCCATCATGGTGTTGTTGACGAGCTTCACCCGCACCCGCTCGTTCCAGGCGAAGCGGATCGGCTTGTCGTGGACGGCGGAATACATCTCACCGTCGAACGACCACATATAGCGTTCCATGTTGCCGGTGAGGTGCAGCTCGAGCAGGCGCGATGGCGTGCGGGTGTCGCGGTTTGGCTCGAGCGCCGAGAGCATCCGGTAAGTGAGCACGCGGTGCCCCACATCGCGCAGGCCGAGACCGGGATCGCCCAGCTTGTCGACCGGAGCCATGGAGACCATGTCGATGCCGGGGCCGACCTTCACGTCAGGCGGCAGCAGCAGCGTATCGCGCATTGCCATGCCGTCCATGCTGTGACCGGCGCCCATTTCGCCGTGGTTCATGCCCATGTCGCCCATGTCGAGCAGCGGGGCCTTCCTCGGCGGCGGAATGGCGGCGCGCGCACCGGGACGGCTCGCCAGCGTGGCGAGCGCCATGCCGGAGCGATCCATGCTCTCCGCAACGACGGTGTAGGCTTCTGCGGTGGGCGTGACGATCACGTCGTAGGTCTCGGCCGCGCCGATCTGGAACTCGTCCACCTCCACCGGCTTCACGTTCTGGCCGTCGGCGGCGATCACCGTCATGGGAAGGCCCGGGATGCGCAGGTTGAAGAAGGTCTGCGCCGCGCCGTTGATGATCCGCAGACGGATGCGCTCGCCGGGGGTGAAGAGATATTCCAGCCCCTCCTTCGGCCCCCGCCCGTTGGCGAGGTAGGTGTAGGTGGAGCCGGTCACATCGGCGATGTCGGTCGGCGGCATACGCATCTCGGCCCACATCCGGCGATCGGCGGCGGTGAGCGGATAATCATCGGCCCAGCTGGTCTGCTGGTAGTTGAAATAGCCCTCGCCCTTGCGCAGCTTCTCCATGATCGTGTGCGGATGGAGCGGGGTGAATTCGCTCAGCAGCAGGATGAACTCGCGGTCGTAGTCGACCGGTTCCGCGCTGGCCGGATCGATGATCAGCGGGCCGTAATGCCCCTGCTGTTCCTGAAGCCCTGAATGGCTGTGATACCAGTAGGTGCCCGACTGGCGGATCGGAAATTCATAGGTGAAGGTCTGCCCCGGCCTGATGCCCGGGAAGCTGATCCCCGGCACCCCGTCCATGTGGAAGGGCACGAGCAGCCCGTGCCAGTGGATCGAGGTGTCTTCATCCAGGTGATTGGTGACGTTCAGTCGGACGTACTGACCCTCGCGCAACCGGATCAACGGCCCCGGCACCGAGCCGTTGACCGCGATCCCATGCCCCTTGCGCCCCTGCACCACCCGAGGGCCGTGCCCCACGGAAAGATCGATCACCGCGCCCGAGACCTCGTCGAAGCCGACCCGGATCGGCGCGCCGCCCTTCATCCGGTGCCCCGAACTGCCCAAAGCATGACCCTGCGCCCAGGCCGGCATCGCAGCAAGCCCAGCCGCAGCACCGGCGGCGCGCACGAAGCCGCGGCGGGACAATCGGGAAACGTTCATGCCAGTCTATCCGCGCCGCGCCCGGGTGCGGTTTCCGGCGGGGTCGGCCTTGGCGGGAAATGTGAACGCCCCGAGGATCGGACACGGCCCCTCCCCACCCTGCGCACAGTCCTTCACCAAGCCCTTGAGCGCAACGCGCATCGCCTTGAGGGTCGCGATCTTCTCGTCGATCGCGGCAATCCGAGCCTCGGCCAGCGCGCGCGCGGCGGCGCGGTCATCCGGGTTCAAATCGAGCAGAGAGGCGATTTCCTCCAGCGTGAAGCCGGCCGTCTGCGCCGCGCGGATCGAACACAGCCGCTCCAGATCGGCTTGCTGATAGCGCCGCGCCCCGGCCCCGCGCGGCGGCTCGCAAAGCAGGCCGCGGCGCTGATAGAACCGGATCGTCTCGACCGACACACCGCCTGCCTTTGCCAGATCGCCAATCTTCATCATGGCCTCTTGAAACCGTACCAAACTACGGGAGTTTTATACGGATCATCCGATCACTTGCAAGGAACCACCGTGATGAAATCGCAGACAAGGTCACCGCGCTGGCTGTTCCATAGATAACCGAGGTGTCGCCGTTGGCGGGGATTCGAGACGCGATCGGCGGAGAAGAGCGCAGCGCATGGGCTTGAATCTCCATAAGAGGCATGGGGTATCGCTTCTTTTCGATACCCCTCGCATCACCCCCACACCAAATCTGGCTGCGTGTGGATGGACACGCGCGCCTGCGGACTCGATTCATCCGCAAACCCCAAATTTTCCATAGTTTTTCGGATTAATTCGGAAACATCTGGAAGCTTCAGGAAAGGCCTATGGTAGCGGAGGAGGGGCATTTAGCGAAGCTATACGTATCTGACTTAGACCAAAAACTCTGTTTTCCGCCTTCATGATACCCCCATTGATACCCCCACTTTTTGGCAATGTGGCTGAGGGATAAGACGAACGGTCAATCGCAGAAAGTCGGCCGCTCCCCTCTTCGTTACAATTCCGGCAATTGGACTGCTTTTCGAATAGCGAGTTCCACGCGGACAGATAAGAATCGCTGTCGGCCGATCATGCACTCAGCTTCGGCGCCTCCCGACCCAGGCTCGGTCGTTCGCGTCTTCTAACTTGAATCTCCGGTTTCCTCCGATGCCCTTGTTCCTCTCTCGTGATGGCACATCGGCAACATGTCGTTACCGTTGATCGATGGGTTTACCAGACGTCATGCACCATCTTTCTGTAGCCGCATTGCCTTTTTGAGGCCTACTGGAGTGGATGTATTCTAGAGGCGTCGATCCGTCACTGTTGCGAGCGTGGCTGGAAGCCCGTTCGGTTGCTCGCGGACTGCCGATGCCAGTACCGGACTATGGCGGCCTGCGTGTCGATACCAATGCGAATGACGAGGTTGCTCGCTGGATCTTTCCGAAGGCGATGCCGGGTTTGGCAAGGCTTGCCCAGACCATTGAAAGGCCTGGGTATCTTTTGAAGCTTTGCGGTTCGGCGGGCGAGCTTGCCGCCTTGCTGCCCGGGAAGTGGACGATACACCCTCCCGGCTACTTCATGATGGCCGCGAGGGAACACGCGGTTGCGAGAATGACGGCTGGCTATACCATCACAGCCAAGCGCTCGGGCGCAGTGACGCGTGCACAGATATTCTGCGACACCGGCGCACTCGCTGCGGAAGGCTACGCGGCCGAAACGGCTGATGTCTTCATATTCGACCGTATCGTCACGCAACCCGCACACCGTCGGAAAGGTCTCGCCCGGGCTTTGCTGTCAGAGCTTCATGCATATCGGCAGGACGATGGCAAAACGCAGGTGCTCGTCGCAACCGAGGCTGGCCGTGCCTTGTATGCCGCCTTGGGCTGGCAGACGATTTCACCCTATTCCACAGCGTCGCGGCAACCGTGAACTGTGTGCCGCCATGATCGCTGCCCTCACGGACTGCAGGCGATCGACCCCCGGAGATCGATCGGTCATTGACCTGTCGGCATGATGTCCTGCCCCAGATCGCTGGCCCAATCGGCGATGGCGTCGGCGACAGCGGGATCGCTCGGCGTCTCAAGACCCATGGATTGCATGGGCAGAAGGTCCGGTGGAGCGACCTTGTAGAAGTGTGTCAGGCCAGGGAAAGTGACGAGCCTGGTCGGAAACTGCCGCCTGCTCGCCAGCAGCATTCCGGCGTGCGCTGCCGGAACGGAATCGTCCTTCTCGCCCTGAAGGATCAGGACGGAGGTCCTGACCTGTGCCAGCGCGGCGACCGGATCCACCCGGTCGACACTGCGCAGATAGGCAAGACCGGCTTCGGGCATGGACGCAAGCATGGCCGTTTGCGGGTTGGATTTTGCCTCGTCCGGCAGAGCTTCGCCTGCCCGGATGGCCGCAATCGTGCGATCGAACACGGTCATGTCGGGCGAGACACCCGGCGGGGACATGGCCGCGACCTGCGCGCGAATGATCGAGAGAAGCGGCAGCGCCGGGCCGGACAGGCTGACCACACCATCGATCGCCTTGCCGTCAGGGCCTTGCGCCAGCAGCGAGGCAACCACCGCGCCCTCGCTATGTCCGGCAACGACGACCGGGCGCGAAGGCGCATTGCGCTTCAGCAGATCCAGCCCTGCCTGTGCCACTTCGACCCTTGCAAGAAAGTCGATGTGCCGCTGCGCCGCATCGGCATCGATCGTGCGCGAGCCAGTGCCCGGCCCGATCTTGGCCATGCGCAGGACCACGAAGCCACGCTCGCCGAGTTGCTGCGCAAGGTCCGCATAGGCGTGAGGCCGCAGGTTCATCGACGGATAGTTGCCGTCGACATCGCTGTAGAGCGATCCGGGCAAGAGAAGGACCGCGCCGCGGGCAGCGCCTTGCGGGAACGTGAGACGGCAGGCGATCTCGACACCCGACACGGTGACGGTCGCATCACGCTCGCCGGGAACGGCGGCTGTCAGACGGGTCGCGGTCATGCAAGTGGCTCCGATGATGATATGAGAAAGGACGGTGCGCCGGTTCATTCGGGGCTCCTTCGCAGGACCGTGTCAGCGTGAACCGCCATGGCACGCTCCATGAAGGCGGCCATGCGGGGATGCAGCGCATCATACATCGACCGGAAATCCGTATGCGTCGCATACATCCGGCCGAGTGCGGCATAGGCTGCGGCGTCGGGCTGCCATGAACGGCAAACCCAGTTATGGTGGCGGCCGATCAGAGCTTGCACCGCATTGGAGGACGGCGTGGCTCCCGCCTCGATCAGGGTGACCAGATCGGCGTGGATCGCGTCGATTTCCGCCTTGAATTCGAGCAGTCGTGCCGGCGGAAGGGCCCGCAGATTCGCCTTCGAGGCGCGTATCATGGTGTCACCGGCATCGCCGAAACGGGCCACAATTTCCGCTTCCCACTGGGCCTGCTTCCGGGCGGTCACACCGTGGAACAGGCAATGATCTTCCACTGCCCTGCCATCATCGAGCGACGCCAGCGTCCGGTCGATCGTCTGAGCGAGATCGCGCCGCTGAATGATCTCTTCCTCGATCCGGCGACGCAAGTCGAGCAGGGCCGCGCGCGTATCAAAGCCGGGATCATCGAGTATTCGGGCGATCTCCGAGAGCGGCAGACCCAGTTCGCGGTAGAACAGGATGTGCTGAAGGCGCAGCATTTCGGCTGGACCGTAATAGCGGTAACCGTTCTCGCCGACTTCGGGCGTGAGCAGTCCGATATGATGGTAATGGTGCAAGGCGCGCACGCTGACGCCTGACGCTCTCGCAACCTGTTTGACTGTCCGCATCATCGCGCTCCGAATCGCCTGATCATGCCTATGCGGGATGACGTGGCGTGAGGGTCAAGCCACCCGAAAGAGCACAGGTGCCGCACCGGAAAAGCCATGACCAATGGGCTCGGGCTAGTATAGCATGGCCGCCGGCAGCCGGCTTCCGGTGGGGATCGCAAGCCATTGCCCAAACCACGGGGGTGCTGGTGCAAAAACGCATATTGATCTTGTTGTCCAATGGCTTTGAAACCATGGAGGCGGCCTGCTTCACCGAAGTATTCGGCTGGGCATCGATTTATGGCGGGATCCGCTTCGACCAGCTCTCGGTCGGATTGCGCAATCCGATCACGACCACCTTCGGGTTCGACGTCATTCCAGAGGCGCTGCTGGGCGACGTGGACCTCGATGATTTCGATGCCCTGGTCATTCCGGGCGGGTTCGGGGATGCCGGGTTTTACGAGGAAGCGCTGTCCGAACCCTTCCTCGACGTCATCCGAAGCTTCGACCGGCGGCAAGCACCGATCGCCGCAGTATGCGTCAGCGCCCTCTCGCTCGCCGCCGCAGGTGTGCTCACCGGCAAGCGGGCTACGGTCTACCACCAGATCGGCGGCGCCCGGAAGGCCGAGCTGGAGAGCTACGGGGCTGTCTTCGTCGACGAACCGCTGGTCGTCGACGGGCACTTGATGACATCGACCGGGCCGGGCACGGGGATCGAACTGGCCCTCAAGCTGATCGAGGTGCTGACCTCGCCCGGATTTGCGCAGGGGCTGCGCGAACGGATGCGCGTTCCGACCCCCGACGCTGCGTGGTTTCAGGCCGCGCAGGTCTGAGCGTCGGTCAGCCCATCCTCGCAAGGGCTCGCCCGGTCGCATCGCGCTTCTCGATCTTCTGGACCCACGCTTCGAGGATCGGGAAATCCTTGAGGTCGAAGCCGGCATAGCCCGCGCTGCGAATCCACGAGAAATGCGCGATATCCGCGATCGAATAGGCCTCGCCGTTGAGCCATTCCGTTTCGCTCAACCGCGCTTCGACAAGCGCAAGATAGCGGCCAGCCTCCCCATGGAACCGCCCGATCGTGTAGGGGTCAGGCGATTTCATCGCGCGGAAATGGGCGGCGTTGCCCATCATCGGCCCAAGGCCTGCCACTTGCAGGAACAGCCAGCTCAGGGTCTGGCCACGCGCAGCGGCGGTCGCGCCCGCGAGGCCTCCGAAGGTGTCGGCAAGATAGAGCAGGATTGCGCCGGATTCGAAGATGGTGACAGTCGCCCGTCCGCTATCATGGTGGCGGATGGCAGGAATCTTGCCGTTGGGGTTGATCGAGAGGAACTCCGCCGAACGGAAATCGGGCGAGCCCATCGGCATCATTCGCAGGGTATACGGGATTGCGAGCTCCTCCAGCGCAATCGGTATCTTGATGCCGTTGGGGGTGCTGGCGGTGAAAAGTTCGATCATCGGATTTATCCTGGCTGGGGCTGCGTCAGAGAATTCGCAGAAGGACTTCGGGGGCGACGTCGCTCTCGCCCGAGCCTTGAAAAAACGCGCCGAGGGGATCCTCGTCGCGGCTGGTTGATGGCGCGCGCCAGCCGAAAATGCCGACAAGCAGCCTGCTCATCGCCGTTTCGAGGCGAGGATCTGCTTCGCCTTTCTCGCAATGGCCGAAAGCTCCTGGGCGGTAACCCCGATCCGGGACGCCCGGGAGCGCGCTTGCTCGATCCGCTCGGCCTCACCCGCCTTCAGCGCGCAGGCATAGGCGACGATGGCGGCTGTCCTTGCTTCGAAGCTGCGACCAACCAGGGCAGCGTCGATTTCTGCTCCGGTCATGCCGGACTGCCGGGCTTCGCGTTCGAGCCGGCCCATTGTCCTGTCGCAGCCGCAATCGCCAAGCAGCGCAAGCTTGAGTTGCGCCGCGACACGGGCCTGGAGCGCCTCAGGCATGATAGCTGGTCCGCTTGCGCACGAGGTTGGCACGACCGAAAGCCGCCTTCGCCGTCGCGAGCGCCACGACTGCGCCGAGGTTCAGCAACGCGGCCGTGAGCGACCCGCCAGAAAATGCGGCAAGGACAGTCGCTTGCCAGCGAAAGAAGCGCTCCGATTGCGGAAGCTGGCGAAGGGCAAGGGTAATCTGGGACATGGGCGTTCCCCGACCCTGTCCGCTGCGGCTCGCTACAAAAGACGCGGCCGCGGCGAACAGGGGTGTTGAGCGGGAGAGTCTTTGGCGAGCGTCAGAAATTATAGCTCACACCGACCAGCGTCTGGTGGCGGTCATACTGTCCGCCATTGCTGCCGAGGTCGCTGTAGCGGTATTCGGCACGGGCCGAGATGCGGTCGGAGATCGCATATTCGAGACCGCCGCCGAGCTGCCAGCCGTCGAGATTGTCCGAGGTGACGACCGGAGCGCCGGTGGCCGGAGCGAAGGTGGTACGCACGCGGCTGTTGGCATAGCCGCCGCGGACATAGACCAGCGCCTTGTCGGTCACGAGATAGCCGGCCCGAGCGGACAGATCGAAGCTGTAGCGCGGGTCGATGGCCAGCGGTCGTCCACCCGAGGTCGCGCGGGCCGTATCATCCACGGCCGCGGTGAATCCGGCTTCGGCGCCGATCACGATCCTGTCGGTGGCCTTCAGATTGTAGCCGGCATAGCCGCCGAGCACGAGCGCGTCGCGCGACGCCTCGCCGGTAATCGGGCGCGCTTCGATACGGTCGGCGATCTCGCTGCGCTCCCAGCCGGCGGTCACGCCGACGTAGGGGCCGTCAAAGGTGTCGGCATGGGCGGGAGCAGCGAGGGAGCCAAGAGCGGCAAGCGCGGCGATCGAGATGAGAGGGGACTTCATGTTTGTTCTCCAGTTGGATCCCGGTGTCGGGGTGAGCTGGAGATAGGCCCGTCATTCCGCGGTGATAATTGGGCAAAGATGGAAGATATTGTTCCCTTAATCGGAACAAATCAGTTGATCGAACGGTTGGCACGCAGCCGGTCGACCGCCAGATCGACAAAGGCTCGGACCTTGGCCGAGGCCCTGCGACCCTCGGGGTGGACGACGTGGACCGGCAGAGGTTCGTCCTCGAACTCGGAGAGGACGGTTTGCAGGTCGCCATCGATCAGCGCCTGCCCGATCTGGTATGACAACGGCCGCGCCAGACCCCAGCCGAGCATGGTCGCCTTGAGCACCGCGCCATAGGTGTTGAACGACAAGCGCGGCGCAATCCGCACCACCGGCTTTTGCGGGCCGCCGAAACGCCAGTCGAGCGAGGCCCATGATGTGGTGCTGACAATGATGTTGTGCCTGGTCAGCTCAGACGGATGCAGCGGCACACCATGCTTTTCGAAATAGGCCGGCGCGCCGCACACCACCCGCCGCACCGCGCCGACGCGGATCGCGCTGAAGCTCGAATCCGCCAGTTCGCCGATACGGATGCCGACATCGATCCCTTCGTCCACCATGTTGGTGATCCGGTCGACGAACAGTGCGCGCACATTCACGTCCGGGTTCTGGTCGAGATATTCAGTGAGGATCGGCGCAATGTAATCCTGCCCGAACAGCGCTGACGCCGTCACGGTGAGCACCCCCGTGGGCGTGGCGTAGGAGCCGCCCGCCGCCGCCTCGGCTTCGGCGACATCGGCAAGGATGCGGCGGCAGTCGTCGAAATAGCGCGTGCCGGCTTCAGTCAGTTTGACTGTCCGGGTGGTGCGGGTGAACAGCCGCGCGCCGATCTGGTCTTCGAGCGAGGCCACCGCCCGGGTGACCGCCGGCGGGCTCATGTTCAACTGCCGCGCCGCTTCGGCAAAGCCGCTGGTTTCGGCAACTTTCACAAACACCTGCATCGCATGAAACCGCGACATGATTACCCCCTGCGTGGCGAAATCACGTCAGTCCTAGGCGATAACTGCGCTGAGCGGAATAGTGACTTGCGTCCTTCGAAGCTTCTGATCGTGCCCCGCTGGGCGCATCTGATGGCTCGCCGGATGGCCCGCCTGCCATCCGATCTTGCCAAAGGATGCCATCATGAAGCTCTATTTCCACCCCATTTCCGGCCACGCCCACCGTGCCCGCCTGTTCCTCTCGCTGATCGGCGCCGACGTCGAAATCGTCGAGGTCGATCTCGCCAAGGGCGAGCACAAATCGCCCGAATACCTCGCCAAGAACCGCTTCGGCCAGGTGCCGCTGCTGGAAGACGACGGCGCGTACATCGCCGATTCCAACGCCATCATGGTCTATGCCGCCAAGAAGTTCAGCCGCACCGACTGGCTGCCCGAAGACGCGGCAGGCGCCGCCAAGGTGCAGCGCTGGCTCTCGGTCGCGGCCGGCCAGATCGCCTTCGGGCCCGGTGCCGCACGCCTCGTCACCATCTTCAAGGCGGGTTTCAACCCCGATGAAGTGATCGCCCGTGCCCACGCGGTGTTGGCGCTGATCGAGGCCGAACTCGAAGGCCGCGAGTGGATTGCCGCCGATCGCCCGACCATCGCCGACCTCGCGCTCTACAGCTACATCGCGCGCGCGCCGGAGGGCAATGTTGACCTCGCCGCCTACGCCAACGTCAAGAGCTGGCTCGCCCGGATCGAAGGCCTCCCCGGCTTCGTCGAATTCGGGAAGACCCCGGTCGGCCTCGCCGCCTGATCCATCCGCTGCCGGGGCTGCCCGAGGGCGGCCCCGCAGCATCGCATTTCGGGGGAGATCAACCATGACCCAGCCGCCATCGCCATTCCATGATGGTGAAGTCGCCTTGCAGAAAGCGGTCGGTGTGGCCGATCGGATGGAGGCCTTCGGTCGCCGCGTGATCCGCGACCATATGCCGGACCAGCACCGCGACTTCTATCGCCAGCTCCCCTTCATCGTGCTCGGCGCAGTCGATGGGGAGGGTGATGCATGGATCACGCTGCTGAGCGGCAGGCCCGGCTTCATGGCGAGCCCCGATCCGAAGCGGCTCGCCTTTGCCGCGTACCCTGACCCGCAGGATCCGGCCACGGCGTCACTGCGCGATGGTGCGGCTATCGGCCTGCTCGGCATCGAGCTGCACACCCGGCGGCGCAACCGGATGAACGGTACGCTACGCGCGCTGACCGCAGAAGGCTTCGAGGTCGCGGTCGAACACGCTTTTGGCAATTGCCCGCAATATATCCAGCTGCGCGATTTCGCCTTCGTGCGCGAGCCCGGAGACTTTGCCGAGGTGCCCGCTGCGCAGACGCTCGGCATGGACAGCCCGCGGGTGCGGGCGATGATCGCCGTGGCCGATACATTCTTCGTCTCGTCCTATGTCGATGACGCGAATGGCCGTCATGTCGATGCCTCGCACCGCGGCGGCAAATCCGGGTTTGTGCGCATCAACCAGGATGGCTCGTTGACCATTCCCGACTTTGCCGGAAACCTCCATTTCAACACGCTCGGCAATATTCTGCTGAACCCCAAGGTGGGCCTCGTTTTCCCCGACTTCGCCACCGGCGACATGCTGCACCTGACCGGCGATGCCGAGGTGGTGCTCGATTCCGACGAGATCGCCGCGTTTCAGGGTGCCGAGCGGCTGTGGGTGTTCCGCCCGCGCAAGATCTTCCTGCGCCCCGCCGCCCTTCCGCTGCGCTTCGCCATGCGCGCCAAGGGGTGGTCGCCCAACAGCCTGATGACCGGCGACTGGGAGCAGGCCGCCGACCGGATCGCAGCCGAAGAGTCCCGCAATTCCTGGCGCCCCTTCCGGATCGCCCGGATCGTCGATGAAAGCAGCGTCATCCGCTCGTTTCATCTCGAGCCTGCCGACGGCAAAGGCATCGTTGTGCACGAAGCAGGCCAGCATCTGCCGATCCGTGTGCAGCCCTCTTCCGCTAGCGCCCCGGTGCTGCGGACGTATACGCTCTCCACTGCGCCCTCTGACGGATTCTATCGCATCAGCGTCAAGCGACAGGGCCTCGTATCGAACCACCTGCACGACGATCTCATGGTCGGCGATGTGATCGAGGCGCGCGCGCCTGCGGGCGGGTTCACGATCGATCCACTGGAAGCGCGACCGGCCGTGCTGCTCGCCGCCGGGGTCGGGATCACGCCGATGCTGGCGATGCTGCGCAGCATTGTCTTCGAGGGGCTGCGCAAGCGCCGGGTGCGGCCGACCTATATGTTCATCGCCGCGCCGACGCTGGCCGAACGGGCTTTCGATGCAGAGATTGCCGAATTGTTGGCACAGGCTGGGGGCGCGGTGCGGGTCGTCCGCCTGCTCGAGATCACGCAAGATGCCGTGGCCGGCACCGACTTCGATGCCGAGGGCCGGATCAGCACCGATCTGTTCCGCCAGACCCTGCCCTTCGATGCCTACGACTTCTACATGTGCGGACCGCCACCCTTCATGCAGGGGCTTTATGACCAGCTGAGTGACGTCGGTGTTCCCGACGCGCGGATCCATGCCGAAGCCTTCGGCCCCGCCTCGCTCAAGCGGCGCAAGCCAGCCAGCGTGGAGACCTTGCCACCTGCGGCGGGCAAGCCGGTGCCGGTGGCCTTCGCCAAATCCGGCAAGGAAGCACGCTGGGATCCGTCCGCGGGCAGCCTCCTCGATCTCGCGGAAGCACGCGGCCTGACCCCGGAATACAGCTGCCGCGGTGGCTCGTGCGGCACCTGCGCGGTCAAGGTTCTGGCCGGCAAGGTCACCTACGAAACCCGCCCCTCCGCCAAGGTAGGCGCCGACGAGGCGCTGATCTGCTGCGCCGTGCCTGCCGCCCCCGAAGCCGGCGGCAACGACCGGCTGATCCTCGATCTGTAAACCCTTCAACTTACTAGGAAAACACCATGATATCCCGCCACTATGCCCTCACCCGCGAGGGTTCTTCGCTTACGCTCAGGCAGACGACAAAGCCGGTTCCGGAACTTTCGCCCAACCAGATTCTCATCAAGGTGCGCGCGGCCAGCCTCAACTACCGCGATCTGCTGACCATGGGCGATGCCGATGCGACGCGCGATGGCCTCACGCCCTTATCGGACGCATCGGGCGTTGTCGTACAGATCGGATCGGCGGTCACAACGTGGACAATAGGCGACCGCGTCAGCCCCAATTTCTTCCCGGCATGGCTTGGCGGCGCATTTTCGCCGGTGAACCTGTCGAACGCGCTCGGCGGCGGGCAGACCGATGGCGTGCTGAGCGAATACCTGGTGATCGATGAGACCGCTGCGGTCGCCATTCCCGACCATCTGAGCTTCGTAGAGGCCGCCACCTTGCCCTACGCGGGCGTCACCGCATGGCATGCGCTCTTCGAACGCGGCAAATTGCAACCCGGTGAAACCGTGCTGGTGCAGGGTACGGGCGGTGTCGCGCTGTTCGGCTTGCAACTAGCCGCTGCGCAAGGGGCGCGGGTGATTGTCACCTCGTCGTCCGATGCCAAGCTCGCACGCGCTGCGGCGCTCGGTGCGTGGCAGGTCATCAACTACAAGACCCAGCCCGATTGGGATCAGGCGGTGATGACGCTCACTGATGGACATGGCGCCGATCACATCCTGGAACTTGGCGGACCGGACACCTATGATCGTTCGATTGCGGCCATCGCCCCGGGCGGGCGGATCGCCCAGATCGGCGTGTTGTCAGGCTTTGGCGCGCAGCCCAATCTCACCCCGCTGCAATTCAAGAACGCCAGCATCAATGGCATCTGCGTCGGCTCCGTAGAGCACTACGAACGCTTGAACGCTTTCGTAGCCGAACATGCGATCCATCCGATCGTCAATGAAGTCTTCGCATTCGACGACGCGCCGCTCGCCTACGAGCGGCTCCGCGCGGCCGGACACTTCGGCAAGATCGCGATCTCCTTCGACCGCTGAGCTCCGCCTGACGAACCGATGTTCTGCAAAGGAATTTTTCATGTCCAAACGTGTCTTGTTGCTGCTTGCCGATGGCTTTGAACCGCTCGAAGCGGCAGGCTTCACCGATGTTCTGGGTTGGGCGAATATCGACGGCGACGAGCCGATCGAACTGGTCTCGGCAGGCTTGCGCCCGCGCTTGCGCGCCACCTTCGGCTTTTCGGTTGTGCCCGATGCGCTCGTCAGCGCGCTCGATCTCGACAGCTTCGATGCCCTCGCCGTGCCTGGCGGCTTTGAGGGAGCCGGCTTCTATCAGGATGCCCTGTCGGACGAGTTCCTTGCGGTAATCCGCCACTTTGAATCACGCGGAAAGATCGTCGCGTCGGTCTGCGTGGCGTCGCTCGCCCTCGGTGCAGCGGGGATCCTGCACGGGAGGCGGGCGACCACCTATCATCAGGTAGGAGGCAAGCGGAAAGCCCAGCTGGAGGGCTACGGCGCGCAGTTTGTCGACGAGGCGATCGTCATCGACGGAAAGCTCGTGACCTCGACCGGCCCGGGCACTGCCATCGAAGTGGCCTTTGCCTTGCTGCGCGACCTGACCTCGAAAACGGTCGCCGACCGGATTCGCGCGCTGATGCGCGTGCCGCGTCCTGATGCGACCTGGCAGATTGCGCCGCAGGTGCCGACAGCATGACCCGCCGGCCCGTCGATGTCGCCTTCACGCCCGCAGTCAGAGCTGCGCAGGCGCGCAAGGGGTCGCGCGTGATCTACGAAGGGATGGAGATGGGCCGGTCACTGGAGGATCTGACCCCCTTCATTGCCGGTGTCCGCAGCCTTTATCTCGCCACCGCGAGCGCCGAAGGCCAGCCCTACATCCAGCACCGCGGCGGACCGCCGGGGTTCCTGCACATCATCGGCGACCACACCCTCGCCTTTGCCGATTTCAAAGGCAACCGGCAGTTCATCACCACCGGCAACCTCGCCGAGAACCCGCGCGCCTACATCTTCCTGATGGATTACGCGCGGCGCCAGCGGATCAAGATATGGGGCACCGCGCGGGTGATCGAGGGCGACTCGGCACTCGAACAGCGCCTGATGCCCGAAGGCTACCGCGCCCGGCCCGAGCAGGTGATCGTGTTCGAGGTCGAGGCATGGGATTCCAATTGCCCGCAGCACATCCCGCAGATGTTCCACGCAGACGACGTGCGGGCCGCGCTGGCGGAGCGCGACGAGAAGATAGCAATGCTCGAAGCCGAGCTCGCAGCATTTCGCGCAGCGCAATGATCCCTTTCGCCCTTCCGTGGTTCTGCGACGCACAAGTCAGGCCTAGCTTGCAAGCGTTATCGGACACCTCCCCCCAATCTCCCCGATGACATCATGCGGATCACGCTCCCTCCGGGCCGATCCGTATGTAGACCGGGCGGGGCTCCCCCAACCTCGCCCCGTCCGGTCTTTCTTGTGTGCCAGCCATAGGAGCCTGCCATGACCCGTCCCCCGCTTCCCCCCTTCACCGATGAAACCGCCCGCGAGAAGGTCCGTCTGGCGGAGGATGGCTGGAACAGCCGCGATGCCGCCAGGGTGGCGCTCGCCTACACCGAGGATACCCAATGGCGGAACCGCGCCGAGTTCCCGCGCGGGCGCGCCGAGGCGCAGGCGTTTCTGGAGCGCAAATGGGCCAAGGAGCTCGACTACCGGCTGATCAAGGAGCTGTGGGCGCACGCCGGCAACCGGATCGCGGTGCGCTATGCCTATGAATACCACGATGACAGCGGCAACTGGTTCCGCGCCTATGGCAACGAGAACTGGGAGTTTGCCCCTGACGGCCTGATGCAGCGGCGATTTGCGAGCATCAACGAACATCCCATTCGCGAGGAAGAGCGCCTGTTCCGCTGGCCCCTCGGACGCCGTCCCGACGACCATCCCGGCCTGTCGGACCTCGGGCTCTAGGCGCCGCAATGCCGCGGGAGCTGAGCACCGCGACCTTCAAGGCTGCGGTGATCGATGCAGGCCACCCCGTACTCGTCAGCTTCTACGCGGACGGGTGCGGCCCGTGTCAGATGCAAGCCCCCATGCTCGAGGCGCTCGAAGCCCGCTTTCGCGGCACAGCCGCCATCGTCAAGGTCAACGCCGAACATAACCCCGAACTGGTCAACCTGTTCGGGGTGCGCTCGCTGCCGACCATGATCTTGTTCGCCGGCGGCAGGATCGCCCGCCGCTTTGCTGGACTGACGAACGGCCACGATCTCATCATGGCCATGCTAACCAGCCTCGACGATTGCTAGCCTGCCGCCCTACCGGGTTCTGCGAGCCGGAAGGGAGCCAGCGGCGACTATCTGCGTGCGCACATCCTCGCGGTCATCAATCTCGCGAAGCGCGCCGGCGAGGCGGCCGGCGCGCTCGCTGCCGAAACGCGTGGCATCCGGCCCCAGCGCCTTGTCGTAAGCGGCAATCCGCGCCGCCTTCTCGGCGTGAGCCGTCAAGGCCGGCGGTGCCAGGACAACTCCGGTGAGCACAAAACCGGCAAGCGCCGCCAGAACCGCGTCAGTGTGTTTGTGCATGACCAGACTCCCGTCTCGATTGCCCGCGCCATGCGGGATTGCAGGTAGCGTAGCTGCGGCAACATTTCGCCAGAACGGCGAAACTGTGCAGCAGTTCATTCCGGAGAACGGAACGACCGGTCATGCTCGCGTCTGACCAGCATCATTGCCGCAGACGCAATGGATCATTGCCATTTGTCCGCGTTCTCATCGCGCCGCCGACGGATAGATTGAACAGATCACGGGCTGCACCATTCACGCTTCCGGTCCTCGAAAACGACAAGGCGCGGCGACCGCAGGAGAACTGCCATGAACGACACCACGCCAGAATGCGGCCAGCCCGCGATGATCCATCGGGAGGCGGAATGATGGAGCTGTGCGTCGATTGCCTCAAGCGCGAGAACCCGAGCTGGACCGCGCGCTATCGCAAATGTTCCCTCGCGCTCCTCGCCTATGGTGCAGGGGTATTCCTGCTCCCGGACAGCCCGGTCGCTCATGTGCTCCAAGGCCTCTTCTTCCTCTTCGCTTTCCCTTGGATCGTGTGGCCGCTCGTTGCAGCTTCACGACGGCGCAAAACGTAGTGGCAAGGAACGCCCTCGCCACCGGGTGACTCCGGAGGGGGCGGTCTCCAAGGTGGAGCCGGCGCTTGTCTAGAGCTGCGCTGCCATCTGGAGCGCAGTTTCAAGCAGGCGGTTGGCGAAACCCCACTCATTGTCATACCAGCCAAGGCTGCGGACCAGGTGCTGATCCGTGACCTTGGTTTCGGCCAGATCGACGGTGACACTTGCCGGATTGTGATTGAAATCGACCGAGACCAGCGGCTCGCGAGTGGTCGCGATTATGCCGGCAAACGGACCGGCCGCAGCCTCTTCCAGAAGCGCGTTGATCTCGTTCTCATCCGTCGCTCGCGCGGCATGGAACACGAAATCGATCAGCGAGACGTTGGGTGTCGGAACCCTGATCGAGGCACCGGACAGCTTGCCCTTGAGTTGCGGCAGCACTTCGGCGACGGCCTTGGTCGCGCCGGTCGAGGTGGGGATCATCGACATCGCTCCGCCGCGCGCACGCCTGAGGTCGGGGTGGTACTGGTCGTGAAGCCGCTGATCGTTGGTATAGGAATGGACGGTGGTCATGTGACCGCGCTCGATGCCGATGGCGCGGTCGAGCACAGCGGCAACCGGAGCGAGTGCATTGGTCGTGCAGCTGGCATTGGACACGATGCCGTGTTCGGGACGCAACAGGGCGTGATTGACGCCCTGAACCACGGTGAGATCCGCATCCTTCGCGGGCGCTGAAATCAGCACGCGCCGGGCACCGCGCGCGATGTGTGCCGCAGCTTTCTTGCGATCGGTGAACAGTCCGCTGGCCTCGATCACCAGATCGACACCTGAAGCCTGATGATCCATTGTCGACGGATCAGGGATGCGGGTCACAACAATGCGTTGCCCGCCGACCATGATCCAGCCGTCGCCGAATTCCACATCGCCGGCTGCCGGCCCATGCACGCTGTCGTGCTTGTAAAGGGCTGCGCAGCTGCGCGCGTCCATCATGTCGTTGATGGCGACCAGCGCGATGCCTTCGGGGCGCTGCTCCAGAATGAGGCGAGCGAGCAGGCGTCCGATGCGGCCGAAGCCGTTGATAGCGATATGCGTGGTCATGGTGTTCGTCCTTGTGCGGGGTGGCCGGTCAGGCGGCGGGTCGGCAGTCGAGGCAGGGCCGGTGCGCGGGGGACGTTGCATCCATCGCATCGCGCGCAGCCCGGAGCGCTGTGCGAACCCCTTCTTCGATCACTGGATGATAGAACGGACTGTCGAGCATCTGCTGGACGGACCGATCCGCCTCCAGCGCCCAGGCGAGCAGATGGGCGATGTGCTCGGCCGCAGGGCCCACCATCTCGGCCCCGAGGAACTTGCCGGTCACACGATGGGCATAGATGTTGAGCCTGCCGACATTGCGTCCCGCCACCCGGGACCGTCCTTGCCCCGTGAAATCGACAGTGCCGGTGACAAAGCTTGTCTTGGCCTGTTCCAGTTGTGCGTGGCTTTGACCGATCATGGCGATCTGCGGGTCGGAAAAGACAACGCCGATCGCCGTGCGGCGATGGCGCGGTGCCACGAAGGGAAAGCGTGCGGCATTCTCCCCGGCGATCCGTCCGGCATCCGATGCTTCATGCAGCAGCGGTGCATCAGGTGCGGCATCGCCAGCGAGGAAAATCACACTGTCCCCGATCCGGGTCGTGTGGCGATCCCAGCCGATCGGGGTGCCGCGTTCATCGAGCGCAATACCGGCGTGCTCCAGACCCAGGCGATCAAGATTAGGGCGGCGGCCGGTGGCGGCGATCAGGTAGTCGAAGCGCTCCTCGATCTCGTGCCCATCGACCTGCTCGGTCACCACGACGGCGTCGCCCTGCCGTTCTACAGCGACAACCTGCGCGTTCGGGGTGAAGCGATACTCGGCGGCAAATGCAGCGTGGGCGGCGTCGGTGACCGCAGGGTCGGTCAACGGGCCGACCCGCCCGCTGCGTCCGAACAGCTTCACCCTCACGCCGAGGCGAGCGAGCGCCTGGGCAAGCTCCAGACCGATCACCCCGTTGCCGAAAACCGCGACGGACCCTGGCAGATCATCCCAGTCGAACACATCGTCGTTGATGATGAGCCTGTCTCCCAGCGCATCCCAGGCCGAGGGCCACACGGCGCGCGAGCCGGTGGCGATCACCACCCGACCGGCTTCGATAGCGGTGCCATCGTCCAGCAGCAGTCGCCCGGGAGCCGTAAAGCGGGCCGATCCCTTGATCTTGTGCGCCTCGGGCCAGCCTTCGACATCTTCGAGAACGAAGCCAACAAAGCGGTCGCGCTCGGCACGGACTCTGGTCATCACGGCCCGACCGTCGACGCCGACCTGCGAGACCCGGATGCCGAAGCGACCCGCGTGATGGGCGTGATGCGCGGCTTCGGCTGCGGCGATCAGGAGCTTGGAGGGCATACAGCCAACCCGTGCGCAGGTCGTCCCGTAGTGCGCTTCCTCGATGACGAGGATCGAATCCGTGAAATTGCGCGCCGATTTGTAGGCGGACATTCCGGCGCTGCCTGCACCGATAATCACGACATCGGCTTTGAGGGGTCCGGTCTGTGGCATGGCAATCTCGCTCGCTCAGTTGATGAGCGAGAATTAGGCCTGCAAGGTTAGTGCAACAATCGCACCACGGGGAAACACTCCGTGCCGCGCGGCGGAACAATCATGGCTACAAGATTCCCTTATCTGCGATCATTCGGAATGCGCGGACGGTTGGATCAACGCTGCATTTCGACCCCCGACAATAATCGCTGTCCGGCAGGTCGCCGGCAAACGGCAGAAACGTCCCGGGTCCAGTCTTTGCGACCGATAGCGCTCAGTCGGCTTCAGGATCATCGCCAGACGAGCCCCACTGACCGGCGTAGTCGCGCCAAACAACGCCCACTCCAGACGTGCAATGCATGCCCGAACCGAGCCCGCGGCAACATGGCCCGCAATAATGCAACTCCCCTGCGGCTTTTGGGAGGGATCGCGAGCGAGTTAAGCCCCTCAGCAATTCCCCCAAAATACCCCCACATGGCCGAGCAAGGGACAACGTCCGGATTGGGGACCGTTAACTCAACCACTTCAAAATTTCGTAATTTCAGTGACTAAGCGCCGATACCTGAAGGGAAACTCGGCACCATTCGAGTCCCACTTTTTGAACTTTTATCGTAAATTTTCAGGCGGTTGTTTTTATGGTAGCGGAGGAGGGACTCGAACCCCCGACACGCGGATTATGATTCCGCTGCTCTAACCGGCTGAGCTACTCCGCCCCATGGGCATCCGGCGGGTGGTCCGGCCGGATTCGGCTCCGGGTGTCGGCCCGGGCGAGGCGCGCACTTAGGGCGCTGGCCGCGCGGGGTCAAGCCCTGTTCGCTGCGCCCCTCACAGCCGTTCGCGGCCCCGGAAAGCGCAGGTCTTGACCCGCTCCCACGGGCCGCCGCGATAGTGCCACAATTCCAGCGCGGGGAAGATGAAGCGCCCCTTGGCCGCCCAGCCTGCCAGCACCGGTGCAAGGCTCGCCTGAAGCGCGCTCGCCTCGTCCTTGGTCACCTTGTTCTGGATGGTGATGTGCGGGCGCGGCTCGTAGAGATCCTGCGCGGTCAGGCTGCCGTGGAAATGTTCGGCGATCCCTTCGCGCAAGGTGAGCAGCTGCGGCGCCTCCAGCGCGATCGCGGTGCCCTTGCCCAGATCCAGCACCCCCTTCACTGCCCCCTCGGGCGCGGCGAATTCGGCGGCGACCTTCGGAAGATAGTCGGCCAGCTCCTCCCGCAGCGAGGGCGCGAAGGCGTGGAACAGCGTGACGTGGGCGTGGAGATGGTTGCGCTCGGGCGGATAATGCGCGCGGCGCAGCCCCTCGGCAAAGCCCGCGAGGTCGGGCGGCAGCGCGGCGGTGACGATGAAAGGTTGGGGCATCAAACGCTGGTCTGGGCCGCAAGCGATCCCGGATCAAGTCCGGGACCACAGGCAGAAGCTTACATTTCGCCCCGATCTCTGCGGATGGCATACCACTTGGCGACGTTGGCATTGTGCTCTTCGAGCGTGTCGGCGAACGCATGCCCGCCCGTCCCGTCCGCGACCATGAACAGCGCGGCGGTCTTTTCGGGATTAAGCACTGCGGCAATGCTGGCGCGGCCCGGATTGGTGATCGGCCCCTCGGGCAGCCCGGTGCGGGTATAGGTGTTGTAACCGTTGACCGCAGTGATCTCCGACTGGTTGATGCGCCGACCCAAGGGTTTGCCCTTGGTGATCGGGTAGATGATCGTCGGGTCCGCCTGCAGCTTCATGCCGGTGCGCACGCGGTTGGAATAGAGCCCGGCGACCATGCGGCGTTCTTCGGGCTTGCCGGTTTCCTTCTCGACGATCGAGGCGAGGATCAGCGCGTCACGCATCGTATCGACCGCGATGCCGGGCGCGCGCTTGGCCCATTCCTCGGCCAGCGCCTTGTCCATCGCCGCCTGCATCTGTTCGACGAGGCTGGCGCGCGACTGTCCGCGTTCGAAGGAATAGGTGTCCGGCAGGATCGAGCCTTCGGGCGGCACGGGCACGTCGCCGGTCAGCAGGGGTTCCGCCATCAGGCGTTCCCACACGAGGATCGAGGGCATCCCTTCGGGGATGGTGACGAAGCGGCGGATCACGTCGCCCGACTGGAACGCATCGAGAATGTCGCCCTGGCTCATGCCGGGCTTCAGCAGGAACTCGCCCGCCTGGATCGGCGCGTCGGAGCCGAAGATCCGCGCCTGAAGCGTGAAGCCGGAGGCCGAGGAGATCAGCCCCTCGGCCTCAAGCTTGGCGGCAACCGTGCCGACCGAGGCGCCTGCGGGGATCGTGAAAGGCGTATCCTTCGCGACCGTAGCCGATCCGAGGAACGTCCACGCCAGCACCAGCCCGGCCACTGCAAGGCCGAGCACAACCAGAACCAGATTGCGCACGGCCTTCACGGTGTCAGTCGACCTTCTGCATGATGATCGAAGCGTTTGTGCCGCCAAAGCCGAAGGAATTGTTGAGAACCGCACGTACTTCGCGCTTGCGAGCGACCAGCGGGACGAGATCAATGCCTTCTGTGCCATCATCGGGATCATGCAGGTTCAAGGTCGGCGGCACAATCCCGTCGCGCATCGCGAGAATGCAGAAGATCGCCTCCACCGCGCCAGCGCCGCCCAGAAGGTGGCCGATCGCGGACTTGGTCGAGGACATCGACGCACCGCCGAGGTCATCGCCCAGCACGCGCTTGATCGCGGCGAGTTCGATGGTGTCGGCCATGGTCGAGGTGCCGTGGGCGTTGATGTAGTCGATGTCGCCCGGCCCGAGCCCTGCCTTCTTCAAGGCCATGCGCATGGCGAGTTCCGCGCCGCGGCCTTCGGGGTGCGGGGCGGTGACGTGGTAGGCATCGCCCGAGAGGCCATAACCGGTCACTTCGGCATAGATCTTCGCGCCGCGCGCCTTGGCGCGTTCGTATTCCTCGAGCACGACCACGCCCGCGCCCTCGCCCATGACGAAACCGTCGCGGTTCCGGTCATAGGGACGGCTCGCTTCGGTCGGGCGGTCGTTCATGCTCATGTTGAGCGCGCGCGCCTGCGCGAAACCGGCGATCCCGAGCGGGTTGATGGTGCTTTCCGCCCCGCCCGCCAGCATGATGTCGGCATCGTCCATCATGATCATCCGCGCGGCATCGCCGATCGAATGCGCGCCGGTGGAGCAGGCGGTGACGACCGCGTGGTTCGGCCCCATGAAACCGTATTTGATCTGCACCTGACCGGTGATGAGATTGATCAGCCGCCCGTGGACAAAGTGCGGGCTGACCCGGCCGGGGCCGCGTTCGTGGAGGTTGACGCTCTCAATCTCGATCCCCGGAAGGCCGCCGATGCCGGAGCCGATCGAGCAGCCGGTGCGCTCCTTCTCGGCCTCGGTCATGTCGGTGAGGCCGGCATCTTCCAGCGCCTGGCCTGCGGCATCAATGCCATAGACGATGAACGGATCGACCTGGCGCTGCACCTTGAAATCGACCCGCTTTTCCGGATCGAATCCCCAGGGGTGATCCTTGGGCTTCACTTCGCAAGCGATGGTGCACTTCTGGTTCGAGGCATCGAAACGGGTGATCTGCCCCGCCCCGCTCTTGCCAGCGATGAGGTTTGCCCATGTCGTTTCGACATCGGCTCCCAGCGGAGTGACCAGACCCAACCCGGTTACAACCACACGGCGCATTCGTATTCTCCGAAAAAGCAACAGGCCCAACCCGCCTAGGGCTGAGCCTGTCTAGGCCCACATCCGCCGTCCGGCAAATTTCGGGCCGGATCGATCCCCCACCGTGTTGCAGGCCGGGGCATGGCGCGGACGCAAGGGGCTTGGGGCCGGGCCGAAGCCCAGCCGCCCGATCAGCCCTTGTGTTCCTCGATGTACTTGGTCGCATCGCCGACGGTGGCGATCTTTTCGGCTGCATCGTCAGGGATTTCGACGCCGAATTCCTCTTCGAAGGCCATCACCAGCTCGACGATGTCGAGGCTGTCCGCACCGAGATCGTCGATGAAGCTGGCCTCCTGCGTGACCTTGTCGGCCTCAACACCGAGATTCTCGACGACAATCTTCGCCACCCGGTCGGCAATATCGCTCATGTCATTCCCTCTTGAACTGGGGTTAAATATGCCGCCCCGCCCTAATCAAGCCGTTGCCCAAGCGCAAGTGGGCATGACGATCAGCGCGCTTGCTCGGGATAATGGAGGTCGATTTGCAGCTCGGCCCGCCGCCGCGAAGCGATGCGGGCGAGGGCTTCCTGCGGCTCAAGCTTGCCGGGTTTGATCGCCAATACATCGACATAGCGCGCCTCGGCGGCTGCCAGATCGCCGGCGCTCTCATGGCACAACCCGATGTTGAACAGGATCGTGATGTTCTGCGGATTGCTGGCCTCCAGCGCGTCGAAAGCGCGACAAGCGGCGACAATATCGGTCTTGGTGAGGCGAAGCGCGGTCTTGAACGCGGCTTGATCGGCCTTGGCCATGCCCTGGCGGCTTTCCAGCACGCGGATGTCCTGCAACAGCTGCACCGGCGCCAGATCGCTGCGAACGGCGCCGGCAAAGCGTGCCGCCAGTTCCTCGGTCATGGCCGAGACCTGCGGCTTGCGCTCCTCGTCATGGCAGAAGCGCTGACTGGTGGTGAGCGTGTCGCCTTTGGCATAAAGCAGCGTGCCATCGCGCGCGACCAACCGCACCTCGGGGCGCAGGGTCACATGGCGGGCACGGCAGGGGACGTTGACCTTCTTCTTCTCGATGCACTTGTCATTGTCATCGCGCGCGACACATTCCTCGACCTGCTTGGTGCCGGAATCGGCATCGTGCCATTCGACCTCGCCAATCCCGCGCAGCACCGCATCGGGGCCGCCATCGGCCGCGCCGCCATCAAGCCCGCCGTCATAGGTATAGCTTTCGCCAAAGGCAGGCGCGGTGAAGGTGAGGTCGAACCACGGCTGCCCTTCGATCACTGCGCCGCGCAGGGCGGAATCGATCGCAAAGGCCAACCGCTCGCCCCCGCGCCCGGAGAAGTCGGCAATCGCGATGGAACGTACCCGCGAAGGCGCATCGGCTCCGGCCGCATAGATCCCGGAGACGGGCAGCGTCTCTGCCTGCACGCCGGCTGCTGTGCACAGCGCAAGGCCCGCGCCGATCATCCATCCCAGCCGCATTGTCCGAACCCCCTTCCGTCTCGCCGCGAATTTCGCAGCCTTTGCCGTGGCGAACAACCGGCAATTGCACGGAACCGATCCTTGCCACCGCGCCGATGACCGTGTCATGAATCGGGCCATGCTGACCTTCTGCTCCCGCGCCCAGAGCGCCCACGCCCCCTCCTTCGAGCTGGTCAATGGTGCAGCAGAGGCGCACGCCGAAACCCCGGCGCGGCTTGCCAATATGCTGGCTGAGATGGGCGAAGTGCGCGAACCTGCCGATCACGGGCTTGCACCGATCGTGGCGGTGCATGATCCCGATTACCTCGCCTTCCTGCAATCGGCGCATGAGGCCTGGCTGGGTGCCGGGCGCGAAGGCGATGCCATCGGCTATGCCTTTCCCGTCCGCGGGCGGAGGCCGCTCGATCTCGAGCGGATCGACGGGAGGCTCGGGCAATATGGCTTCGACACCGTCACTCCGATTGCGGCGGGCACGTGGGAGGCCGCCTACGGCGCGGCGCAAGCGGCACTGAGCGCACTCGATGCCGTCGCGAGCGGCGCGCTGCGACAGGCCTTTGCGCTGTGCCGCCCGCCCGGGCACCATGCGGGGGCGGACTACTTCGGCGGCTATTGCTACCTCAACAACGCCGCCATCGCCGCGCGCGCAGCGGCGGCGCGGGGGATGGGGCCGGTCGCGGTGCTCGATGTCGACTATCACCACGGCAACGGCACGCAGGACATCTTCTGGGAGGACGGCAGCGTCTTCTTCGCCTCGATCCACGCCGACCCGCGCACCGATTTCCCCTATTTCTGGGGCCATGCCGACGAGCGCGGCGCGGGCGACGGCGAAGGCACGACCTTCAACCAGCCGCTGCCGCGCGGCACGGGATGGGCGGAATATGAACCCGCGCTGGGCAAGGCGCTCGAAGCGATCAGCCGCTTCGGCGCAAAGACGCTGATCGTCAGCTACGGCGCCGATACCTTTGCCGATGACCCGATCACGCAATTCGCGCTGACGACCGACGACATGGAGCGCGTTGGCGCGATGATCGGCGCGGCGGGCCTGCCGACGGTGGCCGTGATGGAAGGCGGCTACAACGTCACGGCGCTGGGCCGCAACGTCGCTGCCTTCATTGCCGGGCTGGAGGGCGGTTAGCCCCCCTCCCCTTAACCGGCGCTCGGCTTGGCCTGCGGCTCGACCACGCGCAGGTGCAGTTCACGCAAGCTGCGCGGCTCGGCCGGTGACGGCGCACCCATCAGCAGGTCTTCGGCGCGCTGGTTCATCGGGAAGAGCGAGATTTCGCGCAGGTTCTTCGCGCCGCACAGCAGCATGATGATCCGGTCGACGCCCGCGGCCATCCCCCCGTGCGGCGGCGCGCCGTACTGGAAGGCGCGGTACATCCCGCCGAAGCGTTCCTCGACATCCGTCTGGGTCAGGCCGGTGATCTCGAAGGCCTTCACCATCGTCTCGGGCTTGTGGTTGCGGATCGAGCCTGAGGCGATTTCATAGCCGTTGCAGACCAGATCGTATTGGAACGCCTTGATGGTGAGAGGGTCCTGCCCCTCCAGCGCCTCGATCCCGCCCTGCGGCATCGAGAAGGGGTTGTGGCTGAAGTCGACCTTCTTCTCGTCCTCGTTCCATTCGTAGAACGGGAAATCGACGATCCAGCACAGCTCGAAGCGGCTCTCGTCGATGAGGCCCAATTCCTCGCCCACGCGAATGCGCGCGGCGCCCGCCAGCTTGGCAGCGTCGGCTTCCTTGCCCGCGGCGAAGAACAACCCGTCATTCTCGCCAAGGCCCAGCTCGGCATAGAGTTCGGCCATCCGGTCAGCGCCGTGGTTCTTGGCGATCGGCCCGCCGAACTCCCCGCCCTTGCGGGTGACATAGCCGAGGCCCGCATAGCCTTCCTTGCGCGCCCAGTCGTTCATGTCGTCGAAGAACTTGCGGCTCTTTTCGTGGGTCGCGGGCGCGGGGATGACGCGCACCACGCCGCCGCCGCCGACTATCTTCTCGAACAGGCCAAAGCCGCTCTGCGTGAAGTGCGACGACACGTCCGAAATGATCAGCGGGTTGCGAAGGTCGGGCTTGTCGCTGCCATACTTCAGCATCGCTTCGTCATAGGGGATGCGCGGGAACTGGCCCGCCGGGGTCACGTGCTTGTCGCCCGCAAAGGCCGCGAAGGTGCCCTGAATCACGGGCTCCATCGTCTCCCACACCTCTTCCTGAGTCACAAAACTCATTTCGAGGTCGAGCTGGTAGAACTCGCCCGGCAGACGGTCGGCGCGCGGGTCCTCGTCGCGGAAGCAGGGGGCGATCTGGAAATAGCGGTCGAAGCCCGCGACCATCAGCAGCTGCTTGTACTGCTGCGGCGCCTGCGGGAGCGCGTAGAACTTGCCCGCATGGATGCGGCTCGGCACGAGGAAGTCGCGCGCGCCCTCCGGCGAAGAAGCCGTGAGGATCGGAGTCGAGAACTCGTTGAACCCGGCCGCGTTCATCCGCTGGCGCATATCGGCGATCACCGCCACGCGGGTCATGATGTTCTTGTGCAGCGTCTCGCGCCGCAGATCGAGGAAGCGGTACTTGAGGCGGATGTCCTCGGGGTAAGGCTGCTCGTCGGCGACCGGCATCGGCAGTTCTTCGGCCGCGCTCTGCACCGTCACGCCGCGCGCGAAGACTTCGATCTCGCCCGTCGCAAGGTTCGCATTGACCGTCCCGGCGGTGCGCGCCTTGACCGTGCCTTCGATGGTGACGACGCTTTCAACCCGCAGCCCTTCGAGCACGGGAAGCGCCGGGCTGTCGGTGTCGGCGACGATCTGGGTGATCCCGTAATGATCGCGCAGATCGATGAACAGCACGCCGCCATGGTCGCGCTTGCGATGGATCCATCCCGACAGGCGGACGGTCTCGCCCACGTTGGCGGAAGAAAGCTGTGCGCAAGTATGCGTGCGGTAGGGGTGCATCTAAACTCTTGTCCTGTTCGCGGCTATGACGCTAGGGCGCGCGGGCGCGTCTGGAGCCTTGCTCCATCGTCGGCGCGCTAACAGGGCAAGCCTTGCACTTTGTCAAGCGGTGTGGGGCAAACTGGGATCCATCCCGAGGGCGGCACTCCGCCCGCGAATTGCGAAAAGACAACATGAAAATCCATCCGCTGATTACCACCACCGAGGCTCTCTCCGACCTCTGCGACCGTCTTGCGAAGTCCGATTTCGTCACGGTCGATACCGAATTCATGCGCGAGAACACCTACTGGCCCGAACTCTGCCTGGTGCAAATCGCCAATACGGAAGAGGCGGCCGCGATCGACCCGATGGCGCCGGGGATCGACCTCACCCCGCTGCTCAATCTGATGTGCGAGAACGAGGATGTGCTGAAGGTCTTCCATGCCGGCGGGCAGGATGTCGAGATCATCGTCAACCTCACCGGCAAGACCCCGCACCCCATCTTCGACACCCAGATCGCGATGATGGCGATCAGCCAGTCCGAACAGATCGGCTATGCCAATCTCGTGGAAACCTGGGTCGGCGTCACCATCGACAAGGGCGCGCGCTTCACCGACTGGAGCCGCCGCCCGCTGACCGACCGCCAGATCGAATATGCCATCGGCGATGTCACCTATCTCGCAGGGATCTTCCCCAAGATCCTGAAAAAGCTGATCAAGACGGGCAGAGGCCTGTGGCTCGATGCCGAGATGGAGAAGCTCGCCGATCCGTCGAACTACCTCACCGATCCGGGTCTCGCATGGAAGCGTATCCGCCAGCCGGGGCGCAATCCGCAGGTGCTCGGGCGGATGAAGGCGCTCGCCGCCTGGCGCGAGAGCGAGGCGCAGCACAAGAACATCCCGCGCGGGCGGATCATGCGGGACGAGACGCTGGCCGACATCGCCAGCCACCCGCCCAAGGTGCAGGGCGATCTGGCCAAGGTGCGCGGCCTCAGCCCCGCATGGAAGGACAACGACATCGGCAAGCGCCTGATGAAGGTGCTGGCCGAGGCCGAGCCGCTGCCCAAGTCGGAAATGCCCGAGAAGATCAAGCAGGGCGCGCCATTGGGCAAGGAAGGCGCGCTGGTGGCCGACCTCCTCAAGCTGCTGCTGAAAATCCGCGCCCGCGAGATCGACGTCGCCCCGCGCCTCCTCACCCGCGCCGACGAGATGGAAGCGCTCGCTGCGGGCGTGCGCAAGCTGCCGGTGCTGGAAGGCTGGCGCTACGAGGTCTTCGGCAAGGACGCGCTCGATCTGGTCGAAGGCAAGCTCGCCTTCGCTGTCGAGAAGGGACGGCTGAAGATGACCCATATCGACGATGTGGTTGCGCCCGAAGCCCCCGCGCCTGAAGCCCCGGACGCGCTGGCAGCGGAATAGCGCGCGCCGCCATGTCCACCTACCTGCCCACCATCAAGCAGCTGCAATATCTCGTGGCGCTCCACGAGCATGGGCATTTCGGCAAGGCGGCCGATGCCAGCTTCGTGTCGCAATCGACGCTGTCGGCGGGGATCAGGGAGCTCGAATCGTTGCTCGGCGTGACGCTGGTCGAACGCTCGCGCCGGGTGGTGCGGTTCACCGCGCTGGGCGAGCAGGTGGTGGCCAAGGCCAACCGGCTGCTGCGCGAGGCAGAAGAGCTTGCCGATCTGGTGCAGGCCTCGGGCAAGCCGCTCTCGGGCGAATTGCGCATGAGCGTGATCCCCACCATCGCCCCCTTCCTGCTGCCGCGCATCCTGCCCCGCCTCAAGGCCGAGCGCCCCGACCTCAAGCTGATGCTGCGCGAGGAGACGAGCCATGACGCGCTCGAATCACTCTCTCACGGGCGGGTCGATTGCGTGCTGCTGGCCCTGCCCTTCGACACCGGCGATGCCGCGATCGCGCATATCGCCGACGACCGGCTGTTCATTGCCTTCCCCAAGGATGACCCGCGCGATCCCCCGCCATCGATCAAGCCCGAGATGATCGATCAGGGCCGCCTGCTGCTGCTCGAGGACGGCCACTGCCTGCGCGATCATGCGCTGGCCGCCTGCAACCGCGCCGAACTGCGGGCGAGCGCGGCGATGATCGGGACGAGCCTCCACACGCTGGTGCAGCTGGTCGACAACGACCTTGGCCTTACCATGCTCCCTGAAATGGCATTGAAGGCGGGGATTCTTGCCGGCACCGATGTGGTCGCGCGCCCGGTCGACAGCCCGACGGCCAAGCGCGAGATCGTGCTGGCGTGGCGCAAAAACTCGCCGAGAGAGGCCGATTTCCTGCTGCTGGCCGAGGAACTGCGCGCAGGCTAGGCGCCCCCCTCAGCACTCCACCAGCGCAAGGCTGATTGCCAGACTTGCCCCGATCGCAAAACGCAGCCGATTGGGGCGCAGCCTGAGTCGCGGGCGCTGGGCCTCGGCCTCGGCGGCGGCGTGGCCCACCATGCGGTCGGCCTCGCGGTGTTCGAAATCGTCGACGAGCCCGTGGACATCGCCCGCCAGCAGTTCCGCATCGCCGATCAGCGCCGAGGCACGCGCATAATCGCCGCGCGCAATCGCCTCGCGCGCCTCGCGTTGCAGCTGGCGGGCGTGGTCTGCCAATTGTCCGACGAATGCGCCTTCGCTGCGCGTCGAATCCGATCCCATGGGTGACACAGTAACCCGAACCCCGGGCCGCCTCAATCCATGTGCTTGAGACCCACGCGCAGGTAATCCCAGCCGGTGATCAAGGTCAGCACGGCCGCCGTCCACAAGCTCACCAGCCCGACCAGATGCACCCAGCTTTGCGCAATCGAGCCGCAGCCTTCGAACACCGACTGGCACGGCTGCCCGTGCACCGCGCCGCCAAGGATCAGCGCGCCCAATGCCACCAGCTGAAAGGTCGTCTTCCACTTGGCCAGCGCCGAGACCGGCACCGAGACCTGAATCCCCCCCAGAAATTCGCGCAGGCCTGACACCGCAATCTCGCGCACAAGAATGATCAGCCCGGCGATCACGTGGACATCGCCGGCGTAAGGCCCGCGCAGATAGCCTTGCGCGGTCAGCACGAGAATAACCGCCGCCACCATGATCTTGTCGGCAATCGGATCGAGGAAGATGCCGAGCTTCGACACCGTCCCCTGCGCACGCGCGAGATAGCCGTCGAAGAAATCAGTTATGGCGATGATGCAGTAGAGCACGAAGCCGATCAGGTATCCTGCGCGCCATTCCGGCCACCACAGGAAAAAGGCCAGTAGCGGCACCGCGAAGATGCGCGAGGCAGTGAGGATATTGGGTAGGCTCTGCATGATCGCGCAACGCTCTAGCGCAAGGGTAGCAGGTGCAAAAGAGCCCAGCGCCCTGATCCCCGGCTTTGACGCTGCGGCACGGCCCGGCAGCAGGGCGTCACCTTTGTGCTCTTGTGAAAGCGACCATCCCCGCTATGTCCCGATAACCCACTTCCGGAAGCCCCCGCGACACATCTGCATGACAACATCGACCCACCTGATGCGCCAGCGGCGATTTCTGCCGCTGTTCCTGACGCAGCTGCTGAACGCGCTCAACGACAATCTCTACAAGAACGCGATGGTGCTGTTCGTGGTCTATTCGGTCTACGATTCGCCCGAGATGGAGACGCTGATCAGCGGCGTCGCCACCGCGCTGTTCGTGCTGCCCTTCGTGCTGTTTTCCGCCACCGCGGGCCAACTCGCCGACATGCGCAACAAGACCACGATCATCCGCTGGATCAAGTTTGCCGAGATCATCATCATGTCGGTCGGCGCGACCGGCCTGCTGCTCGCCTCGCAAGGCGCGCAGATCGAAACTCTCGCCCTGCCGCTGATGTTCACCGCGCTGTTCGCGATGGGGGTGCATTCGACCTTCTTCGGCCCGATCAAATACGCGATCCTGCCGCAGCATTTGCACAAGGATGAAGTGCTGGCAGGCACGGGGTTGGTCGAGGCGGGCACCTATGTCGCGATTCTTGTCGGCATGATGCTGGGCGGGGCGATGCATATCACCACCAGCATCATTGCCGTCGTGGGGATCGCGGTGGTGGGTTACATCGTGTGCCGCTGGGTGCCGCCCGCGCCTGCCCAGACCGAAGAAACCAAGGTCGACTGGAACCCGATCCGCGCGTCGAAAGACCTGATCGCCTTCTCGATGGGCAATCTTGAACTGCGCTATTCGGTGCTGGCGATCAGCTATTTCTGGGCGATTGCGGCGATCCTTTCGGTGCAGTTCATCCCGCTCGCCAAGAATGTGCTGCTGGCCGACAAGCAGGTCGCCGCGGTCTTGCTGGTCGCGTTCTCGGCGGGAATCGCGATCGGATCGGTCTCGATCAACGCGCTGCTGAAAGGCGATATTTCGGCGCGCTATTCGGCGCCTTCGGTGCTGGTGCTGGCGGTGCTGCTGGTGGGCTTTTACGCGCTGTGCCGGATGTGGAATCTCGAGCCTTCGGGCGAGCTGTTCACGGTGTGGGAATTCCTCGCCCAGCCGCTCGCGCTGGCGCTGACGGCAAACCTGCTGTTCATCGCGATTGCAGGCGGGATGTTCGTGGTGCCGCTCTACGCCTTCCTGACGACGCGGGTCGACAAGTCCGAAGCCTCGCGCTCGGTCGCGGCCAACAATTTCATCTCGTCGGTGTTCATGGTGATCGGCGCAGGGATTGCCGGGGCGCTCGGCCCGCTCGGCATTCCGTTGCAGGAGCAATTGCTGCTGAGTCTGGTGCTGTGCTTCTTCTCGGCCAGCCTCGCGCGCAAGCTTCACCAGGTGGAACAGACGCGCCCGGCGGAAGCCGAAACCCTCAGACAATAAAGGCGAACACTGCCAGCGTCACAGCGACATAGGTGCTGGCGACCCCGCGCACATCTTCCAGTGTCAGCCGCCACAAGGCCTCGGCCGGAATCGGGATCAGGTCGCGCTTCACGTGCGGCGGCAGGCTCGCGCGGAACCAGTGGCGGGCGGTCTCATCGGTGAGAACCAGGCTGCGACGCATTGACGACTCTCCCTTGGCAGGAAGGCCAGCTTTAAGACTTTCTTAACCATTGGAAACGGTTTGCGGTGAAGCTGTCGCAAGCTGGGACAAGCTGCGTTTGCGCCCCCGCGCAGGCGGCGGTAGAGGCGTGGGGCAGGACGACGGGAGAGTTTTGAGAATGACCGATTCAACGCGGAGCGCTGCGGCGCTGCTGGTCGATTGTCTGGCCGTGCAGGGGTGCGATCGGATATTCACGGTGCCGGGTGAAAGCTTCCTCGCGGTGCTCGATGCGCTGCCCGATGCAGCCCAGATCGACGTGGTGACCTGCCGTCAGGAAGGGGGCGTGGCCTTCATGGCTTGCGCGGACGGAGCGATGACAGGTCGGCCCGGCGTGGCCTTCGTCACCCGCGGCCCGGGCGCGACCAATGCCTCGATCGGCGTCCATGTCGCGCATCAGGATTCGCAGCCGATGATTCTGTTCGTGGGCGATGTGGCGCGCGGGGCGCAGGGGCGCGAGGGGTTTCAGGAGGTCGACTTCAGCGCCTTCTTCGGCCCCATCTGCAAATGGGCCGCGCGGATCGATGATCCGCTGCGCATCCCCGAATATATCGCCCGCGCCTATGCCGTCGCCATCAATGGGCGGCCCGGCCCGGTGGTGCTCGCCCTGCCCGAAGATATGCTGGTGGAGCAGGTGCCCGCCGCCCTCGCCCCGCGCCCCATGGCGCTGCGCCCGGCGCAGGCGGTGTGCCCGGATGCGATGCGGGCGCTGTTCGATCTGATCGGCGATGCGGCAAGCCCGATCGCGATCATCGGCGGCGCGGGCTGGAACGCCAAGGCGCGCGAGTATTTTCAGCAATTCGCCGAAGGGATCGGCCTGCCCGTGGCGACCGCTTTCCGCCGACAGGATGCGATCGCGCCCGACAGCCCGGTCTATGCCGGGAACCTGGGCTATGGCCCCAATCCGCAGCTGGTCGAGCGGGTCAAGAACGCCGATCTCGTCATCGCTGTCGGCGCACGGCTGGGCGAGGCGACCACGGATGGCTACGAGGTGCCAACCCTCGAACATCCCGGCCAGACCCTCGTCCACATTCACCCCGACCCGGAAGAGCTGGGGCGCGTCTATCGCACCGATCTGGCGCTGTGCTGTTCCATGGACGAATTCGCCGAATGTGCCGCCTTGTGGGATCACAGCGACATCATCCCCTTCGATGCAGGGGCCGAGGCTCACGCCGAATGGCTCGCCTGGTCGACCCCGCAGCCCTCGGGCGCGGCGATGGATCTGGGGATGTGCGTGGGCGCGATGCGGGCGAGCTTTCCCGCCGATACGATCATCTGCAACGGCGCGGGCAATTTTGCCGGGTGGTGGCACCGCTACTGGCGTTACGCCGCCTACCCCGGCCAGCTCGCCCCCACCTGCGGGGCGATGGGCTATGGCGTGCCCGCCGCGGTCGCTGCTGCGCTGCGCTTCCCTGACCGCACCGTGGTTGCGGTGGCGGGGGACGGCGACTTCCTGATGAACGGGCAGGAGCTCGCCACAGCCGCGCAATATGGCGCAAACATGATCGTGATCGTCGTCGACAACGGCGCTTATGGCACCATCCGGATGCATCAGGAGCGCGAATATCCGGGCCGCGTCTCGGCCACCGCGCTCGCCAACCCCGATTTCGCGATGCTGGGCGCGGCCTATGGTGCCTGGAGCACGCGGGCCGAGACCACCGAAGCTCTTATCACAGCGCTCGCTGAAGCCCGCGAGCGCAGCGGTCTGCGGCTGATCCACGCGCTCACCGATCTCGAGCGGATCGCGGCGAGCGGCGCGACCATTTCCGGCCTGCGCGCGAGGGCAAAGGGCTGAATGCAAGAAGGCCGCCCCATCACGGGGCGGCCTTCACAAGTATTCGCCAGGTCAGGCGTTAGATACGGTCGCCAAAAGCGCCCTGCACATCGCCCTTCACCTTCTGCGCCTTGCCCTTCAGCTCCTGCTTCAGACCATCAGCGCGAGTCTCGGGATCGTTGGACTGCTGCTTGGCCTTGCCGATGACTTCATTGGCCGTGCCTTTGATGTTTTCAACAAGCTTACCCATTGCGTCCTCCATTATGACCGCGGCGAGAATGTCGCGGCTTCAAGGAACGAATGATGGGATCGCATCGGCGTTCCACTGCAACCAGTATTATGAGACAGCCTGTGGCGCGGGCACGGCCAGATGCCCCTTTTCAGCCAAGTTGTTGTTTTTGTTCATCTGAGGTTTAGGTAGATCCGGGGCTCAGGCGCCGGCCATCTCCCGGATCACCGCCCATTCTTCAGGGCTGACCGCACACACCGACAGGCGCGACAGGCGGATCAGCTGCATTTCGGCCAGACGCGGCTCGGCCTTGATGGCAGCGAGCGTGACCGGACGGGGGAACTTTTCCTTGGCCTTGAGCTTCACCGCAGCCCATTTGCCGGTTTCATCCGTGGGATCGCCGATCCCCGTGACCGTGATCGTGGCAATCCCGACAATCTCCAGCCCCTCGCGGCTGTGATAGAAGAACGCCTCGTCGCCCACCTGCATCGCCATGAGGTTGTTGCGCGCCAGATAGTTGCGCACCCCATCCCACGTCCCTTCGCCCTCGGCGACAAGGTCATCCCAGCTGTATTTGAAGGGTTCGGATTTCATCAGCCAATAGGCCATGGTGCGCAGCGCTCCCTGAGTGCAGGTCAAAGTGGGAGCGCTCCGATAGCCCTCGCGCCCCGCTCTCGCCAAGCCCCGAAGGGCACGGCAACATTAACCCTATCTTTAGCGCGATCTGGGATGAATCGCGAAAGGTCGCAGCAAGGGCTACCCCGCCCCGCGAGCGTTAGAAAAGCACAAGGCAACGGTTTTGACAGATCACGAGCCCGACAATCCGCTCCAGGCCGCCGAACGCGATGTGATCGCGCTCGGGATCGCGGTGGCTGCCGTCATCATGCTGGTCGGCACGGGCGGATCCGTGCTGCCCAAGGCGGTCGAAGCGCTGTTCGGCAATGGCCGCGAGCCGGACGTGATCCTCGTCAACGCCCTGCTGCTCAACATCGCGCTGATCATCTTCGGCTGGCGCCGCTACCGCGAACTGACCCACGAGATTGCCGAGCGCCGTCAGGCCGAAGCCCGCGCCCAGCTGCTTGCGGCCACCGACCCGCTGACCCAGTGCCTCAATCGCCGCGCCATGCTCGATGCGACCGAGGAACTGCGCGCGCGGGCCGCGGTGCGCGGCGAGGCTGTCGCCTATTGCATGATCGATCTCGACAATTTCAAGCAAATCAATGATATGCACGGCCATTCGGCGGGCGATGCCGTGCTTGTCATGCTGTGCGAGCGGGTGCGGGGACTGCTGCCGCGTGATGCCCGGCTGGCACGGCTTGGGGGCGACGAGTTCGCTTTCGTCATGCCTTACCCTGCCGGCCATGACGACCGGGTCGATGATCTTGTCATTCGCCTGTTCGAAACCCTTGCCCAGCCGTTCCGCTTGCCAGAACTCACGGTCGAACTGACGCTGTCGATCGGGCTTGCCGCCGATCACGATGCCGATGGCACGATCGGGCTGGTGGTCGATGCCAGCACGCTGATGCACCGCGCGGACATGGCGCTCTATCACGCCAAGAAGCAGGGCCGGAACCGCTACTTCTGGTTCGAGCCGAGCATGGAGAGCGAGCTTCGGTTCCGCAATCAGCTGGAAACCGGCATCCGGCGCGGTCTGGCTCGCGGCGAATTCGTGCCCTATTACGAACAGCAGGTCGATCTTGAGACCGGCGCACTGGTCGGCTTCGAGATGCTCGCGCGCTGGCGCTCGCCGCAGCTTGGCCTCATCAGCCCCGACATCTTCGTGCCGATTGCCGAGGAAATCGGGCTCATCAACGAATTGTCCGAAAGGCTGATGGATCAGGCCTTTGCCGATGCCCGCGAGTGGGACGATTCGCTGACGCTGTCGATCAACATCTCGCCGGTGCAGCTGCGCGATCCGTGGTTTGCCCAGCGCCTGCTCAAGCGGCTGGTCGCCGCCGGTTTCCCGCCGCAGCGGCTTGAGATCGAGATCACCGAAAGCTGCCTGCACGAGAACATCGGGCTGGTGCGCTCGATGATCATGTCCCTGCGCAATCAGGGCGTGCAGATCAGCCTTGATGATTTCGGCACCGGCTATTCGAGCCTCGAACAGCTGCGCAACCTGCCGTTTGACCGCATCAAGATCGACCGCAGCTTCGTGAGCGAGCTGAAGGAGCCGGGCAACCGTTCGCGCATCGTCGAGGCGATCGTTTCGCTGGGGCGCGGGCTCGATCTGCCGCTGACGGCCGAAGGCGTGGAGGACGCGGAAATCCTCGAGGCGCTCAAGGCGATGGGCAAGCTCAAGGCCCAGGGCTATTTCTATGGTCAGCCGGAAGATGCCGATGCGGTGCGCGCGCGGTTGAAGGCGGCGGGCAAGCTGACCGGCGCGCTCGGTACGCAGCCCGGCCTGCCGCGCACCGGCACCGAAGACGCGCCCACGCTCTACCGCATTTCCCGCCCCTGATCGGGCCGCCGTCGCGGCGCTGGCGCGGGCGAGACTAGACGCGCCGCCTTCGCGTGCATAGATGCGCTGGCGTGACCCAGATCGTTCCCTTCATCAAGATGCACGGGCTCGGCAATGATTTCGTCGTGCTCGACGCGCGCGAGACGCCCCTGCCGGCGGTGACCGCGTCGGTGGTGCGCGCGCTGGGGGACAGGCGCACCGGGATCGGTTTTGACCAGCTGATCCTGCTCGAACCGAGCCAAACCCACGATTTTCGTGTCCGGTTCTTCAATTCCGACGGCAGCGAGGCTGGCGCCTGCGGCAATGGCAGCCGCGCGGTGGCCCTGCTGCACGGCGCGCCCGCAGTGGTGGAGACCGGCGGCGGGCCGATCGCGCTGGAAGCGCTCGACGGCGGCGCGCGGGTCGACATGGGCAAGCCCCGTTTCGATTGGGACGCGATCCCGCTTGCCTATGCGATGGACACCTTCGCCATGCCGGTGGGCTGGGAGAGCCTGGAAGGCCCGATGGCGGTCAATGTCGGCAATCCGCACGCGGTGTTCTTTGTCGATGATGCAGGCGCGGTGCCGCTTGAAGAGCTGGGCCCGATCATCGAGCATGAGGCGCTGTTTCCCGAGCGGGTGAACGTCAATGTCGCGAGCCTTGCGGGGGCGGATAACCTCCGCTTGCGGGTGTGGGAGCGCGGCGCGGGGCTGACGCGCGCCTGCGGCACCGGCGCCTGTGCGACCGCCGTCGCAGCGATCCGCCGCGGGCTGGTCACAAGCCCGGTGCGTGTGACGCTCCCCGGCGGCGATCTCGTCATCGCCTGGGAGCCGGGCGGAACGATCCTGATGAGCGGCCCGGCGGCGGAGAGCTTTCGCGGCACCTTCCGCTGGGAAGACTATTCTTGAACGCCCCGCACATCATCAGCCTGGGCTGCCGCATGAACATTGCGGAAAGCGAGCGGATGCGCGCCATGCTGGCAGGCGAGCGGGATCTGGTGGTGGTCAATTCCTGCGCGGTGACGGGCGAAGCGCTGCGCCAGACCCGGCAGGCAATCCGCCGCGCGCGCCGCGATCACCCGGCGGCGCGGCTGGTGGTAACGGGCTGTGCGGCCGAGATCGACCGTGCAGAGATCGGCGGCATGGCCGAGGTTGACGGGCTGGTGGCCAATGCGGCCAAGCTCGATCCGCGCAGCTGGAATGTGCCGGGGGAAGCGCCCCCAATCGCACCCGCTCGCACCCGCGCCTTCGTCGCGGTGCAGAACGGCTGCGACCACGCCTGCACCTTCTGCGTGATCCCGCAAGGCCGGGGAACGAGCCGGTCGCTCGCCGTGCCGGATGTGCTGCGCGAGATCGAAGCCCATCTTGCCGCAGGCGTGCAGGAGGTGGTGCTGACCGGGGTCGATCTCACCTCGTGGGGCCATGATCTGCCCGATGCCCCGCGCCTCGGCACGCTGGTGGCCGCGATTCTGGCCGCTTTCCCCGCCCTCCCCCGGCTGCGCCTGTCATCGGTCGACGGGATCGAGATCGATCCGCTGCTGTTCGATCTGCTGGCGCATGAGGCGCGAGTGATGCCGCACCTCCACCTCTCGCTCCAGCACGGGGCCGACCTCATCCTCAAGCGGATGAAGCGGCGGCATCTCAGGCGCGATGCGCTGGAACTGGTCGCGCGGCTCAAGGTCCTTCGCCCCGACATCGCCACCGGCGCTGACCTCATCGCCGGCTTTCCGACCGAGGACGATAGCCACCATCAGGCCAACCTTGCGATCATCGACGAGCTCGAGATCGTCCACGCCCACATCTTCCCCTTCTCGCCCCGCCCCGGCACCCCGGCTGCGCGGATGCCGCAGCTGGCGCGCGAAGTCGTGAAGTCCCGCGCCGCAGAGCTACGCGCCCGCGCCGCCACTATCCGCGCCCGCTGGCTCGAAAGCCTTGTGGGCGAAACGCTGCCCGTCCTCGCCGAGCGGGGCGGCACGGGCTATGCCCCCAACTACGCACCCGTCGCCCTGCCCCCCGGCACGGCGGCAGGCACCATCATCGACGTGACCCCAAGCGGCCTCAGGGAGGGCCAGCTCGCATGAGTGAAACCAGTTGGAGAGAGCGCCTGTTCGGCGGCTTTGCCAAGACCTCCGAGCGCCTCAGCGCCAACCTTCCGACCAACACGGGCGGCGGCACGGCCAAGCTTGACGACGCAACACTCGACGAGGTCGAAGACGCGCTGATCCTCTCCGACCTCGGCCCGTCCGCCGCCGCCCGCATCCGCGCGCGTCTGGCCGACAAGCGCTTCGGGCTGGAGATCACCACCCGCGAATTGAAGGAAGCGGTCGCGGAAGAAATCGCCGCGATCCTGCGCCCGGTCGCCAAGCCGCTCGAAATCACCGCTTTCCCCCGCCCGCAGGTGATCCTGGTGATCGGGGTCAATGGCTCGGGCAAGACCACCACCATCGCCAAGCTCGCGCACCTGTTCATGGAGGACGACTACGGCGTGCTGCTGGCCGCGGGCGACACCTTCCGCGCCGCCGCGATCGGCCAGCTGGCGACCTGGGCGGGCCGCATCGGGGTCGATATCGTGCGCGGGCCTGAAGGCGGCGATCCGGCGGCGATCGTGTTCGATGCGGTCAAACAGGCGACCGACACCGGGATCGACGCGCTGATCGTCGACACTGCGGGCCGCTTGCAGAACAAGTCCGAACTGATGGAGGAATTGGCCAAGATCCGCCGCGTCCTCGGCAGGCTCAACCCCGAAGCGCCGCATGATGTGGTGCTGGTTCTGGATGCCACCAACGGCCAGAACGCGCTCGCCCAGATCGACGTCTTCAAGGAAGTCGCAGGCGTCACCGGCCTCATTATGACCAAGCTTGACGGCACGGCGAGGGGCGGCGTGCTGGTCGCGGCGGCCGAGCAATATGGCCTCCCGATCCACGCCATCGGGGTCGGCGAGAAGATGGAAGACCTGCGCCCCTTCGACCCCGATCTTGTGGCGCGCGTGATTGCCGGGGTGGCGTGATGAGCGACAACGAAACCAAGCAGGCCGCCTCGAGCTGGCTCCACGTTGCGGTCGATTACGGCCCGCTGCTGGTGTTCCTCGGGGTCTACAAGTGGCAGTCGCCCGCCGATCCCAACCCGGTCGGCGAGCTCGGGGCAATCATCTACGGCACCGGAGCGTTCATGGTCGCCGCGGTCGCCGCGCTGCTGTTCTCGAAGTTCCGGCTGGGCAAGGTCTCGCCGATGCTGTGGTTCTCGACCGCGCTGATCGTTGGTTTCGGCAGCCTCACCATCTTCTTCGGCGACCCGACCTTCGTGCAATTGAAGCCCACGATCATCTATGCCGGTTTCGGGGTTGCGCTGCTGGGCGGGTTCCTTGCCGGAAAGGCGCTGCTGAAGATCCTGCTCGAAGCCGCCTTCGAGGGGCTGTCGGACGAAGGCTGGCTCAAGCTGTCGCGCAACTGGGGTGTGTTCTTCCTCGGCCTTGCGGTGCTGAACGAAGTCCTGCGCGCCCAGCTCAGCTTTGAAAGCTGGCTATGGGCCAAGATCTGGGTGTTCCTGCCGCTGACCTTCCTGTTTACCTTCAGCCAGATCCCGATGCTGCTGAAGCATGGCCTCAGCTTCGAGGACAAGGCCAAGGTGTTCGAGGACGAACCGCCGACGGGCGGGTGATCAGCCCTTGGGCTGGCTGAGAGCAATGCGGTTGCCCTCGCTGTCCTCGATCTCGGCGACGAAGCCCGCCGCGCCGATATCCTTCTTGGGATAGAGAACCTTGCTCCCCCGGGCCTCGGCACGGGCGATCACCGCGTCGATATCGGGCACGTCGAAATAGATCACCGGGCCATCATGGGACGGACGATAGACATCGCCCCTGGCCAGCGCGCCGCTCGCGCCCGGCTGGCCATCGGCGCGGGGGAAGAAGGCCATGTCGTAGCCATCGACGCTCTCGCGGGTCAGGTCATGGCCGAAAACCGCCTCGTAGAAGGCTATCGCCCGGTCCATGTCAGTAACGGGAATTTCGAAATGGAAAACCGGATTGGCCATTGGGGCCTTGCTCCCTTGCGGCGGGGCCTGCGCTTCGCTGTCGGCGGGTGTGCAGCCCAGCGTCAGCAGAGCAAGCGCCGCCACCGATGCAATCGCCCGGCGCACCGTCAGATCTCCACCTGGCTCCCCAGCTCGACCACGCGGTTGGTGGGCAGGCGGAAGAACTCCATCGCGCTTGCGGCGTTCCTCAGCATCCACGCGAACAGCTTTTCCCGCCAGATCGCCATCCCCGGCTTGGCCGAGGCCAGCAGCGTCTGGCGCGAGAGGAAGAAGCTCGTCTGCATCATGTCGAACGCGCCGTCGCACAGGTCGAGCGAGCCGAGCAGCTTGGGCACATCGGTTTCCTCAAGGAAGCCGCAATAGATCGTCACCCGGTAAAACCCGTTGCCGAGGTTCTTGCACTCGTAACGCTCGGCCTCGTCGACATAGGGCATCCCGCGCACCTGCAACGTCAGGATCAGCACGCGCTCGTGCAGCACCTTGTTGTGCTTGATGTTGTGGAGCAGCGCCGAGGGCACGCCCGAGTTGCTCGATGCCATGAACACCGACGTCCCCGGCACGCGGGTGGCGGAATTGTGCGCGCTCTTGGCGAAGATTTCGATCGGCAGTGCGCTCTCGGTCATGCTCGCGCGCATCAGCTCGCGGCCCTTCGACCAGGTGGTGAGCAGCGTGAAGATCGTGAAGCCGATCAGCAGCGGCACCCACCCGCCCTGCGGCACCTTGATGAGGTTCGCGCCGAAATAGGCGACATCGACGATCAGGAACATGATCACCAGCGGCAGCGCCTTCCACAGCGGCCAGCGCCACAGGCTGAACAGCACCGCAGCCAACAGCAGCGTGTCGATGAACATCGCCCCGGTCACCGCAATGCCATAGGCCGCCGCCAGCGCGCTCGATGACTGGAAGAACAGCACCAGCAGGATCACCATGACCATCAGGCCCCAGTTGATCGCCGGAATATAGATCTGCCCTGCCGCCGCCGCGCTGGTGTGGCGGATTTCCATGCGCGGAATGAAGCCCAGCTGGATCGCCTGCTGGGTCAGGCTGAAGGCGCCCGAGATCACCGCCTGACTGGCGATGATGGTGGCCAGCAGCGCGAGGATGATAACCGGCACGCGCACCATGTCGGGGATCATCAGGAAGAAGGGATCCTTGATCAGCGCCGCTGCCTCTGCCGGTGAGGACTGCGACAGGATCAGCGCGCCCTGCCCCATGTAGTTGAGCATGAGCGCCGGGAACACGAAGGTCAGCCACGACAGTCCGATCGGCTTGCGCCCGAAGTGCCCCATATCGGCATAAAGCGCCTCCGCGCCGGTCACCGCCAGCACCACGCTGCCCAGCGCGATGAAGGCGACAAAGCCGTCGGTCACGAAGAAGCGCAGGGCATTCACCGGATTGATCGTCTCGAGGATGATCGCCGGATTGGCCGTCAGGTGCATCACACCGAGCACCGCCAGCATCGAGAAATAGGTGAGCATGATCGGGCCAAACAGCTTGCCCACCCGGTCGGTCCCGCGCGACTGGATCGCGAACAGGCCGAACAGGATCGCCACGGCTGTCGGCACGATCCACGGTTTGAAGCCGGGGACGATATATTGCAGACCCTCGGTCGCGGAGAGCACCGAGATCGCCGGGGTGATCATCGAATCGCCGTAGAACAGCGCGGTCGCGAACACGCCCAGCAGGATCAGCGGCCCCGTCCATGTCTTGGTGGCCGAAGTGCGCTTGATCAGCGCCAGCAGCGCAAGGCTCCCGCCCTCGCCGCCATTATCGGCCCGCATGATGGTGAGGACGTACTTCACCGTCACCACCATCATCATCGACCAGAACACGAGGCTCAGCACCCCGTGGATATGCGCAGCATCGGGCGAGATCCCGGGCGCGCCGTGATGCGAGGCGAAAGTTTCGCGGAAGGCGTAGAGCGGGCTTGTGCCGATATCGCCAAAGACAACGCCCACCGCACCGACCGCCAGCGCGAGAGGGGAGCCGGTGTGGCCGTGCCCCGATGTGGCGGAGTGCGCGTCAGCGGTGTCGGCGGAAGATGCGGTGCTGGTCATGTCAATCGGATTTCCCGTATCCCCCCGGTACTGCCCACCCGGGCCTGAGAGACTCAGCCCGGAAAGCGCGCGCGCCTAGCACTCCCTATTCGCACACGCAACATCGCGCTAGTGCATGACACGCGCCGGACAAGAACCGCTATTGCTGCCCGCGCAGCATCGGTGCCCGCGCGATCATGTCGTCGAGCCGGGCGACCTCGGCTGCCAGCCCCTCGCGCCAGGGTGCATCTTCGGGCGAGCGGGCAACCAGACCCGCCCAGACCTTGCGCGCAGCCACGATCTCGCCGCTCTGGAGATAGGCATAGCCGAGGAAATATTCGGCCCCGGGATGATCGGGGTCGATCGCCTTGGCCCGCGAAAAGGCCTGCACGGCCGCCGGGGTGACGAAACCGTCGGCATGGCCCACCAGTGCAAGGCCGAGCGCCAGCCAGCTTTCAAGATCGCGCGGATTGTCCTTCAGACCCTTCTGGAGCAGGCCCGCCGCATCGCCGAAGCGGCCATTGCGAGCGAAGGCGTCGGAGGTGACAAGGTAATCAGGCGCCGGGGTCGTGCGGTCGAACAAGGCGGCGCGGCCCTCAACCATGGCCTCGCCCTGCGCGCCGCGCTCGACGCCCTCGGGCTTGGGCGCGGATGCCTGCCCCGGCGAGCCTTGCCAGGCGTAGCCCGCAAGCCCGAACACAAGCACCGCGCCGAACAGCGTCATGCCTTCACGCGGCAGGCGCAGCACCAGCACCGCAAAGGCAAAAGCCGCAAGCGCAAGCGCTCCGACCGCGAGCCATCCGCCGATCATGCCGCCTCTCCCGCATCATTGCGCTTGCGCCCAAGCCGCCGCAACAGCACGCCGCCCACGATCAGCAGCAGCAGCACCGGCACTGCGAAAAGCGGCCAGGTGGTGGCGCTGACCTCGGGCTCGTAGCTCACGTAATCGCCATAGCGCGCGATCAGCCAGGCGCGGATCTGGTCGGGGCTCTCACCTGCCAGAATACGGCTGCGCACCTGGTGGCGCATATCGCCCGCCATCGGCGCATCGCTATCGGCGATCGATTGCGACTGGCACTTCAGGCAGCGCAGCGTGTGCATCAGCGCGCTCGCCTCGGCTTCGAGCCGGGGGTCGTCGAGCTGGTTATAGGCATAGGGCGCGGGCGGCATTGAATCCTGCCCAAGAACCGGCACCGCCAGCGCGGCCAGCCCGACCAACAGCGCGAACACCCAGCGGATCATTGCGCCTTCTCCAGTTCGGCCAGCAGCATCGGCACGTGTTCGGGCCGGATGTCGCCGATATGCTGATAGCGGATCACGCCCTTGGCATCGATCACGAAGGTCTCCGGCACGCCCGACGAGCCAATTCCGAGCTGCACTTCCGAAATCGGATCACTGCCGATCCGGGCGTAGGGATTGCCATAACGGCCGAGGAAATTGGCGACATCTTCAGGCCGGTCGCGGATCGCGACACCGATGATCTCGACCCCCTTGGCCTGCAGGGCTTCGAGCTGCGGGGCTTCAGCGATGCAGGGGGTGCACCAGCTGGCCCAGATATTGAGCAGCTTGGGCTTGCCGGTGAAGTCCGCCTTGGCCGCGCCGGGCAGACCTTCGAACGCGGGCGCGAGCGCGAAATCGGGCAAGGGCTGGCCGATCATCGTGCTCTCGACAAACTGATCCTTTTCCTGGGTCAGCATATAGCCTGCCAGCCCGGCGAAGAAGGCAAACAGCGCAAGCGGCACCCACAGGAACAGACGGGATCGCATCATCGCCTACTCCGCCGGAACCGGCTGAGACGTGCCCAGCGCTTCGACATCGGCGCGGCGCTGGGCACCCAGCGCGCTCGCCTTGCGGCGCTTCACATCAACCCGCACCCGGCCCGCAATCGCCATGATCCCGCCGAGCGCGATCAGAAGGCCGCCATACCAGATGAAGGTCACGAACGGCTTCCACCAGATACGGATCTGCCAGCGCCCGTCCTCGGCCTGATTGCCAATCACGGCGTAAAGCTGCCCGTCCCAGCGGGTCAGCAGCGCGCTTTCCGAAGTCGACTGCGGCGGCGACCAGAAATTGCGCGCCTGGGGGTTCAGGATCACCGGTTCCCCGCCCTTGTGGCGGACGGCAATTTGCGCTTCGATCGCCGTCCAGTTCGGCCCTGCAACCGGGCTGACGCTGTCGAGCGTGACCGCGAAATCACCAACCTGCTCGGTCGCGCCCGGTGCGACAGCAGCGAGGCGCTCCTGCGAGAAGGCGCCCTCGCAGGCCATGCCGAACAGCGAGACCGCGACCCCGAAATGGGCCAGCACCATTCCCAACGTCGCCACCGGCACGCGCCCCAGATTGCGGCCCTTCAAGGGGAGGAAGGCCGCCACCGCCAGCGCCGCGGCAAGGCCAAGGCCCAGCAGCGGCAGGAAGGGATAGGAGCCGAAGAAACTCACCAGCGCGATCACAGCGATCAGCACCGCCGCGATCAGCGACATCTCGAACTGCAAACGCGCCGGCTTGTCCTGCCGCCAGCGCAGCAGCGGGCCGATCGCCATCACCAGCAGCATCGGCACCGCAAAGATCGCCGAAGCCGGGTTGAAATAGGGCGGGCCGACGCTGACGCGGACATCGAACGCCTCGGTCAGCAGCGGGTAAAGCGTGCCCAAAAGCACGATCGCGAGGATCGCCGAGAGCATCACATTGTTGAACACCAGCGCGCCTTCACGGCTGGCGACGGCAAAGCGCTTGCCCTCGGCCACAGCGCCTGCGCGCAGGGCGAAGATCGTGAACGCCCCGCCGATATAGAGCCCCAGCAGGCCAAGAATGAACGCGCCGCGTTCCGGATCGACCGCGAAGGCATGAACGCTCGTCAGCACGCCCGAACGCACCAGGAAGGTGCCCAGCATCGACATCGAGAACGCCAGGACGCCCAGCATGATCGTCCACGTCCGCAGCGCATCACGCGCGGCCAGCACGCTGACCGAATGCATCAGCGCGGTCGCGGCCAGCCACGGCATCAGCGAGGCATTCTCGACCGGGTCCCAGAACCACCAGCCGCCCCAGCCGAGCTCGTAATAGGCCCAATAGCTGCCCGCCGTGATCCCGAAGGTCAGCAGCACCCACGCCCCCAGCACCCAAGGGCGCATCACGCGGGCGAAGGCCGGATTGACCTCGCGCGTCAGCAGCGCGCCCATTGCCAGGCTGAAGGCCACCGACAGGCCGACATAGCCCGCATAAAGCGTCGGCGGATGGATCGCGAGGCCGATGTCCTGAAGCAAGGGGTTGAGGCCTGTCCCCTCGGCCGCAGGCACCGGCAGCCGCTCGAACGGGTTGGAGGACAACAGCAGAAAGGCATAGAAGCCCAGCGCCACAAAGCCCTGCACGGCCAGCGTCGCGCTCATGGTACGTTCCGGCAAGCGGCGCTCAAAAGCCGCCAATAACCCGCCAGAAAGCGCCAAAACCCCGACCCAGAGCAGCATTGAGCCCTCGTGGTTCCCCCAGGTGCCGGTGAGCTTGTAAATGAACGGCTTCATCGAGTGCGAATTGCTCGCCACCAGCTTGATCGACAGGTCGGTGACCGCAAAGGCGTAAAGCAGCAAGATGAAGGCAAGCACCGCCAGCACCGCCTGCACCACCGCCGCAGGCCGCGCGTAGATCGCCAGCGCATTGACCTCGCCCTCGGGGCTGCGCAGCGCGAAAGCGCCCGAGACCATCTGCAACACCGCGAGGGCCGCGGCGAGCCACAGGGCGGCCAGTCCGATTTCCGCAATCATTGCCCTGCCCTTGTCCCTGTCCTGGTCCCGTTACAGGCCAACCGTGGTGTCGGCGGCCATCTTTGCAGCGTCATCGGTGCCCATGCCTTCCAGCTCCTTGGGCACGTAATTCTCGTCATGCTTGGCAAGCAGGTTGGTCGCCATGAACACCCCGTCCGGGCCAAGGCTGCCTTCCGCGACCACGCCCGATCCTTCGACGAACAGATCGGGCAGGATGCCGCTGTATCGCACGGGGATCGCATCGGCGGTCTTGCCGGTAACGAGGAAATCGACCGTCACGCCGTCGGGCGCGGTCTTGATCGATCCCGCCTTGACCATCCCGCCCAGCCGCACCGCCTGCCCCACGTCCGGGGGCGTTTGCGCCATCTGTTCGGGCAGGTAGAAATAATTCGCCTGATTGCGCAGGGACCACGCCGCCAGCAGCCCCGCGCCGACAATCGCCAGAAGCGCGATGATCACGAGGATCAGACGTTGATGCTTGGCCTTCATCGACTACTCTCTTCCTCAGCGCCGCCGGCTTGCGTCACGCTTCGCCTCGGCGCGCACCATCGCGCGCCATGCCCAGACGATCAAGAGCGCCAGAGCCAGCCCGCCCACACCATAGGCGAGCCACACGAAATCCCATTGATCCAGTTGCTCGCGCATCAGGCCTGCCCCATCGCTGGGACGGGCGCATCATCATCGAGCGCGCGGCGGCGCAGGCGCGCCTCGACCTGCTGCTCGGCAATCAGCGCGCGCATCCGCATCAGCACGATCGCGCCGAACAGCAGCGAGAAGCCGAGCACCGCGATCAGCAGCGGCACAAGGAAGGTCGGCTCGATAGCACTCTTGCCTGCGGTGATGCTGGGCGGCTGGTGAAGCGAATTCCACCACACCACCGAACGGTTGATGATCGGCACATTGACCGCACCCACCATGCCGAAAATCGCCGCGATCTTGCTGGAAGAGCCTTCCTTTTCCGCCGCTTCGGTGAGGGCGATGTAGCCGGCATAGAGGAACAGCAGGACGAGCATCGAGGTCAGCCGCCCGTCCCACTCCCACCAGGTGCCCCAGGTCGGGCGGCCCCAGATCGAGCCGGTGGCAAGGCAGATCGCGCAGAACACCATCCCCGGCACCGCAATCGCTCGGGCCGAAAGCGCTGCGAGCGGGTGCTTCCAGATCAGCAGCATGGCAGAGGAAATCGCGATCCCGGCCCAGCCCCCCATGCCGAGCCAAGCGGCGGGCACATGGATGAACAGGATCCGCACCGTCTCGCCCATCAGCCGGTCGGGCGGCACCATGAACAGGCCCCATCCGACCGCGCCCAGCGACAGCACCAGACCGCTCCAGAACAGGAGCGGCATCAGCCACTTTGCCAGAGCAAGGAATCGGGTCGGATTGGCGTAGATGTGCATCGGTTTTCGCTGTCGCTGCGGGCTTGTAGCCTTACACCCGTTCCCGACAAGAGCGCAAATGGTGGCAGGACGGAATAGTTCCCGCCTCCGGCACCCGCGCCCGATCACCAACCCGCGATCAGCCGCGTCCGATCAGCTTCTGAGCCATCCGGTCGGCGACAACATCGGCGGTGAGGCCGCTGCTCTCGCTTTCGGCCCAGATCGATTCGAGCCGTCCGGGGATCTGCGCGATCAGAGCGTCGACCTCGGCAATGCCGCCGCTGCGCCCCTCGCGCCGGGCGAGGTATTCGGTTGCGACCGAGATGATGCCGCCTGCGTTGATGACATAGTCGGGCGCATAGAGAATGCCGCGCGCTGCCAGCTTCGTGCCGTGTTCCGGGCGCGCGAGCTGGTTGTTCGCTCCGCCTGCCACCACCGCGCAGTCGAGCGCGGCAATGCCCGCATCGTCGAGGATCGCACCCAGCGCATTGGGGCTGAAGACGTCGCAGGGGGTCGCCATGATCGCATCGGAGGCGACCGCCACGCCGCCCAACTCGTCCGCCAGAGCTGCCGCGCGGGCCGTGTTGATGTCGGCCAGCGTCAGCTTCGCGCCGTCCTTCGCCAGCAACCGCGCCACCCCGCCGCCGACCGAGCCGGTGCCTTGCAGCGCGACGTGCACGCCCGCCACGCTGTCCTTGCCCAGCTTGTGGCGCACCGCCGCCTTGATGCCGAGATAGATACCGTAAGCCGTGAACGGCCCCGGATCGCCGCCCGCGCTGCCTTCGCCCTCGACCGGCAGGCCCGAGACGTGCGCGGTGCGCTGGGAGACGGCCACCATGTCGGCCTCGGAGATGCCGACGTCTTCGGCGGTGACGTAACGCCCGCCCAGCGCTTCGACCGCATCACCGAAAGCGGCGAGCATTTCCGGGGTCTTGATGCGCTGTTCATCGGCAAGGATCACCGCCTTGCCGCCGCCCATCGGCAGGCCTGCCATCGCGTTCTTGTAGCTCATCCCGCGCGACAGCCGCAGCGCATCACGCATCGCGGCAGCAGGTTCGTTGTAATGCCAGAAGCGGGTGCCACCCGCCGAGGGGCCGAGATGCGTGGAGTGAACCGCAATGATCGCCGTCAGCCCGCTCGCCCGGTCGTGAACCAGCTGCACAAGCTCGTGCGCGTCGAAATCGGGCTCGGCCCAGAATGCGGTCATGTCGTCTCCCCTGTCGGGCAGGACAGCCAGCATGACCTGAGGGAGAGATGGGGCGACCAACGGGGTTCGAACCCGTGACCTCCGGTACCACAAACCGGCGCTCTAACCAACTGAGCTATGATCGCCACACGCCCCTGCCCGCAAGCCACCGTTCCGGTTGCCGCCGCCCTTGCGCGAAGCGCTGCGGTTGACGCAAGCCGGACACACCGTCAAGTGCGCTCAGCAGGGAGGCGCGCCTCTTGCACAAAGCCTTGCTCAAGGGAAGCGAAAACTGCTTTGTGACCGTGCGGACGCAAGATTGTTTCGCGGCGCCAAAGTGATTGCCTCGACCTGTCGGGCTTCTATCCTTGGCCAGCCATGATCATCACCCGCGACTCAACCGCCGCACACCTCGCCGCGCAGCCCGGCGTGCAGCGCGTGCCCACTCCCAAGGCCGAGCTGTTCCAGCTGAAGCGATTCGTGCCCGTGACCCTTGCCGCCGAACTGATCGCGCTGATCGACGCCGACCGCCGTCCTTCGACCATCGCCGACGACAATGGCGATGCCTATTTCCGCACCAGCGAGACCTGCGACCTCGCCGCCGATCTGCCCGCCGTTGCGCGGATGGAGGCGCTGCTGACGGCGCTGTGCGGGATCGATCCGGCCTTTGGCGAACCCCTTCAGGGCCAACGCTACGCCGAGGGGCAGGAGTTCAAGCCGCACACCGACTACTTCGTGCCGGGCGGGCGCGACTTCCACACCTATTGCGCCAATTCGGGCAACCGCACCTGGACCTTCATGGTCTATCTCAATGATGTCGCCGCAGGCGGGGCGACGCGGTTCAAGCTGCTGGACAAGACCTTCCAGCCCGAAGCGGGCAAGCTGCTGTGCTGGAACAACCGGCTGGCCGACGGGGCGGTCAACCCGGCCACTCTCCACCACGGCATGAAGGTGCGGAAGGGCGTCAAATACGTCATCACCAAGTGGTATCGCGAGCGGCCCTGGCAGGGCTGAACGCGGGCCAGATACGAAAAAGGCGAGCCCGTCGGCCCGCCTCCCTCGTTGCGGGCCGAAACCCGCGCAGCTTGTGATAGCTTACTTGTTCTTGAGGCTGAGCCCGCCGAAACGCTTGTTGAACGCGGCCACGCGGCCACCTTCGGAAACCTGCTGCTTGCCGCCGGTCCAGGCAGGGTGGCTCAGCGGATCGATATCGAGCGCGAGCACATCGCCTTCCTTGCCCCAGGTCGAGCGGGTCTGGAATTCGGTGCCATCGGTCATCTTGACCGTGATCATGTGGTAATCGGGGTGACCTTCGGTCTTCATGACGGTATCCTTTGCAGCATGGCGCCGGTTCCGACCGGCACAGCTATGAATGGGAAGCGCGCGCCTTAGTGGCGAAAGCGAACCAATGCAACCACGGAAGTTCAGGCGATGATCGGTCGCGTAGCGACCGCAAGGCTGACCAGCCGCCCGCAGCGGGCGCGGCTAGCCGCGCGTCTAGCGAGGACGCGGGGCCGGATGGCCCCGCGCACATCAAAGAGCGTCGGTCATCATCGCGGTGAATTCAACTTCGCAGGTGGTCTTGCCCTCGACGCTTGCCACGCCCTTGAACTTGTAGACGCGGCTGCGCTTCTGGGTGAATTCGACGTGCAGATCGAGCAGGCAGCCGGGCGTCACGGGGGCGCGGAACTTGGCGTTCTCGATCCCCATGAAGATCACCAGCTTGCCCGTGCCCGCCAGTTCCATCGTCTCGATCCCGAGGATGCCCGCGGCCTGCGCCAGCGCCTCGATCTGAAGCACGCCGGGCATGATCGGCGCGCCGGGGAAGTGGCCCTGGAAGAACTGCTCGTTCATGCTCACGGCCTTGACCGCGTGGATGCGTTCCCCGAGGGTGATCGCCTTCACCCGGTCGACCAGCAGCAACGGGTAGCGATGCGGCAAGGCCTTGAGGATCTTGACGATATCGTAATCCAGCGGTGCCTCGGCGGCCGCGCTACCCGTGTCGCTCATGTCAGGCGTCCTTCAACCGATCAGCGACCGACCGGCGCGTTGGGATCGGCTGCCGGAGCTGCCGCGCCCTGCGCCTGCTGTGCCTGCTGCTGGGCGGCGGCATATTGCGCGGCCAGCTGGAGGCGCTGCTGGACTTCCTGATAGACCTGCGCGCCTTCACGGCTCGGCCCCCAGCCCGACGGCGGCACCACGCCGACAGCGGGCACGCGGGCGTTGAGCGCGGTGACCACCTTCATGGTGATGTCGGCTTCGGGGGGCGAATAGAGGATGACCGACGGATCGAGCACGATCTTGATCTGCTCGGCCGTCAACACGTCCTGCAGCGCCGAGCCATATTGCACGATGATCTGCTCGATCGCGAAAATGCGCGCGCCATCGATCTGGTTGGTGATGGCGATGATTTCCTGCTCAAGCGTCTGGAGCTTGGCATAATCGGGCGACTTCTTCATCGCCACCTGCTCGGTCTCGTCGACCTGCTTGTCGCCGTTCTTGTCGAACTTGGTCAGCATCGTCTGACGCTCCTGCGCCTTGGTGCGGCGCAGTTCGTTCTGCGAGGCGTAAGTGGTCTCGATCTGCTGATAGGCAGTCTGGAATGCGGTGGTGCTGATGATGGTGCGGGTCGCGTCGACCGAGGCCATCTTGCCATCGACCTGCGCGTGCGCGGGCAGCGCAGTCGTGGCGGCGAGCGCGACGCTGGCGGCCGCGAGAAGCTTGGTGAAACGGGTCATCAGAATTGGGTTCCTACGTTGAAGGTGAAGCGCCGCTCGTCATCGCCTTCCACCTTGCGGATGGTCTGAGCGAAGTCGATGCGGAAAGGTCCGAAGGGCGAGTTCCAGTTGACCCCGATCCCGGCGGTCACGCGCGGGCTGGGCGAATTGCCGAGGAACACCTCGCGAATGTTCGTCCCCGACTGGATCAGGCGGATGTTGGGCGAGCCGTCAGCCTGCGTCGGGCTGGTGGTCGTGGTCGAGGTGTTGGGGATCTGGTACAGCGCCTCGCCCGCATCATTGCGCAGCGGGGTGCCGGCCGGATTGACGGTCAGCACCGGGGTTTCGACACCCCACAGAGCGCCGACATCGGCCCAGATCGAAGGCCTCAGGCCCAGCTCGCGCGCACCCGAACCCAGCGGAATTTCAAGCTCCGCGCGGCCCAGGTAATAGTTGCGGCCGCCGATCGCGTCATCGCGCACCTGGTTGCGATCCGTGAAGAACTGGATGTTGCCATTGGCATCCACCACCGGGCGGCCGAACTGATCGAGCTGCGAGGTCTGGGTCAGGATGCGCGGGCCGACACCGCGGATCGCAAAGCCGCGGATCTGCGGCTCGCCCAGGAAGAAGCGGTCGGTGAGCAGCACGTCATCGACGCCCGCGCCGGCGCGTTCCTGCAGCGGGATGATCGTGCCCCCTTCGGCGAGGATCGAGAAGATGAAGCCCGAATTGCCGACGTTCCAGAACTGCTGCGCGCGGCCGCGGAAGCGGGTGTAGCGCACATCCCCGCCCAGCCCGGCAAATTCGGCGCTGAGCGAGATCGTCTTGCCGCGCGAAGGACGGATGCGCGAGTTGAGCGAGTTGTAGTTGAGGCTGAGGCCCACGATCGAGGAGAGCCGCGTTCCGATTGCATCGCACAGGAAGCGGCCTGCGCGCAGCGGATCGCACTCGCGGTCGCCATCGCCATCGGTGTCGGAGAAGAACAGGGTCTCATCGAGCGACACGTCTTCGTAGTTGAGCGTGTAGCTGCCGATCAGCGACATATACTCGGTCAGCGGCACGCCCGCGCGCATCGAGAAGCCGGTGGTGGCCTGTTCGAAGGTCGTGTTGCGGTTGTTGCCGGTGAAGTTGAAGCTGTTGAAATCGCGCCGGTAGATGTCGATCCCGCCGGAGATGTTGCGATCGAAGATATAGGGATCGGAGAAACTGATCTGCGCCGAGCGCGAGAACTGCGAATAGTTGACGCTGAGGCCGATGGTCTGGCCGCGACCGCGGAAGTTCCGCTGACGGATCGAGCCTGCCAGAATGAACTGCTCGATCGAGGAGAAGCCGGCCGAGAACTGCAATTCACCGGTCGGGCGCTCTTCGATATTGGCTTCGAGGACGATCCGGTCGGGCGCGCTGCCTTCGGTCTGGGTGACTTCGAAGTTTTCCTGGAAATAGCCCAGCGAATTGATGCGCGCCGTGGTGCGCTGGACGCCGAGGCTGTTGAAGGCATCGCCTTCGGCCAGACGGAACTCGCGGCGGATGACCTTGTCCTGCGTCAGCGTGTTGCCGTTGATGTCGACCCGTTCCACGTAGACGCGCGGCGCCTCGCGCAGGACGAAGGTCACGTTCATCTTGCGCTCTTCCGGGTTGCGGTTGAAGCGCGGCTGGACGTCGGCGAAGGCATAGCCATAACGGCCCGCCAGCTCGGTCAATTGCTCGACCGTGTCCTCGACTGTCTTGGCGTTGTAGAAATCGCCGTTCTTCATCGGCAGCTGGGCGCTCATCACCTCGCTGTCGAAGTCGCGCAGCTGGCTGTCGACCTTGACGTCGCCAAAGGTGTAGCGCTCACCCTCTTCGACCACATAGGTGATGATGAAGTCGCGCTGATCCGGGGTCAGCTCCGCCACGGCCGAGACGACGCGGAAGTCGGCATAGCCTTCAGTCAGGTAGAACTGGCGCAGCTTCTGCTGGTCGAAGGCGAGACGATCGGGATCGTAGCTGGTGTTCGAGCTGAAGAAGCTGGTGAGACGCGCCTGCTTGGTCACGAACTCGCCGCGAAGCTTGCCGTCGGAGAACTTCTCGTTGCCGAGAATGTTGATCTGGCGAACCTTGGACTTGGGCCCCTCGCTGATCTCGAACACGATATCGACGCGGTTCTGCGGCAGCTGCACCATCTTGGGCTCGACCTGCGCGGCGAATCGGCCCTGGCGCTTGTACAGCTCGATGATGCGCGACACATCGGCGCGCACCTTCGAACGGGTGAAGATCTGGCGCGGCGAGAGCTTGATTTCGGGCAGGATCTTGTCGTTCTTCAGCCGCTCGTTGCCTTCCAGCACGATGCGGTTGATCACCGGGTTCTCGGTCACGGTGATGACGACATTGCCGCCGTCATTGCGGATCGAGAAATTGGCGAAGAGCTCGGTCGCGCCGAGATCCTTGAGCGCCTCGTCAGCGCCGGCCGAGGTGTATTCCTGCCCGACCCGCAAGCGGATGTAGCTGAGGATCGTGGTCGGCTCGAGACGCTCGGCCCCGACCACGGTGATCGTGCGGATGGTGTTGCTGCGCGGCGCGGCGACGGGCGCCGCGGGCTGCGCGGCCGGAGCGGCGGCCTCCTGCGCATGGGCCAGCGCGGGCATCCCGGCGAGGATCGATCCGCAGCACAGCAGCCCGGTCAGCCGAGCCGAGGCCGGACGCCGCGCGGAGGCAGGGTTGCAATTGACCGGCACCGCGCCCGTCTCGCTCAATCGGTTCATGCAGCTAAAATCCCGTTCTCAACCCTGTGGCCGACGCCTGTTTGCGACCCGCGACGTAAACCTTGCCTGCAACTGTGCGCACCCGCCTCGCGCTGCTCTGTCGTCCCCGGAAGCCGCCTCTGCCCCATGTCGCCTGCATGGGTCAAGCCGCGAGCGTATGGCAGTCCTGCCGTATCCCCCGTGCCGATCAGCTCCCGAAGATCGGCAAGGTCACGATGTCATTCACGGTCACCATCACCATCAGCATCAGCACCAGCGCAATCCCGGTGCGATAGGCCCACTCGGTCGCCTGCGGCCCCACCGGCTTCCGGCGGATTGCCTCGGCCGCGTAGAACATCAGATGCCCGCCATCCAGCGCGGGGATTGGCAAGAAGTTGATGAATGCCAAATTAAGCGAGATCAGCGCGGCAAAATTGATGAAGGCGAGCGGCCCGAGGCTCATCTGCTCGCCCGAATACTTGGCGATCTTGAGCGGCCCGCCCAACTCCTTGATCGATCGTTCGCCGGTGAAAATCTGCTGGATGCCGGTGACCATCATCCCGGTGAAGTCCCAGCTCTGCTTCACGCCAAGCGGGATGGCTTCAAGAATGCCAACCTCTTCAAGCTCATACTTGCCGCCCGCAGGGGCAACGCCGATCAGCCCCTCGGTGCTGACATTGCCGAAACTGTCCTTGCGCTCGACCCGTGCTGTGGTGAGCGCAACCTCGACCTCGCGGCCCGCGCGATCAAGGCTAAAGACCATGCGCTTGCCCGGATGGAGCGCCACCTTGGTCTTCAGATCGGTGAAATCGCGGATCGGGCGACCATCAATCGCAATGACGACATCGCCCACCTCCATGCCCGCCGCCTCGGCGACGCTGCCTGGCGAGAACGCCCCGATGGTCCGCGAATCTTCCTCTTCGGCGATCACCGGCTTGCCGAACAGCGCGAAGAAGGCCGCGAAGATGGCGATGGCGAGCAGCAGGTTGGTGACCGGCCCTGCGGCCACGATCAGCGCGCGCTTCCACAGGGCTGCATTCTGGAAGCTGCCCTCCTCTGCCGGCATATGCGGATCGGGGATGCTGGCCGGGTTCATGTCGCCCCGGAACTGGACATAGCCACCCAGCGGAAGCGCCGAGAGCTTCCAGCGCGTGCCGTGACGGTCGGTAAAGCCCGCCAGTTCCTTGCCGAAACCGACCGAAAAGGCTTCCGCCTTCACCCCGAACCACCGCCCGACAAGGTAGTGACCCAGCTCATGCAACGTCACCAGCGGCCCCAGCACAAGCAGGAAGCCGATCACATACATCCAGAACGGGGGTGCTTCAAACAAGGGCGCGGGTCTCCAGCAGGCGTTGCGCCTGCATCCTGGCGGATTGATCCACGGCCAGCACCTCTTCAAGGCTGGCCGGGCGCGGGGCATCATTGCTGCGCATCAGGGTTTCTTCGACCAATGCGGCAATCCGGGTGAACCTGATCTGACCGGCAAGAAACGCCGCGACCGCCACTTCGTTGGCTGCATTGAGGATCGCGGGCGCGGAGCCCCCGGCCTTGATCGCCTCGCGGGCAAGGCGCGTGGCGGGGAAGCGCTCCTCGTCAGGCCGAAAGAAAGTCAGCTCGCCGATCGCCGCCAGATCGAGCGCCTCAAGCGGCGTCGCCATTCGCTGCGGCCATGCAAGGCACGAGGCAATCGGAACGCGCATATCGGACGGGCCAAGCTGCGCGAGCGTCGAACGGTCGCGGAACTCGACCATCGAATGGATCACGCTCTGCGGGTGCACCACGATCCCGAGCTTCTCCAGCCCGACCGGGAAGAGATGGAAGGCCTCGATATATTCGAGCCCCTTGTTCATCATCGTCGCGCTATCGACGCTGATCTTGGCGCCCATCGACCAGTTGGGGTGCGCGACCGCCTGTGCAGGGGTTGCCGCCTCCAGCTGCTCCATCGACCAGGTGCGCAAGGGGCCGCCGCTGGCTGTGAGGGTGATCTTCGCCACATCCTCGATGCGATTGCCGGCAAGGCACTGGAAGATCGCGTTGTGTTCGGAATCGGTGGGCAGCAGGGTCGCGCCGTGCCTGGCGACCGCTTCCATCAGCACTTCGCCTGCGGAAACCAGCGCTTCCTTGTTGGCGAGCGCAATCGTGCCGCCGCGCTCCACCGCCGCCATGACCGGCGCAAGCCCCGCGCAGCCAACGATGGCGGCGACCGTCATGTCCACGGGCCGTGCCGCCGCCTCGACCAGCGCCGCGCGTCCGCCTGCCGCCGCAATCCCGCTCGCCCCCAGCGCCGCACGCAATTCAGGCAGGCAGGTCTCGTCCCCCACCACCGCCAGCTTGGCCCCGAATTCGATCGCCAGCGCGGCGAGTTCGGCGGCGCTGCATTGCGCGGTGACGGCCTCCACCTGCCAGACGTCACGGTTGCGCCGCACCAGATCGAGCGTCGATGCGCCAATCGAGCCGGTGGCACCAAGCAGGGTGAGCGTGCGCGTCATCCCGGCATCATCCCAGCAAAGCAGGCAGCATGGCAATCAGAAACAGCACGAAGAACACCCCGAGGAAACCGTCGAGCCGGTCAAACAAGCCGCCGTGACCCGGAATGAGAGCCCCTGAATCCTTCACGCCTGCGCGCCGCTTCATCCAGCTTTCGAAGAAATCCCCCGCCTGCGCCAGCACTGCGATGATCAGCCCGGCCAGCATCGCAAACCCGAGATTGACCAGCGTAAAGCTCGGCACCACCGAGGCTGGGCCCAGATCGCTGACTTCGACCGCAACCCCGACCAGCCCCGCCGCGAGCGCGCCGCCCACCAGACCCGACCAAGTTTTGGCCGGACTGATCTTCGGAGCGATCTTCGGCCCGCCGACCATACGGCCGACGAAGTAGGCACCGACATCGACCGCAATGATCGGCAGAATGAACACCAGCAGCACCTCGAGCGGGCCATAGCCCCGGATCGGCGAGTTCGGGAAAAAGTCGGTGAGGCCGTTGCGCACGATCACCATCGCCAGCGCTGCCCCGCCGATATAGACGACCCCGGAAAAGAACCACGCGGTCTCGCCCAGCCCGGTCATGCCGAAGCGTTCGATCAGCCGGTTCCATTCCCAGACAATGCCAGCCCCGATCAGCGCCACAAAGCCCGTCCAGAACCAGCCGCCCAGCCACAGCGCAGCCCCCGCCAGCACCAGCATGACAATCGCCGAGGCAAGCCGCACCGGCAGGTCGGAAACGCCCGCCTTGGGGTCACGCACCCGCACCTCACCGTCCGCCATAGCGCCGCTCCCTCCGCGCAAAATCATGTAGCGCCTGCGTCAGATGTGCAGGCTCGAAATCCGGCCACAGCGTATCGACGAACAGCATCTCGGCATAGGCCGCCTGCCACAGCAGGAAATTCGACAGGCGGATTTCCCCGCTGGTGCGGATTAGCAGATCAAGCGGCGGCAAGTCAGCCGTGTCGAGCTGTGCTGCGATGGTGTCGATCGTCACCTCGCCCTGCGCCGCAGCCTTGGCAGCCGCGCGCGCAATCTCGTGCTGGCCGCCGTAGTTGAGCGCGACTGCGAGCGTCTGCTTGCCATTGGCGGTCTGCGCGAGCGCATCTTCGAGCATCGCGACGATATCGGGCGCGAGGCTCTGCCAATCGCCGATGATCTTCAATTTCACATTATTGGCAACGAATTCAGGCAGGTCGGATTTGATGAACCGGCGCATCAGGTTCATCAGATCGTCGACCTCGTCCTCCGAACGCTTCCAGTTTTCGGAAGAGAAGGCATAGAGCGTCAGGCATTCAAGCCCCGTCGGCTCAAGCGCGCGCACCAGCCGCCGCACCGCCTCGACCCCGCGCTGATGCCCGACCGCGCGCGGCAGCGCACGTTTCTTGGCCCAGCGGCCATTGCCATCCATGATGATGGCCACGTGTCTGGCGCGCGCCTGGTCCAATCCGTTCCCCACAATCCGTGCCGCCTTACTGCGTCAGGATTTCCTGTTCCTTCTTGGCTGCCGCCTCATCCGTCTCCTTGACGTATTGGTCGGTCAGCTTCTGCACCTGATCTTCCGAGCGCTTGCGATCGTCCTCGGAGATTTCCTTCTTCTTTTCGTCGGCCTTGAGACTTTCCATCGCATCGCGGCGCACGTTGCGGATCGCGATCTTGGCCTTCTCGGCATACTGTCCCGCAAGCTTGGCGAGCTCCTTGCGGCGCTCCTGCGTCAGATCGGGGATCGGCAGGCGCAGGGTCTGGCCGTCGATGATCGGGTTAAGGCCGAGATTGGCATAGGCAATCGCCTTTTCGACCGCGTGGAGGTTCGACTTGTCCCACACCTGCACGGAGAGCATCCGCGGCTCGGGCGCGGAGACGGTCGCGACCTGCTGGAGCGGCATCATCGAGCCATAGACCTCGACCTGCACCGGATCGAGCAGCGTGGTGTTGGCGCGGCCGGTGCGCAGGCCCTGAAGATCGCTCTTGAGCGATTCCACTGCGCCCTTCATCCGGCGCTCGACATCGGCCTTGTCAAATTGCGGCATGGCTGGGGTTTCCTTCGTTCTTAGCTGTCTTGGACAATGGTCTGGACACCCTCGCCCGCCAGAACGCGGGCAAGGTTGCCCTTCTCGCGGATCGAGAAGACCACGATCGGAATCTTGTTGTCACGGCAGAGCGCCACGGCAGAGGCGTCCATCACCTTGAGGTTATCGGCAAGCACCTTGTCGTATGTGACGGTATCGAAACGCACGGCATCCGGGTTGTGTTTGGGATCGCTGTCATAGACCCCGTCGACGCTGGTGCCCTTCAAGAGCGCATCGCAGCGCATTTCCGCCGCGCGCAGCGCTGCGCCGCTGTCAGTGGTGAAATAGGGCGCGCCCACGCCTGCGGCGAAGATCACCACGCGGCCCTTTTCGAGATGGCGTTCGGCGCGGCGGCGGATCACCGGCTCGCACACCTTGTCCATCTCGATCGCGGACTGCACGCGGGTCTGGACGCCGAGCTGTTCGAGCGCGTTCTGCATCGCCAGCGCGTTCATCACGGTCGCCAGCATCCCCATGTAATCGGCCTGCGCCCGGTCCATCCCCTTGGCCGCACCCGCCATCCCGCGGAAGATGTTGCCCCCGCCGATCACGAGGCAGATTTCGAGCCCGGTTTCCTTGGCCGCCTTCACTTCCTTGGCGAGCTCGGCGACGAATTCGGGATCGATCCCGAACTGCTGGTTGCCCATCAAGACCTCGCCCGAAAGTTTCAGGAGGACGCGCTTGATCGTGGGCAGGGACATAGGGCTATCGGCTTTCTGGCGGGAATGGGGTAGCGCTGGGCCTTTATCGGGGTGTCACCCTGCTGCCAAGAGGATAGCGGTGCAAAGCGCCAAGACAATGATCCGCAAGGCTGCGCTTGTCGTGCTTGTGCTGGCCTGCGCTCTGATCGCCAAGGCGTGGCATGATACCATGCGCGCTCCGGTGGTGGAGCAATTGACGATTGAGGCGCGCAGCATGGCGGCGGGATCGACTCCGGTAAGGATCGCGATGCTTGCCGATATCCATGTCGCCGGGCCCGATATGCCGCCCGAACGGCTGGCGCGGATCGTGGCGCAGGTGAACGCCTTGAAGCCCGATCTGGTGGTCATCGCAGGCGATCTCATCAGCGAGAAACGCACCGCGACCCATATCTACACCCCCGCCGAGGTGATCGCGCCGCTTGGGCGCTTGTCAGCACCGCTGGGCGTGGTGGTGGTGCCGGGCAATCACGATCACTGGGCCGGGTGGGAGGCGCTGGCGGGCGAGCTGGCGCGCTATCGCCAGATCACCGTGCTGCGCAATCAGGCCGCGCGGGCCGGGCCGCTGGCGATCGGCGGGGTCGACGACGATTTTACCGGCCGCGCCGATGTGCCCGCGACTGTCGCCGCCATGGCAGAGATGCAGGGCGCGCGGATCATGCTGACCCACTCGCCGGATATCTTCCCGCAGGTGCCGGTCGATGTTGATCTGGTGCTCGCCGGGCACACCCATTGCGGCCAGATCGCCTGGCCGTGGGGCGGAGCGCCTGCGACCATGTCAGCCTATGGCGACCTCTATGCCTGCGGGGTGACGCGCCAGCATGGCAAGGTGTTGGTCACCAGCGCGGGGATCGGCACCAGCCTGCTGCCCTTACGGCTGTTCACCCATCCCGAGGTGTGGCTGATAGAAATACGGCCTGCGAAGCGCTGAGGCCGGGGCCAGGTCAATCCACGCTGTCCGGGACTGCCAACGTGTGAAGCAGTCCCCTGGTGAAACCGCGCGGCGCGACCGAGAGGTGATCCTCGTCAGCCAGCACATCCGACTGGAGCCTCAGCCCGGCAAAGCCGTGGTCCTGCAGCAAGGCGGCAAATGCAGCATTGTCGGCCACCATGTCGACCTCCTGCTGGTAGCGATTGTCACCGATGCGCTGCGCCTCGAACTCGCCGACGTACATGTAGACATCGGCGTCGATAGCTTGAAGCTTCCCGAGAAGTGCGGGAGCCTCCCGCAGCAGATACTTCCTGTCGAACCAGAAAGACGGACTCCCCAGCACATAGCCGCTGAACATATCGGGTTGCGTCATGAGGATCTGCGCGCCCAGCAGGCCGCCATAGGAATGGCCGACATAGACCCGGCGCTCCGGCATGGCCCGGAATCGGGCCTCGACGAAGGGCAGCACCGCCTCGCGCAGATAATCACGATAGCGCAGAGACTGTCCGTGAACCGCGCCCGCCGGGGCACCGGATGCGCCCTTACCGGTCGGCGTGTAATCCCGCCGCCGGCTGGCCATCGGGTCCTCGCCCTTGCCATAGGACAGGCCGACGAGGATGAATTCCGCGATGCGCGGCCCCTCCCCGTTCATCCGCCGCCCGATCGCACGCAGCATCGGAAAACCGTAATCGGCGTCGGTCACATAGACGACCGGATAGCGACGCTCGGGCTCGGCGGCATAGCTGGGCGGCAGGCTGACGAACACCTGATAGGCAATCCCGCTCGCCGGATCGGGAACGTCGAACACCTGCGTGCCGAGCAGCTCGTAAGCCTGCCCTTCCCCCCGCTGCACCGGGGCCGCTGCGGGCGCGGCATCGCTGGCGGGCGCTGCCGAACAGGCCGAAAGCATGGCCGCAGGGACCAGCATATGTCTGAGAAATTGCATGAACGGCCCCGATTATCGTTGCGGGGCGATTGCCTTGGCGCAACGCCCAAAAGCAACGGGCCGGGTGGTCGATACCACCCAGCCCGTGCCGTTTTTCCGATAATCGGGGGGAAGGATCAGCCCTTGAGGGTCGCGGCGACTTCCGCGGCGAAGTCGACTTCTTCCTTCTCGATGCCTTCGCCGAGCTGGAAGCGCACGTAGTCGACCAGCTTGATCGACTTGCCCGCGTCCTTGGCGGCCTTGGCGATGTATTCTTCGACCGTCGCCTTGCCGTCCTTGACGAAGATCTGGCTGAGCAGCGCGTTTTCCTTGGCGAACTTCTTCACCGCGCCTTCGACCATCTTGGCCTGCACGTCGGCGGGCTTGCCGCTTTCGGCAGCCTTTTCGGCGGCGATCTTGCGCTCGCGCTCGATCACGTCGGCGTCGAGGCCGTCAGCGTCCAGCGCCTGCGGGAACATCGCCGCGGCGTGCTGGGCGATGTCCTTGCCGAGCGCGTTCAGCGTGTCGGCATCGGCGTCCGATTCCAGCGCGACCAGCACGCCGATCTTGCCGATGCCATCGGCGGCCGCGTTGTGGATGTAGGGCACGACCGCGCCCTGCGTCACGGCGACCTGCTTGATGCGGCGGATCTGCTGGTTTTCGCCGATGGTGGCGACATTCTCGGTCAGCTTGTCACCCACAGTGCCGCCGCCCGGATAGGCCGCTGCCTTCAATGCTTCGACGTCGCTGGTGCCGGTCTCGAGCGCGACCGCAGTGGCGTTGCGCACGAAGGTCTGGAACTGGTCGTTCTTGGCGACGAAGTCGGTTTCCGAGTTGATCTCGACGGCAACGCCCTTGGTGCCCTGAACGAGCACGCCGACGAGGCCTTCAGCCGCGGTACGGCTCGACTTCTTCTGGGCGGTGGCAAGGCCCTTGGCGCGCAGCGCGTCAACCGCTGCTTCGATGTCGCCGCCCGCTTCGGTCAGCGCCTTCTTGGCGTCCATCATGCCAGCGCCGGTGCGCTCGCGCAGCTTCTTCACGTCGGCGACGGAAATATCGGCCATGGAGAAATTCCTTCTTGTCTGTGTGTATGGGCGCCCGGCCCTGCCATCCGGTGACGGAGGGCAATGCCGGGCGCGCTAGAGGGGGATTGTGACGGAGGCGCGACGACAGGATCGCCGCACCTGCGCGCCGAAAATCAGGCTTCGGTTTCTTCCGCGGCCGGCTCGTCAGCGATGACGGCTTCGGCCGGGGGTTCGGCCATCGCGCCGAAATCGCTCGACACGTCAGCCTGGAACTTGCCCTTGCCCGCGAGCGCCGCTTCACCGATCGCCTGGCAGTAGAGGCGCACCGCGCGGCTCGCATCGTCGTTGCCCGGAACCGGGAAGGCGATGCCGTTGGGGTCGACGTTGGTGTCGAGGATGCCGATCACCGGAATGCCCAGCACGTTGGCTTCCTTGATCGCCAGATCTTCCTTGTTGGCGTCGATCACGAACATCACGTCCGGAATGCCGCCCATGTCGCGGATGCCGCCGAGCGACATTTCCAGTTTCTCACGCTCACGGGTGAGCTGGAGCACTTCCTTCTTGGTGAAGCCCGAGGTGTCGCCCGAAAGCATTTCTTCGAGCGACTTCAGACGACGGATCGAGCCCGAGATGGTCTTCCAGTTGGTGAGCATCCCGCCCAGCCAGCGGTGGTTGACGAAGTGCTGGCCGCTCATGCGCGCGGCTTCCGCGATCGGCTCCTGCGCCTGACGCTTGGTGCCGACGAACAGCACCTTGCCGCCCGAACGCACGGTCTGCTCGACGAAATCGAGCGCGCGCGCGAACAGCGGCACGGTCTGCGACAGGTCGATGATGTGGACACCGTTGCGCGCGCCGAAGATGTACGGCTTCATGCGCGGGTTCCAGCGGTGGGTCTGGTGGCCGAAGTGAGCGCCGGCCTCGATCAATTGCTGCATGGTGACGACAGGTGCCGCCATAGGTATTTCCTTTCCGGTTGTTCCTCTGGAAGGCTGGAACCGCGTGTGCGGAGTGTCCCGCAAACGGCACCGGTATGTGCGCCTTCCATGTGAAATAGCCTCTCCAACGACCGAATGTCCTTGCAGAAGCGAGCGCGCCCTTACCCGCAGGCGCGCCGGAAATCCAGCCCTTTATCGACCCACCGCTGCGCACCTTTGGTCACAGCGGAACAGGAGACGAACAAAGTCGCTTGACACAGGAGAACACCTAGGGAACAACGCGAGGGAACAAAGAACGAACGATCAGCTTTCACGAATCAGGGGACTTCGCCATGCTTGCTCTCGCCGTTTCCGCTTTGATGGTCTTTGCCGCCGTGGTTGCCTTGCTGACCATCACCGACACCTTGATGCAGGCGCGGGTGGCGTATGGGCGGCTGCTGGCAGAGCGCGCGGCGCTTGAGGCTGAGCTTGTGGTCCACCTTGCGGCTGCGGCGGAGATGCGGCTGCGCCCGGCGCGGCAGATGCGCGCTGCTATGCCGCCCCGGCGTCCGGCGCAGCGTCCGCTGCTGATGCAGCCTCGAGCCTGCGCCGCCGCTTGATCGCGCCGTATTTCAGCAAGCCGTAAGGCATCAGCGCGAGATAGGTGGTGCTGATCGCTGCGAGCGTCCACCACGGTTCCAGCAGCAGCGCGGCAAAGGCGAGGCCAGTAAAGGCAATCAGCGGCAGCCGGATCGACCGGCGCGGGCGCAGTGAGGCCCAGCTGAGCGTTGCCATGTTGGAAATCATCAGGATCGCGATCACCGTCAGCCAGCCGGTCATCAGCACCGGATCGCGGAACAGGCCGATCCCGGTCTCGTGCCACAGGTAGAACGGCGTGAAAGCAAGCCCTGCCCCCACCGGCGCGGGGACACCCGTGAGGAAGCCGGCAGACTTGTGCGGCTGATCGTCCATGTCGATCCGCGCGTTGAACCGCGCCAGCCGCAGCGCGCAGCAGATCGCAAAGGCAAGCGCGGCAAACCAGCCGAAGCGCGGCCAATCCTGCAAGCTCCACAGGAACAGGATCAGCGCCGGGGCCACCCCGAAGCTGAGCGAATCGGCCAGACTGTCGAGCTCGGCACCGAACCGCGACTGGGCGTTCAAGAGCCGCGCGATGCGACCGTCGATCCCATCGAGCACGCCGGCCAGCACGACAAGGCCGATGGCATAGGTCCACTGCCCGTCGATCGCGAAACGGATGCCGGTAAGGCCCGAACACAGCGCCGCAGCGGTAATCACATTGGGCAGCATCGCCCGCAGCGTCAGTCCGCCCGCCCCCGGATCACGCTCCGACAGAACGACATCCTCGTCTTCGTCCTCGGCCGCCTTGGGGCCGAGACGGGCGCGCAGGAAACGCGCGCCGGGCAGCTTGCGGACGGCGCGGATCTTGCGCGGCGTGCGCGCTGCCGGACGGGTCATTGGGCGATCCCCTCGATCAAACCGCGCTGGCCGAGCTCGGCAATCACCGTTTCGCCCGCAATCACGCTCTGACCGATCATCACCTTGGCATCGGTTCCCGCCGGCAGATAGACATCGACCCGGCTGCCGAACCGGATCAGCCCCACCCGCTGCCCCTTGGCGACGATATCGCCCGGCTTGACGAAAGGCACGATCCGCCGCGCCAGCAAACCGGCAATCTGGGTGAAGCCGAGCTTCAACCCGTCACCGCGTTCGATCAGGATGTGCTGGCGTTCATTGTCCTCGCTCGCCTTGTCGAGCTCCGCATTGATGAAGCGGCCCGGAATGTACACCACGCGCCGCACCGTCCCGCCGATCGGGGTGCGGTTGATGTGAACATCGAACAGGCTGAGCACGATCGACACCCGCGTGACCGGCCCCGCCGACAGCCCGGCAATGCCCGATCCGTCCTCGATCTGAAGTTCAAGCGGCGGTTCGGTCTCGATGATCTGCGTCACCAGCCCGTCAGCCGGTGCGACGATCGCGGTTTCAGTCTGGGGAACGACACGTTCAGGGTCGCGGAAGAAGGCGAACACCCCGGCCGAGGCGAGCAGCACCGGCCAGCCGATCAGGCTCCACCCCACAGGCCACAGCAGGAACAGCCCCACCGCGACCGCGATCAGACCGAACTTGCGACCTTCCGGATGGATCGCGGGCCAATCCCAGCCCGCCTCCCCCCGGCCTTTGTTATCGAGGATTTCGCCTGCCATTGGCCCGCTTCTAGGCAGAGCCGCGCAAACCCGCAACCATCAGGCGACCTTGCGCACGAACACGGTGCCCGCCGAATAGCCCGCGCCGAAGGAACAGATCAGCCCGGCATCGCCCGCCGCCAGATCATCCGAATGCTGGTGGAAGGCGATGATCGACCCTGCGCTCGAGGTGTTGCCATAGGTGTCGAGCACGGTCGGGCTCTCGTCCTCGCTTGCCTCGTGGCCGAGAACCTTCTGCGCAATCAACCGGTTCATCCCGGCATTGGCCTGGTGCAACCACAGCCGGCGCAGGCCCGCCGGATCAAGCCCCAACCGCGCGGCTTCATCGACGATCATCTGCGCGACCATCGGCACCACTTCCTTGAACACCTTGCGCCCCTCCTGCACGAACAGCTTGTCGGCGCTGCCGGTGCTTTCGGGATGGGCGCGGTTGAGGAAGCCGAAATTGTTGCGGATGTTGTTCGAGAACACCGTCTTCAGCTTCGTGCCGAGGATTTCCCAGTGCTGCGCCGGCGCAATCGCTGCGTCCTCCACCAGCACGGCGGTGGCCACATCGCCGAAGATGAAGTGGCTGTCGCGGTCGCGCCAGTTGAGGTGCCCCGAGGTGATTTCCGGGCTGACCACCAGCACCGAGCGTGCATTGCCTGCGCGCACATAATCCGCCGCGGTCTGGATCCCGAAGGTTGCCGAGGAGCAGGCGACATTCATGTCGAAGCCGAAGCCCTCGATGCCCAATGCCTCCTGAATTTCGATCGCCATCGCCGGGTAGGCGCGCTGCATATTCGAGGCGGCGCACAACACCGCATCGACATCCTCGGGGCGGCGGCCCGCGCGCTCGAGCGCCTGACGCGCCGCAATCACGCCGATTTCGGCCATCACCGAGATCTCGTCATTCGCGCGCTCAGGCAGGCGCGGGCACATGATGTCGGGATCGAGGATCGCCGCCTTGCTCATCACGTGGCGCGCCTTGATGCCGCTCGCCTTCTCGATGAATTCGACCGAGGAATAGGCCAGCGGCTCCGCATCGGGATGGGCCGCATTGTGGCGATCGACGTAGGCGTTGAAGCTCGCGACCAGCTCGGCATTGGTGATGCTTTCGGGCGGCGTGAACAGCCCGGTGGCGGAAATGACGGGGCGGCCGGTAAGTGCGACTTGCGTTTCCTGCATGGAACTCTCGTGTCTGGGAAGGGCGCGGCCTTAATCCTGCTGCGGCGGCCTCGCAAGCCTTGCCGGCACAATGTCAGTGGGCGGTCACGCGCCGGGGCTGTCTGCCGCAGCCGGATCGAGCACCTCGCGCAGCAGCGGATTGGGGAAGGTGCGCGGCGTGGTGACGGCGAAGAATTCCTCGCTGATGCCGGGAAGCTGCGCGAGTTCGTAGAGCGTGCCATTGGCCAACTCGTCGCGCACCACGATCGGCGGGATGACCGCCACGCCCGCGTCAGAGCGCGCCAGCAGGCGCAGCATCGCCATGTCGTCGGCCTCGGCGGCGATGCGCGGGACGATCCCCATCTGCTCGATCAGCGCATCGAAACCGGCGCGAAGGGCGGTTTCAGGAGTCGGCAGGATCAGCGGCGCGATGGACAGGAGGCGCGGCAGGCCTTGCGCGGCAAGCGCCAGGCGCGAACGCGATCCGACCAGGCTCACCGGTTGTTCGGCAATCCGGCGCACAAGATAGGGGCTGGCGGCATCGCGCGCGGGCATCTGGTTGGTGAGCAGCACGTCGATCCGCAAGGCGTCGAGCGCGCGCAGCAGCGAGCCTTGGGCGCCCGAGCGCAGCACCACCTCGACATCGTCGCGCCCCAGCACGGGTTCGAGAAAGCGCATCTGGAAGTTGCGCGACAGGGTCGCCAGCGCGCCGATGCGCAGCACCTTGCGCTGCCCGCCGACCGCGCGGAAGGTGGCGGCGAGCTGTTCGGAGGCGCGGAAGATCTGGTCGGCGTAATCGAGCGCGATCCGCCCCGCTTCGGTCAGCACCAGATTGCGCCCCCGACGTTCGAACAGGTCGTGCCCGAGGTCGGCTTCGAGCGCCTTGATCTGGGTCGAGACGGCGCTTTGCGAGATGTTAAGCGCCCGCGCGGCGGCGGTCAGCGTGCCTTCGCGCGCGGTGGCACGGAACAGGCGCAAATGGTGGAGATTGAGAGTCGCCATGGTCGAGCTTCAGCCTAAACGTTCCATTGAGACGAACGATTGGCGGCAAAATATGTATTTTCTTTAATTTCGTCCAGTCCCTATCCGGCTGAGCACTCGCAGACCCCTGCTCCACCGGAGTGCCGCCATGCCGATCGCCCTCTCCCTTTTTGCCCCACTGGCCTTGCTGCCGGTGATCCTGCTCGCCCTCGCCCGCCCCGGCAAGCGCCCCGGCGCCCTGCCGCGCTGGTCGGAAGGGGCCGCCTTTACCGCCTTTGCCTTGGCACTGGCGGGCCTTGTCCAGACGGCGCGTGTCTCCTCCCCAGACCTGACACTGCTGGACGGCATTGCGGCGCTCGGCCTGCGCAGCGATCTGGTAGCGGCGAGCATGGCGACCCTTGTCGGCTTCATCGGCTGGATCGTGATGCGCTACAGCCGCACCTACCTCGATGGCGAGGCGCGCGAGGGGGCGTTCCACGGGCTGATGCTGACGACGCTCGCCGCGGTGCTGGTGTTCGTGCAGGCGGCCACCCTGCCGACGATGATCCTCGCCGCCATCGCGGTGGGCCTCACCTTGCGCAAGCTGCTGCTGTTCTACCCCGATCGCGCCGAGGCGCAGCGCGCCGCGACCAAGTTTGCCGGGGTGTGGCACACCGGCGATCTGATGCTGGTGATTGCCGCCGGGCTGCTCGCCGCACGCTTCGGCACGCTTGACCTTGCCGCCCTCCCCGCCGCCGTGACCCTTCAGGGCCTGGGTCTGACGGGCACGCTCGCGGTGGCCGCCATCGTCATCGCCGCCGCGCTCAAGACCGCAGCCTTCCCGCTCCACGGCTGGCTGACTGAAGTGATGGAAGCCCCGACCCCGGTCTCCGCGCTGCTCCATGCCGGGATCATCAATTCGGGCGGCGTCCTGCTGATCACCGCCGCGCCGCTGGTGCAGGCGAGCACCGGGGCGATGGCCGCGCTGGTGATGATCGGCGGCCTCACCGCGCTGTTCGGGGCGGCCGTGATGCTCACCCAGAGCGCGATCAAGACCGCGCTCGCCTGGTCGACGGTGTCGCAGATGGGCTTCATGCTGCTGCAATGCGGTCTTGGCCTGTGGACGCTGGCGCTGCTGCACATCATCGCCCACTCGCTCTACAAGGCGCACGCTTTCCTCTCCTCGGGGAACGCCGTTGCCGAGGTCGCCTCGATCCGCCGCCCCGGCCCGGTCGCGGTGCCGAGCGTGGCGGCTGTCCTCAAGAGCTTCGCCCTTGCCCTCGCCATCTTCGCGGCCATCGCGGCCAGCTTCACCGCCGCCTTCGGAGCCAAGTCGCCGCAGGCGCTGGCGCTGGGCGCGATCCTGATCTTCGGGGTGGCCTACCTTGTTGCGCAGGGTCTGGCCGACCGCGCTCCGGCGCAGCTTACCAAGCGCACCGCCGCCGCCGCGCTCGCCGCCGCGATCGGGTACTTCAGCTTCCAGACCATCGCCCAGGCGATCTGGGGCGCCGCACTGCCGCAAGCCCCGGCCCCGACCGACCTTGAATGGGCGCTGCTCGTGGTCGCAGTGGCGAGCTTCGGTCTGGTCGCCTTTGCACAGGCCTTGTTCCCGCTCTGGGCGCACCACCCGGCGATGGCGGGCCTGCGCGTCCACCTCGCCAATGGCCTCTACCTCAACGCCCTGCTTGACCGCGCGATCGGCGGCTTCCGCACCGCGATCACCCGCTGACGAACGCAATCCACGGAGACAACGCCATGCTGATGAACCATACTGACATCGCCCCGGCCCATTTCTCGGCAGTGCTCGAGGCCGCCGAAGCGGCCGGTCGCGCCGTCCCGCCTGCCTTCCCGCTTGATGCGACCGTGGCGGTCAACCCCTTCCTCGGGCAGACGCAGGAAGACCTCGCCGCCGCCGCCGCTCGCCTGGCGCGGGTCGCCGGAGTGCGCGTCACCCGCAGCGGGGCCGACTACGCCCGCGCCATCGCCGAGGGCCAGATCAGCACCGAGGATTTGGCAGAGGCTCTCGCCGCCGCCGCCTCGCCGCTCAAGCCCCGCAGCGTCGAAGCTTTGCGCGGGGTCGCGGAAGAACTCGGCCACGGCCCCGCGCCCCGCGCGCTGCCGACCGTTGCCGATCTCGCCGCCGAGGCCACCGGCATCGATTGGCCTGCCCTCATCGACAAGTGCGTCGGCCTGTGGGCCGCAGGCCATTTCGACCGGGGTCAGGCGCTGTGGAGCCCTGCCCCCGGCGCCGAGGCCTTCGCTGCCTGGCGCGCCTGGGCGCTGCACGACCTCACGCCGGAGATTGCCGGTCTCAAGGGCTTTTGCGCCCATGTGGCTTGCGCCCCTGACACCACCGAACGCGCGATCCTCTCGGCCGCCGAGACGCTTGGCCTCACTGAAACCAGCGCGCCGACCGCGCTCCACCGCCTCGCCATGAGCCTTGGTGGCTGGGCGCAGCACGCCCGCTGGCTGCTGTGGCAGGCGGAACTGGTGGGCGATACCGACCGCACGCTGATGGATCTCCTCGCGATCCGCATGATCTGGGACGAGGCGCTGCTGGTGCAGACCCCGCAGATTGCCACGCGCTGGGCCGAGACTGTGGCCGCCCATGCCGCCCCGCTTGTGCCGACGGCAGACCAAGTCGCGCTCGCGATCCTTCAGGACGCGGCCGACCGCGGCCACCAGCGCCGCCTCGCCGCCGCGCTGGACGGCGCCGCGCCGGCAAGCGAAGCCCGCCCCTTCCTGCAGGCCGCCTTCTGCATCGACGTCCGGTCGGAAGTCTTCCGCCGCGCGCTTGAAGGCATCGACCCAGGCATCGCCACCATCGGCTTCGCCGGCTTCTTCGGCCTGCCGCTCGCGCACCACGCGCATGGCTCGGACATCCTCGAAGCGCGCCTGCCGGTGCTGCTCAATCCGGCCATCACCACCACCAGCGCGGGCGATCCGGCCAAGGATCAGGCCGACCGCATCAAGGCCCGCACAGCGCGCGCCTGGGGCCGCTTCCGGCAGGCGGCGGTCTCCTCCTTCGCCTTTGTCGAGGCGATGGGGCCGGTCTATGCGGTAAAGCTGGTGAAGTCCGCGCTGGGCTTCACCCCCAAACCCAAGGCCGAACCCGCCCCTGAAGTTATCGGCGGGATGAGCGCCGAGGCCAAGGCCGACACCGGCGCGGCCGTGCTCAAGGCGATGAGCCTGACCAAGGGCCATGGCGAGGTCGTGCTGCTGCTCGGCCACGGTGGCAACGTCACCAACAACCCGCACGAAAGCGCCTATCACTGCGGTGCCTGCGGGGGCTACACTGGCGAGGTTTCCGCACGGCTGCTGGCGATCCTGCTCAACGACCCCGAAACGCGCGCAGGCCTCGCCGAACGGGGCGTCGAGGTGCCCGCCGACACGCTGTTTGTCGCAGGGCTCCACGACACCACGACCGACGCGATCACGATCTATGAGGACGGCCTGCCCGCCGCCCGCGCCGCTGATCTGGCCAAGGTGCGCGGGATGCTGGCGCAGGCCGCCAAGGTCGCCCGTGCCGAGCGCGCGCTGCGCATCCCCGGCGCGAGCGGCGACAGCATCCCGGCCCGCGCCCAGAACTGGGCCGAGATTCGCCCCGAATGGGGTCTTGCCGGATGCGCCGCCTTCATCGCCGCCCCGCGCGAGGCGACCGCTGGCCGCGATCTTGGCGGGCGCGCCTTCCTCCATTCCTACGATTGGCGCGCGGATGCAGGCTTCGGCACGCTCGAACTCATCATCACCGCGCCGGTGGTGGTGGCGAGCTGGATCTCGCTCCAGTATTACGGCTCCAGCGTTGCGCCCGAAATGTTCGGCGGCGGCAACAAGCTGATCCACAATGTCGTCGGCGGGATCGGGGTGGTCGAGGGCAATGGCGGAGCCTTGCGCGCAGGCCTGCCGTGGCAGGCGGTGCATGATGGCGATGCGCTCCAGCACGAACCGCTGCGCCTCAGCGTGATGATCGAAGCCCCGCGCGAGGAAATGCTCCGCATCCTCGACAAGCACCCCAGCGTGCGCGCGCTGTTCGACAATGGCTGGCTGCATCTCTTCGCGCTCGAAGGCGGGAAGGTTGCGGGCCGCTATGTCCCCGGCCTTGGCTTTGCCGATGCTGCGCCGGCGCGTCAGGAGAGCCTTGCTGCGTGATCGGGTGAGCCCGACGGGTCGCAACCCAGCCGCCGCCCGCACCCAAACATGGGGCGGGCGGCTTAGGTCAGAACAGCCTTGCGCCCAGCGGCACGGCGGCATCGGGAGAGAACAACACCACCCGGCCCTCGGCATCGGGAAAGCCGAGCGTCAACACCTCTGACATGAACTTGCCGATCTGGCGCGGCGGAAAGTTGACCACCGCGGCAACCAGACGCCCTTCCAGCGTCTCGGGCGTGTAGAGCGCCGCCACCTGCGCCGAGGATCGCCTTACGCCCACCCCCTTGCCGAAATCGATCGTCAGCTTGAAGGCGGGCTTGCGCGCCTCGGGGAAGGGATCGACCCGAATGATCCGCCCGACGCGGATGTCGACCTTGAGAAAGTCGTCGAAGCCAATCGTCTCGGCCGGCGGATCGGCAGGGTCATGGGCGAGGTGCATGGGCCAAGCCTAGCGGCGATAGGTTGCGTTTGACAATCCATTCCGCGCTGCGCAGGTTGCCGCCAGAGAGAGGCTCTCGAAGGGGATCAATCGATGCAAGCGCAAATTCTCGCGCCTGCCGCCGTGCTGGTGGTGTGGTCGCTCGTCATGCTGTTGTGGATCATTCCGGCGCGTTTCGGCGCGGTGGCGAAGATCGCGGACAAATCCGTGCTGCCCAGCAAGCCCGGGGTGCGCGGCAATGATCTGGAGGGCGTGCTGCCCGACAAAGCCAATTGGCCCGCGCACAATTATGCCCACCTGATGGAACAGCCGACGGTGTTCTATGCCGCGGTGATGATCCTGGCGATCATGGGCCCGGGTGCGGGCGATGCGCTGGCGGCGTGGATCTATGTGGGCCTGCGGATCGTGCATTCGATCTGGCAGGCGACCGTGAACACGATTCCCGTGCGTTTCTCGCTGTTTATTCTGTCCACCTTCGCGCTGATCTATCTTGGCGTGCGGGCGGTGATGGCAACCCTGTTGGCTGACCCCTCGGCCCTCCCCGCATAAGGAACGCAAAATGATCGGAATGGAAATTCTTCAGCCCGTGGTGGCGCTGCTGGCGTGGACCATGGTGATGTGGGTTTGGATGTATGCGACCCGCATTCCGGCGATGCTCAAGGCGGGGATCGACGCCAAGGGGCTGGTCGGCACGACGGGCGCTTCGCTGCGCGCGCAGCTGCCCGATAATGTCAGCTGGAAAGCGGACAATTACAATCATTTGCATGAAGCTCCTACGATCTTCTATGCAGTCGCCATCGTGCTGGCGATCATTGGCGCGGGCGATGGTTTGAACACCACCCTCGCATGGGCCTATGTCGGATTGCGCGTGCTGCACTCCATCGTGCAGGCGACCGTCAACAAGGTGGCGCTGCGCTTTGCGCTGTTCGCCCTGTCGAGCCTCGCGCTGATGGCGCTGATCGTCCACGCCGCCATCGCGGTTTTCTGAGGCCGCCCGAGGCGGCCAAGCCTTACTCCACCGCCTCGGCCTCTTGCACCGCATGGGCGCGCGCCGCGAGGTAGCGTTCGGCATCGAGCGCGGCCATGCAGCCCATGCCCGCCGCGGTCACCGCCTGGCGGTAGACATGGTCGGTCACGTCACCGGCGGCGAACACGCCCGGGATCGCGGTCTTGGGCGTGCCGGGCTCGGTCAGCAGATAGCCGCTCTCGTCCATCGGCAGCTTGCCCTTGAACAGCTCGGTCGCGGGCGCGTGGCCGATGGCGACGAAGGCCCCGTCGGTCTCCAGCGTGCTCGCCTCGCCCGTCACCGTATCGGTCAGCGCGAGGTGGTGCAGCATCCCGTTCTCGCCCGCCTCGAAGCTGTCGACCGCCTTGTTCCACAGCACGGTGATCTTGGGATTGGCGAACAGCCGCTCCTGCAGGATCTTCTCGGCGCGCAGGGAATCACGACGGTGGATCAGCGTGACGTTGTCGGAGTGGTTGGTGAGGTAGAGCGCCTCTTCCACCGCGGTATTGCCGCCGCCGATCACCGCCACGCGCTTGCCGCGATAGAAGAACCCGTCGCAGGTCGCGCAGGCCGAAACGCCTTTCCCGCCAAGGGCTTGCTCGCCCGGAACGCCCAGCCACTTGGCCTGTGCGCCGGTGCAGATCACGACGCAATCGGCGATGTATTCATCCCCGCTGTCACCCACCGCGCGGAAGGGCGCGCCGTTTTCGAGATCGACCGAGGTGATCGTGTCCCAGATCATGCGCGTGCCGACGTGTTCGGCCTGGGCGCGCATCTCCTCCATCAGCCACGGCCCCTGCACCACGTCGCGAAAGCCGGGATAATTCTCGACATCGGTGGTGATCGTCAGCTGTCCGCCCGGCTGAAGCCCTTGAACAACAATGGGTTCCAGCATCGCGCGCGCAGCGTAGATCGCGGCGGAATAGCCCGCCGGGCCGGAGCCGATGATGAGCATCTTGGTGGTATGGGTCGCCATGGGTGCCTCGATTGGGATTCTCGAGGCAGCGATATGGGCATTCAGCGGCGGAATGTCACGCCACCAGCTTGGCCCTGAGACGCTGTTTTCTTTGCTCGTCCACACCTAAGATTGTCGCCAGATAGGCATCGAGCGAACCGTGATCCTGTGTCACCTGTGCGATGTAAGTATCGATATATTCGGGCAAAACACCCATCAGATTATGCAACGCTTCCGGGTCGATCGCGCCGTAATGCGCTTCCATCCGGGGGAGCGACTGGCGTTCGAGGATCGCGCGGGTCGGAGCCTCATTGGTCAGCAGGAATTCTGCAACAATATCATCGTGATGCACGCCCAGCACATGGAGCAGAAGGCTCGCGGCCATGCCGGTGCGGTCTTTCCCGGCGAAGCAATGCACCAGGCTGCCGCCATCATTGGCATCCAGAGCGTTGAAATATTGCTGGAAAATCCAGATCATCGCGGGGTTCACGGGCATCCTGCGATAGACCGCAAGCATCCGCTCCCGCGCCCGCTCCGGGGTCATCTCCACCTGCCCGCCGCCGCCTTCATGCGGAGGGGAGTTCGAGGTTTCTCCATCATAGGCAATGACTTGTGCGGCAAATCTGGGATGGCGTCTGCACGGGAATCCGGTGCGCTCGCTTGTCCCGCGCAGGTCGATCACGGTGCGGATGTCGAGCGCGTCGACCAGCGCGAGGTCGGAATCGCTCGCTTCCATGTGCTGGCCCGAGCGGAACAGCAGGCCTTCGCGCACCCGCCCCCCGCCGACAACCGCATAGCCGCCATAATCGCGAAGATTATGAATGCCTTGCGTCACATAGAACGGGCCGATGCGGGGCGTTTCGCCGGGGTTTCGAATCATTGCCCCCGACCTTTGGCAGCGCACCATGACCCCGGCAAGACCACGCGAAGACCCGACAAGACCGGTGCAAAACCTGCTTTGGCGCGCGTCCCTTGGGAACAATACGAAGGGCCGCGCCAAGCCGGCCGGAACGCCCGCAGGGTTAACGGGGCATTTCCCACAGCAACCACCATAAAGGCCCGCCCCTGCCATGGCCCGTATCCTGATTGCCGATGATGACGAACTGATCGCCGAACTTGCCAGCGAAGTGCTGATCGATGCGGGCCATGCCTGCGGCTGGGTGACGAGCGCGGCGGCGGCGTGGCAATGCGTCAGGCGCAAGCGGCCCGATATCCTGCTGCTCGACCAGTCGATGCCGGGCGAATCCGGCCTGACCCTGCTGCGCCGGCTGCGGCTGTCGAGCGCGCACTATGATCTGCCGGTGATCATGTTCACGGCGATGAGCGGCGAGCAGGATCATATCCAGGCGATCTACGCCGGGGCACAGGACTTTCTCAGCAAGCCCTTCAACCCCGAAGATCTCGTCACAAGGGTCAACCGCCTGTTGCGGGCGCGCGGGAGCCGGCCGCGCCATGTCGATCTCAAGGCCGCCGTCGTGGGCGAGCCGCAGCGCCCCGCCATTATCCCCGAGGCAAGCTTGCGTAGCGTTCTCTAGGCCGCCGCCGCCGCGCGCGTCTGCTGCCCGGCCAGTAGCCCGCGCGCGATCACCTGCGCCTGAATTTCGGCTGCGCCTTCGAAGATGTTCAGGATCCGCGCATCGCACAGCACCCGGCTGATCGGGTATTCGAGCGCATAGCCATTGCCGCCGTGGATCTGCACCGCATTGTCGGCCGCAACCCACGCCGCCCGTGCGCCCAGCAGCTTGGCCATCCCGGCCTCGATATCGCAGCGCGCGCCCGAATCCTTGGCGCGCGCGGCGGCATAGGTCAGCTCGCGGGCCATGACGATTTCCACCGCCATCAGCGCGAGCTTGTCGGCCACCCGCGGAAAGGCGACCAGCGCCTCGCCGAACTGCTTGCGGCCCAGCGCATAGTCGAGCGCGAGATCGAAGGCGTTCCACGCCACGCCAATGGCGCGCGCGGCGGTCTGGATGCGGGCGCCTTCGAAGGTGCGCATCAGCTGCTTAAACCCCTGCCCCTCGCGCCCACCCAAGAGGCCGTCGGCGGCGACATGGAAGCCGTCCAGCCCCAGCGCATATTCCTTCATGCCCCGGTAGCCGAGCACTTCGATCTCGCTCCCGTCGATGCCCGCATCGGGGAAAGGCACTAAGTCCGTCCCGCGCGTCTTGGCCGCCAGCAGCATCGACAGCCCGCCATAGCCGGGCGTCGCCGGATCGGTGCGCACCAGCATCGTCATCAGATCGGCCCGCGCCGCGTGGGTGATCCAGGTCTTGGCCCCCGTCACGCGCCACGCGCCATCCGCCTGCCGCTCCCCGCGCGTGCGCACCGCGGCGAGATCGGAGCCGGTATCGGGCTCGGTGAACACGGCGGTCGGCAGGCAAGAGCCATCGGCGATGGCCGGGAGCCACCTCGCCTTCTGCTCGCTCGTCCCGTTCTCCCCGATCAGCTCGCCCGCAATCTCCGAGCGCGTGCCGAGCGACCCGGCGCAGATCCACCCGCGCGACAATTCCTCGGACACCACCGCCATCGCCAGTTTGCCAAGGCCAAGCCCGCCGTGCTCCTCGGCGATGCACACGCCAAACACGCCGAGGGCTGCCATCTCGGCGATCACCGCATCGGGGATCAGCGCATCGGCAAGGTGCCACTGGTGCGCATGGGGCGTGATCGCAGCAGCGGTGAAGGCGCGCATCGAACCGCGCATCAGATCGAGCGCCTCATCCCCCAGCGCCTCGGCAGGGCGTGCGCCTTCAGCCAGCAACGCGGCCAGCCGGGCGCGGGTCTCGCGCGTATTGCCCTCGGCCAGCAGCCGGGCGACGGCAGGGTGAGCGGCGAGCGCGCGCGCCTCGTCCTCGCAGCCGAAGACAGCCGGGCGCACGGTTTCGTTCGCGCTCATGGGCAGGCCGTGGATGATCTGCGCGCAATATTCGCCAAAGCCGATCCGCAGCACCAGCGCTTCGGTTTCGCCCAGCGTGCCCGCGCTTTCGGCCCGCACCGCCCAGTCGAGCGTGGCTTCGAGCGCGGCGATGCTGGAGGCGATCCAGGCATAGCCGTGGAGCCGGTGCTGCTCGCGGTTCAGCAGCGCGGGCGCGATCGTCCCGCCCGGTGCGACCACCGCCATCACCGCCCCGCGCACGCTTTCGGCATAATCACGCGCAGCGCCCAGCGCCGCGCGCGCACAATTCGTCCATTCGCTCATGCAGAAGGTGCTAGCAGAGCCCCCGCCCCCGCGCGAACCCTCAAAAATCCCGCGTCCCCGGGCGTTGTGGCCAAAGAGTGACAGTGGCCCGCCAAATCCCCGCCATACCCGCGCATCTACGCAGAATGACCACTTACCACCAATTGGCCCGCCCGTAATACCGGAGGCGCGCGCTTCGTGTGGGGGGTCAGGCGAAAGCGCAGCAACCGGGGGCGGCACGGCACGGGCGAGAATGCCCGGCCACCCGACCTCGCGCAGGAAGGACCGACAGGAACGGCATGGCCGGCAAGGGCACTCTCTCCCCTTTGCCGTGCAGGGCCGCAGCCTGCCGAAAACGGCACGGCACTGCATTGCCACGCAAGCATCGCAGGCCCGCGCCCGGCATATCCGGTCTCACCCACGCGAGGACAAACCATGCGTACAACAAAGTTCTCTCTCCATTCGTCATCGCTTCCCGCGCTCGCCGCCGCCCTGCTGTTTGCAGGGTTCGCGCCGGCTCAGGCGCAGGATAGCCTCGCCGAGGAGGATCCCGCCGCCCCGCCCGAAGAGCAGATCGTGGTGACCGGCTCGCGCATTGCGCGTGATCCCAATATCGGCTCGCCCGCCCCGATCATCGCGGTGACGGCAGAAGAACTGCAACGCTCGGGCACCTCGGACGTGGTCGATACCCTGCGCGACATTCCGGCGCTGTCGACCTCGACCACCTCGGAAGGCTCGATCGACGGGGTGTTCTCCGAAGCGGTGGGCCAGTCGATCCTCAACCTGCGCGGGCTTGGCTCCAACCGCACGCTGGTGCTGGTGAACGGCCGCCGCCATGTCTCGGGTGTGGCGGGCGAACAGGCGGTCGACATCAACTCGATCCCGACCGCGCTGATCGAACGGGTCGAGACGCTGACCGGCGGCGCCTCGTCGATCTACGGCGCGGACGCGGTCACCGGCGTCGTCAACTTCGTGCTGAAGGACGATTTCGAAGGGCTGCAGGGCAATATCCAGAGCGGCATATCCTCGGAAGGCGACGCCTGGCGCATCAATGGCGACCTCACCTGGGGCGCCAACTTCGCCGATGGGCGCGGCAACATCACGATTTCGGGCGAATATGCCCGCAATGACGAAGTGCGCGACGGCGATCGCAGCTTCTCGCGCAACAACGGCATTTCGGACGATCAGGACAACCCGGCGATCCGGTTCCAGGCGGGCGACATTTCGGCCAGCGCCACGCCCAACTTCGCGCGCTTCTATGCGGTGGGTGCGGGCGGTTTCCCGACCGGCTTCTCGATCCCCTCGGCGGCGACCTTCCAAACCCGGTTCCGCAACCTGTTCGGCACCACGCCGACGCTGACCGCGGCGGAGCTGGCGCTGATCGAGCGCGCGACCAACGCGCCGCGCCGGTTCATCGCCCCCAACCCCACCTTCTCGCTCTCGGCAGCGGGCGGCGTGATTGCGCCGGGCGATATTGGCCTTTCCGACGGGCCGGACATCAACAACAACGGCACGCCCGACTGTCTCGAAAGCTCGGTCGGCTTCAACTCGACCTTCAACAACGGCGCTTTCGGCCTTGCGGGCGGCTGCGCGGTGATTGCGGCGGACGGTTCGCTGTCGGTCTACCGCGACGGGGCGATCACCGGGCTGTTCAATGCCTTTGGCGGGCCGGGCATCCCCAACGGGTTCAACCAGAACTCGCTGATCCCCGAGACCGAGCGCTATTCGGTCAACGTCAACCTCAGCTATGAACTTTCGAGCGAGGCGACCTTCTTCTTCGAAGGCAAGTATGTCTCGAACACGGCCGAATTCCAGGCGCAGCCCAACACCTTCTATGACCTGCTGACGGTGCGTGAGGACAACCCCTACATCACCAACGCGCTGCGGCCGTTCGTTGGCGAGCTGTTCTTCGGCAACGGCACGGATCGCGGCTTCTACATCACCCGCGACCCGGCCGACCTTGGCCCCAACCGCGACCGCAACGAGTTCGAAACCTGGCGTTTCGTCGGCGGGGTCAAGGGCGACATTACCGATCACTTCGCCTATGAAATCAGCGGCAATTACGGCAAGTTCGAACAGACCACCTTCGATAACAACCGCGTGATCATGGACCGCTGGTTCGCCGCGATCGATGCGGTGCGCGCGCCCAACGGCAATATCGTGTGCCGCTCCGACCTCAGCAGCACCCCGCCGGCGACCACGCCCTTCGGCATTCCGGCGGGCGATCCGGGCTTCTTCACCTTCAATCCGGGCGATGGGCAGTGCAAACCCGCCAATATCCTCGGCGGCGTGGGCGCGATCAGCCAGGAGGCGATCGACTTCATCACCACCACCGTGGTCAACCAGTTCGCGCTGGAACAGCTGGTGTTCGACATGGTCTTCACCGGCGACACCGGCGCCTTCCTCGAACTGCCGGGCGGCGCGATCGGCTTTGCGACCGGGTTCGAATTCCGCAAGGAAAAGAGCACCTCGACCTTCGATCCGCTGGTGCTGGGCATCCTGCCGGTAACCACGGCCTTCGGCGACGAGGGCGATCTGCTGCGCGACCTCGGCTTTGCGCAGAACTCGCTGGTGTTCGACCCGGCGACGATCATCAACAACGCGGGCGGCGATTTCACCGTTTATGACATCTTCGGCGAAATCAACGTGCCCTTGCTGAAGGACGTGCCCTTTGCCGAAACGCTCGATCTGAGCGCGGCGGCGCGGTATTCGAACTACAGCACGGTGGGCGGCACCTTCACCTGGAACGTCGGCGGGGTCTATGCCCCCATCGAGGACATCACCTTCCGCGGCACCTATGCCGTCGCGGTGCGTGCGCCCAACATCAACGAGCTGTTCAACCCGGCGCAGGGCGCGTTCTTCCGCCCATTCGATCCGTGCGATGTCAACAACCTCGCCACCGCGCCCGATCCGGCGCTGCGGCAGGCCAACTGCACCGCCTTCTTCCAGCAGATCGGCTTCAACCCCAACCTCGGCGGCAGCACCTATGCCTATGTCGACCCGCTCACCGCGCGTTTCTCGGGCACGATCAGCGGCAACCCCAACCTGTCGGAAGAAACCGCCACCACCTGGACGGTCGGCACCCAGCTGACCCCCAGCTTCCTGCCGGGCTTCATCCTCAGCGTCGACTATTACAACATCGAGATCGAGGACGCGATCAACGCGGTCGCCGCGCAGGACATCGTCGACAACTGCGTCGACAGCGCGACGATCAACAACGGGTTCTGCGATCTCATCACCCGCAACCCCAACACCGGCGGCTTCACCTTCCTGCGGCAGACCTCGGTCAACTTCGCCCGTCAGGAAACCGCAGGCGTCGAGGCCTCGATGCGCTACAGCTTCGATATCGGCGAGCATGGCTTCCGCATCGACGCGGCGGGCACCTGGGTCGACAAGCTCGACAACTTCTTCGATCCGGGCGATCCCAACATGGTCGATCCCGAACTGGGTGAAATCCAGCGTCCCGAATGGGCCGCGCGCGGCGCCTTCACCTGGGACTGGAAGGGCCTGAGCCTGACCTGGTCGACCACCTGGCTCGACAAGCAGGGCCTGCGCGGGGTCGAGATCGAGGATGTCGGCACCGATGGCAGCGCGACCTTCTCGCCCGACAACGGCTTGTCGAACGACACCTTCATCCACGACATCGCCTTCGGCTATGAAGCGAGCGAGACCTTCGAAATCTATGGCGGGGTCAACAACGTCTTCAACAAGAAGCCCTTCGTGACCGAACAGGCCTATCCGGTCAGCCCGGTGGGGACGTTCTTCTTCCTCGGCGTGCGCGCGTCGATGTAAGCCGGATCGGCAAGACAGCAGGGGGCGGGACGCGCGTGCAGCACGTCCCGCCCCTTTGCATTTACTCGCGCGTGCCGAGCAGCCCGCGCGCCACCACCCAGTTGTGGATCTCGGAGGGGCCGTCGTAGATGCGCATGGTGCGCAGCTTGTTGCTCATCAGATAGAGCGGCAATTCGCGGGTCATGCCCATCCCGCCGAACATCTGCATCGCGTGATCGACAATCTCGTAGGCGCTTTCGGTGCAGAAGCTCTTGATCATCGAGATTTCGCTGCGGACATCGCGCCCCTCGTCGATCTTCCAGGCGCAGTCATAGGTCATCAGCCGCATCGCGTGGATCTTGGTCGCGGCATCGGCAATCCAGTTCTGCACCGTCTGGCGCGCCGACAGCGGCTTGCCGAAAGTGACGCGCTGCGGCGCATAGTCGATCATCATGTCGACCGCGCGCTGGGCCATCCCGATCGACCACGAGGCCATCTCGATTCGCCGCGTGCCAAGGCGCACCTGCATCGGCGCAAAGCCCTGGCCCCGCTTGCCGAGCAGCTTCCAGCCCGGCACCCGGCAATCATCGAGCGCGATTTCATAGGTCGCGGTGCCGTCGATCATCGGGATCTTGCGGGTGACGTTGAAGCCGGGGGTGTCGCGATCGACAAGGAAGGCCGACATCCCGTTGCGCCCGTCGGGGTTCTTGTCGGTGACCGCCATCAGGATGGTGAAATCAGCTTCCGCGCCCTTGGTGATCCAGATCTTGCGGCCATTGATGATCCAGTCATCGCCATCCTGGACAGCGGTGGTCTTCATCCCGGCCGGGTCTGCGCCTGCGCCGGGTTCGGAAATGCCGATCGCGCTGATCGTCTCGCCGCGCACATAGGGTTCGAGATAGGCGACGCGCTGGCGCTCGTCCGCGGCGACCATCAGCATCCTGAGGTTGGGCGAATCGGGCGGCAGGTAATAGGGCACCACGGTCTTGCCGAGTTCCTCGGAAACCCCGACCATCGCCACCATCGGCAGGTTCATCCCGCCCACTTCCTCGGGCGCGTCCAAGCCCCACAGGCCCAAATCGCGGCTCACGGCATCGACCTTGGCCGTCTCTTCGGGGGTGAGATAGGTGCCCTGCCCCACATTCTCGCGGGCGATCACTGTCGCTTCGAGTGGCAAGAGCTCGTCGCGGACGAACTTGCCGACCAGATCCTTGAGCATCGCGTGTTCGTGGGAAAGCTCGAAATTCATATGTCCCATTCCTGATTACGGGGGTCTTTGCGCGCCCCTGACACCACACATTACGCAAGCTGTCATCCGTTCAGATTGAGAGGAGGCGGCAAAATTGTTCTCCCATGCCGCATCGGCCCGTCAGCCTGACTGGACAGATCGCTTCAACACAATGGCTTGACGCGATAGGGAAACCTCCATAGCTTCAAAGGTGCAAATCTGCACAATTTTGCAGGTTTCACGGGAGGGAAATGCCGAGTCGCCTGATCGTATCGCGCGAGCTTGCAGACCTGTTGAAGCTGCTGGCCCATGCTGATCGTCTGCGGATGATCGAGGAACTGCGCCATGGCGAGCGCGATGTCACCTCGCTTGCCACCGCGCTTGACCTGCCCTCCACCCGCGTCTCGCAGCACCTTGCGCTGATGCGCGCCCACCGGCTGGTTGAGGAGCGCCGCGACGGGCGCAACCACTTCTACCGCCTGGCGCATCCCTATCTTGCCGACTGGATTCTCGACGCGCTCCCTTTCGTCGATATCCGCTCGCGGCTGGAGGATGCCGATCACATTGATGCCGCCCGCGCCCTGTGGGGTGCAGGCGGCCCCCGCTCATCCCACTGAAAGGATCGATTGAATGCCCCATTTCGCCCAAGGCGTGGTCAAGTTCCAGCGCGAGGTCTTCCCGGAAAAGGCAGAGCTGTTCGAACGCCTTTCCACCGGCCAGAGCCCGGAAGCGCTGTTCATCACCTGCTCGGACAGCCGCATCGAAACCGCGATGCTGACCCAGACCGACCCGGGCGAGCTGTTCATCTGCCGCAATGCGGGCAACATCGTGCCGCCGCACACCAACCAGACCGGCGGCATGACCGCCTCGATCGAATTCGCGATCGGCGCGCTCAAGATCCCGCATATCGTGATCTGCGGGCATACCGAATGCGGGGCGATGAAGGGGGCGATGAACCGCGCCGGCCTGACGGCGCTCCCCCATGTGCGCGAGTGGCTTGGCTATTCGCAGGGCGCGGTCGACATCACCGAAGCGCTGGGCGCAGGGCTCGATCCCGAGGCGAAGATGCGGATGCTGCTCGAACAGAACGTCATCCTGCAATTGCAGCACCTCAAGACCCACCCCACCGTCGCGGTCGCGCTGGCGCAAGGGTCGGTGAAGCTGCACGGCTGGGTCTATGACATCAAGACCGGCGAAGTCAGCGCCTATGACGAGGCGAGCCACCAGTGAGTCTCGGTCGAGGAGCGCTATGCCTCCGAGATCGCCGGCGCGATGCTCGGTCAGCACGCCTGCTGACCGCCCGCCCCGTCCCTCTCCCTGATATCCAGTGCAAAGGCACCCCGCCATGCAAGCTCAAGCCACAAGTCCCCTCTCATCCGCTGTCATCGGCCGCGATTTTCTCGCCTCGATCGTGGTGTTTCTTGTCGCCCTGCCGCTGTGCATGGGGATCGCGATTGCCTCGGGCGCGCCGCCTGCGCTGGGCCTGATCACCGGGATCGTGGGCGGGCTGGTGGTCGGCTCGCTGGCAGGGTCGCCTTTGCAGGTCAGCGGCCCAGCGGCGGGGATGGCGGTGCTGGTCTATCAGCTGGTGCAGGAACACGGCCTCATCATGCTCGGCGTGGTCGGCTTGATCGCGGGCGGCTTGCAGCTGCTTGCGGGGGTGCTGAAGCTTGGCCAGTGGTTCCGAGCGATTTCGCCCTCGGTGATCCACGGGATGCTGGCCGGGATCGGTGTGCTGATCTTCGCCTCGCAGCTTCACGTGATGCTCGACGATGCGCCGCGCGCCAACGGGCTGCTCAATATCGCGGCCATTCCTGAGGCGATCATCAAGGTCTTCCCCGCCGACGGTTCGGTGCATCACCTTGCCGCGATGGCGGGGATCGTGACCATTGCCACGATCGTCCTGTGGAACCAGTTCAAGCCCAAGCGTCTCGCGCTGATCCCCGGGCCGCTGCTCGGGGTGATCGTCGGCACGGCCTTTGCCATTGCCTTTTCGCTGCCGATCACGCTGGTGAACCTGCCCGCCACGCTGGCGAGCGGTCTCAACATCCCCACCAGCGAGGCGCTGGCGGGCTTTGCCAATCCCGACATCCTGACCCTTGGCCTCGTCTTCGCCTTCGTCGCCAGCGCCGAAACGCTGCTGTGCGCGACCGCGGTCGACAAGATGCACACGGGCAGCCGCACCGATTACGACAAGGAACTGCGCGCGCAGGGGATCGGCAACATGATCTGCGGCGCGCTCGGTGCGCTGCCGATGACCGGGGTGATCGTGCGCTCGGCCGCCAATGTCGAGGCGGGTGCGACGACCCGCATCTCGGCGATCATGCATGGCGGCTGGCTGCTGCTGGCGGTGGTCGCCTTCCCCTTCATCCTCAACGAAATCCCGACCTCGGTTCTGGCCGCGATCCTCGTCTACACCGGCTACAAGCTGGTCAACGTCGCGCAGATCCGCAAGATCGCCGAATTCGGCAAGCAGGAGCTGGCGATCTACTTTGCAACGCTGATCGGCGTTGTCGCGATCGACCTCTTGACCGGCGTGATCCTCGGCTTCGTGCTGGCGACTGCCAAGCTGGTCTACACCTTCTCGCACCTCGAGATCCGGCGCGAGCATGACACGGCGACCAACCGCGTCGATCTGTGGATGACGGGTTCAGCGACCTTCTTCTCGATCCCGCAGCTCGGTCAGGCGCTGGAGTCCTCGCCGTTCGGGTCGGAGGTGCACATCCACGTCGAGAAGCTCGACTATATCGACCACGCCTGCCTTGAGATGCTGTCCTCGTGGGAGAAGCTGCACCAGTCGACCGGCGGCACGCTGGTGGTCGAATGGAGCGAGCTGGTCGAACGCTATGGCCGCCGTTCGGAGGAAAAAACCGAGATCCCCGGCCTGATGATCCGCCCCGCCGCCTGATCCCTCCCGGCAGCGAGCGGGCCAAGCATCAGATCACGGTTTCGATCGCCTCGGCCTGCCACAGACGCTTGGCCTGCTCGATATCGCTGGTGCTGGCGCGGCTGAAGCGGTGCGCGACGAAGTCGATCCCCTCGATCAGCCAGGCCGCCAGTTCCGGCTGCGCGAGGCGGTAGACCCGCTGCTGTCCGCGCGTCTCGGTCTCGACCAGGGCAATCGCGCGCAGCACGCCAAGGTGCTGCGAGACGCGGGTCGGGGTGATTTCGAGGATGTCGCCCAGCTCGTTCACCGTCTGATCGCCCGCCTGCAACTTCAGCAGCAGGCGGATGCGGTCAGGGTGCGAGATCTGCCGGAGGACGTGGGCCAGCTCATTGGCGACAATCTTGCGGCTCGGCATATCAGCGACCTTTCTTCGGGGAGGGGATTTGCGGGTTTGACGCGACAACGCGCAGACCGGTGGATTGGCTCCCGGCGAGCGTAACTTTATCACATTTCAGCGCGCGCCAGGGGGTTTGGGGACGCTGGCTCACAGGCGGCTCGCGGCGGAGCAAGGCAAGGAATTCGGCGTCAGGCAGCGTGCGCCCATAGGGGGCATCTTGGCCCCGCGTGGTGGTGGAAACGCCGCTGTCGCGCAGGCGGCTCCAGGCCTCGTGCAACCGGCCGGCAGCACGATGGGCTCCGGCCTCATGCAGGGTGAGCGCGAGGCCATGCACCAGCGCGGGGGCATCAAGCGTCAGGCGGGCCACGCCCTCGCCCGCGACTTCACTGGTCACCAGCGTCAACCGGGGCGGGTGCGTGCCATGCCGGGCTCCGGCAAACCACAGCAGCGGCCAGGCGCCATGCACGCCCGCGCCCAGACCCAGCAGCGCAAACACGATGCTGCGCAGATCGGGCATGGCGATGATCGCATCCCACGCACGCCCGCTCTGCATCAACACCGGCAGCGCATCCTCGATGGTGAGGATGTCGAGCTCCGGCCCGTCCTGCATCAGCGCCTTTCCGGCGGCGAGCATCTGGCGGGCGAGCGCATTGCGCTGGCGTTGGTGAACGATGATCGCCAGCCGCTCGCGCCCCTCGGCTGCGGCGGCACGGATCATGGCGCGCAGCACTCCGGCGCGCGGCAGCGGCGGGATCGCGACATCGTCGCTGGTGCAGGTCGCCGGATGCGGCGAGAGCAGCACAATATCTGTCCCGCCCTGCCCCGGCGCCGCGCCGCGCGCGTGTTCGATCAGGTAGCCTGCGACAAAATCCGCGGCAGGCAGGCCCGGCGCGCCGCCGTGCTGGAACGCGGCCGGGCTCCAGCCGAGCCATGGGGCGAAAACCGGTGCGGGCGCCGCCGCCCCGCGCGCCCAGTCCCCCATGCGCGGCAGGCGGCGGGCAGGCGCGGGGCTGACGAATTCCGCATCGACCCCGGCAAAGGCAAGCAGCGCATCACGCTCCACGCGCCATGCCTCGGGGGCCGCGTCACCCGGCTCGGCAAGGCGCAAGCGCGAGGTCACCACCGCCAGGCGCGCGGCGCTGACCGGGTCGCGGAACGGCGGCGCAACGCTGCTGGCAGAGGCGGCAGGTGCACGACCTTGCATGGGACGACTGTGGTCCATCGGCCTTATCCTTTGCTGGGATGGGAGAGTGTGCAGGAGCGTTAGCCGCGCCCGTGAAATCAAAAAATTTCAATCTTTCTTCGCAAACGTTCTAGAATTTGAATGTATGAGGATTGGGCCAGAGCCGCTCTCCCCCCCGGACTTGCCAGCGCCCCAATGCCGAGGCATCACACAGCTCGGGAGAAGAGGGGATTTCAGCATGACTTTGGCACAATGGCGCGCAGGGGCTGCGCTGGCGCTCGCCGCGATCACCACCGGTGCGCTGGCGCAGGATGCGGGCTCTGCTGCGAGCGCAACGGCAAGCGAGGCAACCCGAGCGGCACAAGCCGCTGCCGGCGCAACGCTCCCGCCCGAAGGCACGCGCGACAGCACGGATTCGACCCGCGGCTTTCTGGCCACCCGCAAGGATCGGCTGATCGTGAACGCGGCTGGCAAGCCGGTCTGGAACCTCGATGCCTACGCATTCGTCACCGGCCCCGCCCCCGATACCGTCCACCCGGCGCTGTGGCGGCACATGACGCATCTCAAGCATCACGGCCTGTTCGAAGTCGCGCCCGGCGTGTGGCAGGTGCGCGGGTTCGACGTGTCGAACATGACCGTGATCCGGGGCGAGACCGGCTGGATCCTGATCGACCCGCTTACCAGCGTCGAAGCGGGGCAGGCTGCGCTCGAACTGGTCAATGCGACGCTGGGCCAGCGCCCGGTCAGCGCGCTGATCTATTCGCACAGCCACGGCGATCATTTCGGCGGCGCGCGCGGGGTGGTCGATCCCGCCGCTGTTGCCGCAGGCCGCGTGCCGGTGATCGCACCTGAAGGGTTCATGGAGGAGGCCACATCTGAAAACGTCATGGCCGGCGGCGCGATGTCGCGGCGCGCGGCCTATCAGTTCGGTGTCGGGCTGGTGCCGGGCGCGACCGGGCAGATGGGCAGCGGCATCGGCATGGGGCTTTCGGCAGGCACGCTCAGCCTCATTCCGCCGACCGACACCGTCGCCAGAACCGGCGAGACGCGCGTGGTGGACGGCGTGAACCTTGAGTTCCAGATCGTCTCGGGCACCGAGGCACCGGCGGAGTTCAACGTCTTCATCGCGCCCGCCAAGATCTTCCTCGCCGCCGAAATCGCCACCTGCTCGATGCACAACATCCTCACCCCGCGCGGGGCGAAGGTGCGCGATGCGCGGGCCTGGGCGCATTATCTCGATGAAGCCGCGACCCGTTATGCGCCGCAGTCCGACGCCGTGATTTCAAGCCACTGCTGGCCGATCTTCGGGCGCGCGGCGGGGACGGCGTGGCTTACCGCGCAGCGCGACAATTACCGCTGGCTGCACGACCAGACCGTGCGCCGGATGAACCGGGGCGAGACGATGGACGAGATCGCCGAGGCGCTCGACGCCGCGATCCCGCCGGGGCTGGCAGGCGAATGGTCGACGCGCGGCTATTACGGCACGGTCAGTCACAACGCCAAGGCGATCTACCAGTTCTATCTCGGCTGGTACGATGCCGTCCCCGCCAATCTCCACCCCCACCCGCCCATCGAGCGCGCCAAGAAGCTCGTTGAGGCGCTGGGCGGTGCGGATCGCACGCTTGCGCTGGCCGAAAACGCGATGGCGGGCGGCGATTATCGCTGGGCCTCCGACCTGCTCCAGAGCCTCGTCTTTGCCCAGCCCGACAATGCGCGGGCCAAGGCGATGCTGGCGGCCAGTTACGAACAACAGGGCTTCCAGGCGCAGAGCGCGATCTGGCGCAACCAGTTCCTCTCCGCCGCGAGCGACTTGAGGCGCGGGCGGCCCGAGAGCAATGCAGCGCAGAGCAACGACATGGTCGCCGCGATCTCGACGCAGGAACTGCTCGATAGCGCCGCCACCCTGTTCGCGCCCGAACGGCCCGGCCCGCGCGGGATCACGATTGCGATCGACCTTACCGACCGCAAGGAACAGGCGGCGCTCGAAGTGGGCCAGCAGGCGATGATCGGACGGGTGGGCGCGCTGCCCGCCAACCCCGCCGTCACGATCCGCGGCCCCCGCCGCGCGCTGCTCGCCTTGCTTTTCGTCCGCGTGCCGGTCAGCGCGGTCGCCGGGATGGAGGGCGTCACCATCGAGGGCGACCGGGCGATGCTGCAAGCCCTGCTCGACAACCTCGACCCGATGCCGCACGGGTTCGACATCGTCATGCCGTGAGATTTTCGCCGCTCGCCGCGAAGGATTGCCGGTGTTCATGCGTTGATCAGGCAAAGCGCGGCTTTATGCCGTGCGACAGGAACGCAAAGCTAACACTCTGCCAATGACAAGGGCGATGCCATGCTGCTGACACTCACCCACAGGCCTGCGCGATGAGCCCGGCCAGCATTGCGATCAACCGCTTCGGCTATGGCTATAGCGCCGCCACCGCGCCGACGGACGCCGCCGCCGATCCGCGCCGCGCATTGCTGCGCCAGTTCGACGCCTTCGATCCGGCCCCTGCCGCGATAGCCGGACGGATCGACACGCGGCCCAAGACCTCCGAGATCCTCGAACTGCTGCGCCGCTTCCGGCAGGATTCCCGCGCCGTTGCCGCTGCCAACGAAGGCGCGGCCGCACCGGCGATGATGGCCGAGGGCATGGCGGCCGAAGCCATGACCCGCCAGGACGCCCGCGACGCTGCGCTGGCGGGCCTGCCGCCTGAATATCGCGACAAGCTGGTCGAAGCGCGCCGCGTGCTGGCCGAAGACATCGCGGCGCGCGTCAACCTCGCGGTCGCCAGTCCCACGCCGATGGCCGAGCGACTGGTGCATTTCTGGTCGAACCATTTCAGCGTGTCGGTCGGCAAGCCGGGGACACAATTCGAAGTCGGCCCGCACGAATTTACCGCGATCCGCCCGCATATTCTGGGGCGGTTTGCCGATATGCTCAAGGCGGCCGTGCTGCATCCGGCGATGCTGATCTATCTCGATCAGTTCCAGTCGATCGGGCCAAACGCGCCCTTCAGCCAGCGCCGCGGGCGGCGCGGGGCCGATGCGCCGCAGCGCCGGCGCGGTCTCAACGAGAACCTCGCGCGCGAAGTGCTGGAGCTGCACACGCTGGGCGTCGATGGCGGCTATTCGCAGGCCGACGTGACCGAGCTTGCCCGCGCGCTGACCGGCTGGACGGTGCCCGGCCTCGGCCGCGCGGGCCGCTTTGCCGAGGGGCAGGACAGCGGCGCGGCGTTCATCGCGCTGGTGCATGAGCCGGGCGCGCGGCAGGTGCTCGGGCGTTCCTATCCCGCGGGAGGGGCCGAACAGGCGCTGGCGATCCTAGATGATCTCGCCCGCCACCCCGCAACCGCGCGCCACATCGCGACCAAGTTCGCCCGCCACTTCGCCGGAGACACACCGCCACCCGCGCTGGTTGCGCGGCTGGAGGCCGACTTCCGCAAGAGCGATGGCGATCTTGCCAGCCTCACGCGCACCCTGATCGAAGCACCAGAGGCCTGGACGCCCGCCCCGGTGAAGTTCCGCACTCCGTTCGAATGGCTGGTCGCCACGCTGCGGCTGACCGGTCTGCAGACGTTTGGCACCCCGCAAATCGTCGGCGCGCTCACACAGCTTGGCCAAGCGCCGTGGCGCGCGAATTCGCCTGCGGGATATGACGACATCGCCGCCAGCTGGGCCGGGCCGGATGCGCTTATCCGGCGGGTCGAATTCGCCGAACGCATCGCGCGCGGGGCGGCTACCGAGAATGTCATTGCCCGCGCCGAGGCAGCCTTTCCGGGCGCGCTGAGCGAGCCCACCCTGACCCAGCTGAAGCGCGCCGAGAGCGGCCGTCAGGCGCTCGCGCTGCTGCTGGTCTCGCCTGAAATGATGCGGAGATAAGCCCGATGACGACCGCTTTTGATCGCCGCTCGCTGCTCGCCGGGTCGCTGTTGCTCGGCGCTGGCAGCCTCGCCTTTCCGCGTATTGCCTTTGCGCAAGGGACGGGCCGCCGCAATGTGATGTTCGTGCTGCTGCGCGGCGCGGCTGACGGGATGGCAATGCTCGCACCCGTCGGCGATCCCGGTTTCGAGGCGCTGCGCGGGGCCACCCTGCCCGATTACGCCGATGCGCCCCGGATCGACGGGTTCTTCGCCGTCCACCCGGCGCTTGCCGAAGTCGGCAAATCGGCGCTGGCGGGCGAGGCGCTGTTCGTCCACGCCGCCGCGACCGCCTATCGCGAGCGCTCGCATTTTGACGGCCAGAACCTGCTGGAGAGCGGCGGCACGGCGCCCTATGCGGCCAAGGACGGCTGGCTCAACCGGCTGGCCGGGCTGATGAACGAGACCGCGCCCACCCCCTTGCGCGCGCTGGCGATTGCGCAGGCGGTGCCGCTCGCCTTGCGGGGTAGTGCGCCTGTGTCGAACTACGCACCCTCGGCCCTGCCCGATGCGAGCGAGGATCTGATGGCACGGGTCAGCCAGCTCTACGCCGCCGACAGCGAGCTTGGGCCGCTATGGTCGCGCGCGCTCGAGACCAAGGCGATGGCGGGCGATGATGGCCCCCGCAATCTGCGCGATGCGCGGGCCGCGGGTGAATTGGCTGCTTCGCTGATGCGCGGCGAAGGCGGCGCGCGGATCGGGATGATCGAGCTGGGCGGATGGGATACCCACGCCAACCAGCGCGGTGCCTTTGCGCGCTCGGCCCGCCAGCTCGATGCGCTGCTTGCGGGCTACAAGGCGGGCATGGGCGCAAGCTGGGCCGACACGCTGGTGGTTGTCGCAACCGAATTCGGCCGCACCGCAAGGCTCAACGGCACGGGCGGCACCGACCACGGCACTGCGGGCGCAGCGCTGCTGATGGGCGGCACGGTGCGCGGCGGGCGGGTGGTTGCCGACTGGCCCGGCCTTGCCGACGGCCAGCTTTACGAAAACCGCGACCTTGCCCCCACCATTGCGCTCGAAAGCGTGCTGGCGGGCGCGGTGGCCGAGCATTTGCGGTTCGACCCCAAGCTGGCGATGGCCCGCCTGTTCCCGGGACGCAGCAGCGCCGCGCTTGCGGGACTGGTGCGCGCCTAGAACGAACACTCCGCGCTCGCCGCCGCCTCATCGCGGGTGATGGCGCTGATCTGGAGCGTGAAGGCACCCTTGGAGGCGAAGGTCAGCTTGCTCCCGGTGGTGCCGAGGCACGCCGGGGTCAGCACCATTTCACGCCAGCCCTTGCCCTCGGCAACCGACATTCCCTGCGTGATGTCATGCGTCTTGCCACCGGCGGTGACCGTGACAGGCGCACCCGGCCGCGCTGTGACCTGGTATGCGATGCGCCATGCCGCGCCGCTCTCCGGGCCGGTCAGCGTGATCTTCGCACCGGGCGCGAACACGATCTTGCGGGCGTCTTCCTGCGCTCGGCGATCGATCCCGGTCGCGGTGATGCCGTTGCCGGTGCCGCGCAGATCGGGGAGCAGCGCATTGTCGGCCACTGCCTGCACCTGCGCGCCCAGCTTGCCATTGGCAAACCACGACGCCCCAGCATCGGCCGCCAGCGCTGCGCAGCTCTCGTCGAGCGGCACGGGAACCATGCGCGGGGCGGCAAAGCCAAGACCATAACCGACCGGGAACAGCGCGCCTTCGGGGCTGTTGAGCGGCGCGCCCTCGCAGGTCCTGGGCCAGCTGAACGACAGCTTCCCGGTTGGCTGAACCTTGCCGAACAGCACGTCGGCCACGCCCGCGCCTTCGCTCCCCGGCAGCCATGCGGCGACGAAAGCATCGGCAGAGTTCAACTCGCGGTTGACCCACAAGGGACGGCCCGAGAGGAACACGGCAACCGTGGGGATGCCGCGCGCCTTGTAGGCCTTGAGCAAGGCCAGCCCTTCCTCGTCGCGGAAGGCCAGATCCTTCCGGTCGCCGACGAATTCGGCATAGGGCTCCTCGCCGAAAACGACGATGGCGACATCGGGCTTGCTGGCCGGGTCACCCTTGGGCGCGAGGCGCGCCTCGCCGCCGCTGGCACGCGCCGCCTCGGCGATCCCGGCCCAGATCGAGGTCGCGCCGGGGAAGTCGGCTGCGGTAAGGTCACCGCCGCCCTGCCACGTCACCGACCAGCCTCCGGCCTGCTGGGGCACGTTGTCGGCGGCGCTGCCCGCCACTTCAATCCGCGCGCCGGGCCGCAGCGGCAGGATGCCGGCGTTCTTCAGCAAGACTTGCGACTTGGCCACCGCCTCGCGCGCGATGGCGCGGTGTTCGGGGGAGCCGAGCTTGTCCCACTTGCCGCCCAGCATCCGAGCCGAGGGCTTCACCTCGCCATCAAGGATGCCCAGCGCCTGCTTCATCCGCAGCACCCGCAGCACCGCTTCGTCCAGCCGGGCCATCGGGATCGTGCCCTTCTTGACCTGCTTGACGAGGCTGGCGTGAAGCGCCTTCCAGTCCTCAGGCACCATGTAGACGTCGAGCCCGGCGAGCAGCGCCTGCGGGCAATTGCCGTTGGTGCAGCCCTTGATCTGGCCGTGGCCGTTCCAGTCGCCGACAACGACGCCCTCGAAGCCCAGACGCCCGCGCAATTCCCCGGTCAAGAGCGCGGTGTTGCCGTGCATCTTGGTGCCGTTGATCGAATTGAAGCTCGCCATGACGCTGGCGACGCGCCTTTCGATGGCAGCGGGATAGGGTGCCGCGTGGATCGCCATCAGCGCCGCCAGGTCACCATTCACATCACCCTGATCGACGCCTTGCGCGGTGCCGCCATCGCCGAAATAGTGCTTGGCGGTCGCGGCGACCTTGCCGGGGCCGAGAAAGCCCGGGGTTCCGGGAATGCCCTGCAGACCTTCGATCATCGCCGCGCCCAGACGGGTCACCAGCGCGGGGTCTTCCGAATAGCTTTCGTAGGTGCGGCCCCAGCGGTCATCGCGGGCAACCGCGACGGTGGGGGCGAAGGTCCAATCAATGCCGGTCACCTCGATTTCAACCGCGGTCGCAGCGCCAATGCGGCGCATCAGGTCTTCATCCCCTGCGGCCCCCAGCGCGATGTTGTGCGGGAAGATCGTGGCGCCCACGACATTGGCGTGGCCGTGGACAGCATCGGTCGCCCAGATCGCCGGGATCGCCGGTTCGCCCTTGGGCAGCGGTGCAGTGGAGGCCTCCCAGAAGGCGTCGGCGAGCTTCAGCCAGTCGGCAGCGGGTGCCTTGTCATCGCCGAAGGGGCCGGAATTGCCGCCATTGAGGATCGTGCCGAAGCGGTATTTGCGCACGTCCGCAGGCGTGATCGAGCCGATGTCGGGCTGGATGATCTGCGCGACCTTGCGTTCGAGGCTCATGCGCGCGAGCAGCGCTTCGGGGCTGTTATCCACCGCAGCTGCAGCCATAGGCGCGCTGGCCGACTGGACATCGCCTGTCGCCGCGCACCCCGTGACCAATGCCCCGAGCGCCGCCGTCAGCGCGAGCTGCGCAAGCCTGTTTCGTGCCATGAGGACAGTCCCTCCCAAGACCGCTGTATTATTGAGAACGTTATCAAACTATGCCGCCCTGCTCCGGCTTTGGCAAGGGTCAAGCGCTCAGAGTCCCGCGCGGGCGCAGAAAGCTTGCCAGCAGCACCGCGCTCAGCAGCGAGAGCGCGGCGAACAGCACGAACAGCGCCTCATAGCCGAAGCTCGGCACAAGCAGCACTGTCAGCCATGGCATCACCATGCCCGGCACGGTGTTGGTGAGGTTGAAAACCCCAAGATCGCGGCCCCGGTGCTGCGGCATCGGCAAGACGCGCAAGGTCTGACTGGCGTGGAGCGCCAGAAACACCGCCGCCGCCAGACCGAACAGCACATAGCCTGCAATCGCCCAGGGCAGGCTCGGCGCAGCGGCCATCACCAGCATCCCGCCGGCACACAGCACCGCAGCGCACACCAGCGGAAAGATCGGGCGGCCATGCCGATCCGACCAGCGCCCCGCCACGAGCGAAACCGGCACCGCACAGACCAGCACCGCGCTGAAGATATTGGCCGCGCCATTTTCGGGGTAATCCGGCGCAAGCGAGCGCAGCCAGTAGAGCAGAAAGGCAAACATCCCGCCTTCCGCCACCTGCACCAGCAGCCGGGCCGCCCACATCTTGAGCACCACCTGCTCGCCATCAGCGGGGGCAGCGCGCTGAGCGGGCAGCACCGGCGCGACCAGAGCAGGCTGCACCCGGCCCTTGCCCAGAACGACCGCAGGCAGCACCAGCACACCCACCAGCACCGCAACCAGCCCGAGCCGTGCGTCAGGATCGATCCAACCTCCCCACGTCACCAGCGATCCCGCCAGCGCTCCCAGGGCCGGTGATAGCGCCAGCGCTCCGCCCAGCACGCCCTTCTGCTCATCGGGAAAACAGTCCCCCGCCCACGCCATCAGCGGGCTGAGCATCAGGTTCAAGGCGATCTGCCAGCCCATCACCAGCATCACGATCTGATGCACCGACCGCGCCTCGCCGATCAGCAGCAGCAAGGCGCTTGATCCGATCAGACCGGCGATGATCCAGGGGCGCCGCGTGCGGCTGCGGTCGCTGAGAATGCCGACGCCCAGATTGGCAAGGCTTGCCATCGCGGCACCAAGGAAGGTCACGCGCGCCAGCGCCGCGACATCCTCCCCGCCCTGCAAATCGGCGATCGCCTGCGGCAGCAGCACGGTCAGCAACGGCACATAGGCAACCGCGCCTCCGGCCGATGCGAGCGCAAACAGGGCGAGAAACCAGCCCGGCTGGCGGCGCGGCAGCGGCTTCGGTGGCGCTGCTAGGCCGGGGTCGGTCAAACCCGCCCCGCCGCCCCGGAACGGGTCGAGGCCATCACGGGTGCAGGCGCGGTAGAGGCACGTTCGACCAGCCCGGCAGCAACCTCGATCACGCCTTGCTGCTGGGCCTCGGGCGTGCGGGCGATCAGGTGTTCGACCGCGCGGCTGACCGTCTCGGCAATCGGCTGGTCGATCGCGGTCAGCGGCGGCTGGGAGAAGCGCACAATCGGGGTGTTGTCGAAGGAAATCAGGGAGAGATCCTCCGGGACGCTGAGCCCACGCTCGCGCGCCACTTCGAGCGCGGCGAGCGCCATCTGATCGGATGAGGCGATGATCGCGGTCAGATCGGGGTTGCGATCGAGCAGCGCGCGCGCCGCGCGGGCGCCGCTGTCAAAGCCGAAATCACCCGCTTCCAGCAGGCCCGCTTCGGGCAGGCCGAGCTCGGCCAGCGCACGGCGCCAGCCGGTGATGCGCCAGCCCGAAAGGCTGTATTGCGCCGGCCCTGCGATCATCGCGATGGTGCGGTGGCCGAGTTCGGCAAGGCGCTTTGTGGCAAGATAGGCCGCACCCTCGTCGCCCATCGTCAGGGCAATGCCCGGCCCCGGTGCATCCGAACCGATCCGCGCAAAGGGGATGCGCCGCTCCGCCAGCAGTTCGGTAATCAGGCGGTTTTCCGAGTGCGGCGGGGTCAGGATCACGCCATCGGGCTGAAGCGCGGAAAGCGCCGCGCCCAGCTCGCGCTCGACATGGTCGGAATGGGTATCGACCAGCTCCACCATCATCCGGTAGCCGTGCTGAGAACAGGTGAGGATGCCGCCGAGAAGCATCTGGTCGACCCAGTCCGTCCCCTGCCGCTCGCGCCAGTCGGCAAGCGTGCGTTCGCGGTCGTTGATGGCGAGAATGATGTAGGAGCGCGAGCCGCTCATGCGCTGGGCTGCAAGGCTCGGGACATAGCCCAGCCGGTCGATCGCCGCCTGCACCTTTTCGCGCAATTGCGGGCGCACGTTGGGGCCGTCATTAACCACACGGCTTACCGTCTGGAGCGAGACCCCTGCCGCTTCGGCCACGTCCCTGATCGTGACAGTCTTGCGCACCCGCGCCATGGTAACCCGCTTCCCGCCCTGCCTGCGTCTATGCCACCCGGCTCACCGGATGCACGCACGCCCCGTCGTGGGATCGCTCGCGCATTGATAGACCCTGATCCAATCGATGGCGAATTGCGCGGGAAATGTGCCCTCTGCAACCCCCTTGGCGTTGTTTTCTTCCGACAGCCTGCCGCCGACGGCAAGATTGGCCATGACATAGAAGGGCTGATCGAACGGCGCTGCGGGCCGCCCCTTGGCCCGCGGCGAGCCGGAATGCCACTGATCGGCGGTGACAGTGAGGTGCACGCGGTCGTCCACCAGAAAGCGGATCAACCCCTCACCCCATTCCACCGCATAGACATGGAAATCGTCCGAGGGCAGCGCGAGGCTCGGAAGGGCGTTGCGATGGTCGACGAAGCGGTTTTCCGGCGGATAATTGCCGAAGTGCAGCGCGCTGATGGTGCGGTTCTCGCCCCGCCCGCCCTCGCATTGCTTGCACTTGGCGCCGATATTGACCGCTTCGAGGATGTCGATTTCGCCCGATCGCGGCCAGGCACCATAGACCGCATCCTGCGGCATCATCCAGATCGCAGGCCACGCGCCCTGCCCGGCCGGCACCTTGGCGCGCGCCTCGATCCGGCCATAACGCCAGGCGTGAAGGCCGATGGTGCGCACCTTGCCCGAGGTGTGGGACTGAACCTGGGTCGGGTTGTCGTATTCTGCAATTTCGGGCGGGCGTGCAGGCCCGGCAAAGCGTTCCTTGCGCGCCTTCAGGAGCAGCATCCCGCCTTCGACCGCGATATTCTCGGGCCGGTCGGTGTAGCACTGGCGCTCATTATTGCCCCCGCCCCAGCACGATTGCTCGGGCGTCCACTTGGTTCGGTCAAGCGCATCGCCCTCGAACTCGTCGGCCCAAACCAGCTGCCAGCCTGCCCCTTCGAGCGGGGCAAGCGGCTGCGGCGCCGGGGGCTCGGCGGCCCCCAAAAGCAGCAGGGCCGCAGTCAGCACCCCCGCTGATCGCGACCCTGCAACTGTCATTGTGCCTGTCCCGATCAGAAGTCGAAGCGGGCAAGGAAGGTGAAGCGGCGGTCGTTGCGGAACGCCGAACGCTGCACCCGGGTGCCGTCGAAGTCGATGACCTGGCTGGTGGTGAACACTTCGTCGAGCAGGTTCACGCCCTGCACACCCAGCTTCACCCCGTCCATCACCGTCACGAAGATCGACGCATCCAGCTGCCCGGTCGCCTCGCCCCAGATCGGCGAGAACGGGAAGATGTCATCGCGCGGCGTGATCAGGAAGTCCGAGCGCCAGTTGTAGGCCGCGCGGGCCGACAGCCAGTCCTTCTCGTAGAACAGCACCGCGTTGATCGTGGTCTTGGAGATACCCGCCAGCGGCTGGAACGGCGCAAAGTCGCTCTGGTTATTGGCGAGGTTGGTGTTCCGGAACGCACCGCCATCGACATAGGTGTAGGTCAGCTGCGTACCCAGACCGCTGAGGAAGCCCGGCAGGAAGTCGAAGGTCTGCTGATAGGCGACTTCAAGCCCCTTGAGCGTCCCGTTCTGGCGGTTGTCAGGCCCGTTGACCTCGACATCGAGATCGACCCCGCTGGGGCTGACGAAGTTGACGAGGTCAACCCCGCTGTTCACGATCCCCTTGATGTCCTTGATGAACCCGTTGACCGTGATCGATCCGACGCGGTCGAAATACCATTCGACCGAGATGTCGTAGTTCCAGCTTTCAATCGGGCGCAGGTTGCGGTTGCCGGTGGCGAGCTGGAACAGCGGGCCAGTTTCGAGCGTGCCTTCGGACCGCAGATCGCCGGTGTTGTCGCCAATCCCGCCGCCTGACCGGAAGGCGGCCAGATCGGGGCGCGAAATGCCCTTCGAAACCGCGCCGCGGAACAGCAGCCCGCCGCCGGTGTCGAGCAGCACGTTGAAGCTCGGCAGCCAGTTTTCAAAGGTCACCGCGCGGTCATCCAGCACGATTTCCCCGGTATGGGCCGCGGCGAATTCGGCAAGACGCGCGTTCGAGAGGCCGCAGAACGCGGGACGCTGATCGGCGGGCAGCTGCTGGGCGCGGCCGCACGCGGCGGTCACTTCGGACAGCTGAGCAATGCCATCGCCGTTCCCGCCCGAGGTCGGATCATCGAAGAAGAACGGGTTGGGGAAGCCGATCAGGCCGGCCGCCACCACTTCGGTCTCGACATAGCGCAGGCCGACATTGCCCGACAGCTTCCAGCCATTGTCGAAGTCCGAACCATAGTCGATCCGTGCATAGGCCGCCTTGGTGGTTTCCGAAACGTCGCTGATCTCGTTCTCGCAGAACGGGCTGCAAGGCGTGACCTGGCCGGTCACCGAGTTGGTGAAGCTGCGGCCATTGACCCCGAAGAACGGGTTGGGCGTCTGCGAGAAGATGTTGATCTGGCGCGCCTGATCGGCCGAGGTGCCGTTGAGATATTCCTGCAGGAAGCTGTCGCCCCCGAAGAAATGGGCCCCGCCCGGCAGCGGCGAGGGCGCATTGCCGCGCTGGAAGCCGTTGTCGAAGGGCGAGCGCAGGTTCGAGAAGGTCGGGAAATCATCGACGAAGGCACCGCCCCCAATCGCGAATTCCTGGCCGGGAAGGCCGGTGAAGAAGCGGCCCGGCTGGAACCCGCCGGTCGCAGCGCAGCCCGGCCCGGCATTCCACGGCGCGCAGCCGGCGCGGCCCGCCCACGGCGCCGACAGGTTGCCCCAGGTGCTGAAGTTGGTGTCGCGGGTGGTCTGCCCACGCTCCGACCAGCGCGCACCGAAGCGGGCCTTCTTGAAGAAGCCTTCGTCCGAAATGTCATATTCGGCATCGAAGCGCAGCGTGTCGAGATCGCCTTCGTTGCGGGCGATGGAGTCGAGCAGGAACCAGTAATAGGTGTTGCGGCCGCTCGTGAAGTAATCAGCCGGAGCGCCCGGAGGGGCGAGGAACTGCACCTGCGGCACCTTGCCGCTGACATCGAGGTCGATGTTCGCCCAGGTCGCCATGTTGGCGATGATCGAGTCCTGCTCAAGCTCGGACGCGATGTGCTGGGCTTCGAAGTTGACGCGCAGACGATCGGTGATTTCCCAGTCGACATCGACCGAGACGTCTTCGGTCATGGCGCGGGTCTCACGCTCGAAACGCAGCAGTTCGAGCGGAATGCCGCCGCGACCGAAGGGGTTGGCGTAGGCATCGCCGATACGCTGGCTCAGCACGCCGCGCAGGAACTGGCCGTTCTGGTCGAACTCCCAGGTGCTGCCCGCAGCCGGAACCGGGAACAGCGCGTCGTCATTGACCAGCGCGATCGCCGCGTTTTCCTTGGTGAAGAAGGTCGTGTCGGCGCGCAGATATTCCAGCGTGACGAGGAAATCGCGGTTCGGGCTTTCGTATTGCACGATGCCCGAGAAGGCCTCGCGGTCGCGCTCCAGATCGGTGGTGCGCACGCCCGCGCCCTTGGGCACTACCAGCGCGCCCGCCGGCGGGAAGTTGCTGGAATCGAACTGCGGATTACCGCTGATCCCGCCGCTGCCGACCGGACGCACACGGAAACACGCGCCATTCAGCGTCGCGGGACGATAGCAGGGGTCGGCAATCTGCGAGGCATCGGTGCGGCTGATCAGCTCGGAGCGAGCATAGCCCATCTGCAACCCGAACGAGCCCCAGTCGCCTTCGGCCGTGGCCGAACCCAGCACCGAGCCGCCCGGCGACCATTCGTCAGCCAGATCGCCGACATTGGTTTCGAGCGTGCCCGCGATATGCACCCCGCGCCGGTCGAGCGGCTTGCGGGTGACGAGGTTGACGGTGCCCGCGATCCCGCCTTCGACCATGTCGGCGGTGAGGTTCTTAAACACCTCGACGCGGCCGAGCAGTTCGGGCGAGACTTCGTTGAAGTTCAGCACCGTGCCGCCATTGGCCGAGAAGATGTCGCGCCCGTTGAGTTCCGAACGCACGAAGTTGAGACCGCGCACGATCACGCCGGTGCCCTCGACCGAGAAACGGTCAGGGTCGGACGGCTTTTCGAACCGGCCGATGTTGACGCCCGGCACGCGCTGCAGCGCTTCGGCGACCGAACGGTCAGGCAGCGCGCCGATGTCTTCGGCGGTGATCACGTCGACGAAGGTGTCGGCATCGCGCTTGATGTTCTGGGCGTTCTGGAGCGAGGCGCGGAAGCCGGTGACGATAATGTCGCCTTCCATCGGCTCTTCGGCCACGGCGGCGTCTTCGGCAGGCTGTTCAGCGTCCTCGGCGGCATCCTGCGCCAAAGCGGGGCTCGCCGCAGCGATAGCCAGCGCCGAAGCGGTGCCGAGGGCGAACAGGCGCCGACGCGGCGCGAGCGATACGGTGTTCATGATGTGTCGTCTCTCCCCATGCCGCGCGACAGTATCTTGCCTGTCACTGCGGGCTGCGGACAGTTTGTAGCGCATCTTGAGAGCGTTCTCAAGACTTGTAATCCTGCGTTCATATTGCATTCTGGCAACACTTCGCGACGGCCAGAATGGCCCGCACAGATGGCCCGCAGAGGCTCAAAGGGATCGAGGAAATCGTGGCAATTGAACGCATTATCATCGTCGGTGGCGGCACGGCCGGGTGGATGGCGGCGGCCGCGCTGTCGCGCATCCGGGCAGGCCGGCCTGTGGAAATCACACTGATCGAATCCGAAAGCATCGGCACGGTCGGGGTGGGAGAGGCGACGATTCCGCCCTTTGTCGGCTTCAACCAGCTGCTCGGCATCAACGAGGCGGAGATGCTCAGCGCTGTTGGCGGCACCTTCAAGCTAGGCATCCAGTTCGAAAACTGGGGCGCGCTCGGCGACAGCTACATCCACCCCTTCGGCGCCTATGGCTACACCATGGGCGGGATCAGCTTTCATCATGTCTGGCACCGGATGCAGGGCGCGGGCGACAAGCGACCGATCCAGGTCTTCAACCTTGAAACCATGGCCGCCTATTTCGGCAAGTTCGCGCGCACCGAGGACTACGCGCGCGACGATCTGCCGCCGGTCAATTACGCCTATCACCTCGATGCGGGCCGCTATGCCGCCTTCCTGCGCAAGCTCGCCGAAGGCCGGGGCGTGGTGCGGCAGGAGGGCAAGATCGCCGACGTTCAGCTCGACGCGGAGAGCGGCTTTGTCACGGGCGTCACGCTGGAAGATGGCCGCGCCTACGAGGGCGATCTGTTCATCGACTGCTCGGGCTTCCGGGGCTTGCTGATCGAGCAGGCATTGAAGACCGGCTATGACGACTGGAGCCACTACCTCCCGTGCAACCGCGCGGTTGCCCTGCCCTGCCAGCGCGAGGATGGCAGCCCGCCCCCGCCCTTCACCCGCGCGACCGCTCACGCCGCAGGCTGGCAATGGCAGGTGCCGCTGCAACACCGCAACGGGAACGGCCATGTCTATTGTTCCTCTTACATGGAAGACCAACAGGCGCTCGACATCCTACTCGGCAATATTGCAGGCAAGCCGCAGGCCGAACCCAATTGGCTGCGCTTCGTGACCGGACGGCGCCGCAAGTTCTGGAACAAGAACGTCGTCGCGCTGGGGCTGGCGGCAGGCTTCATGGAGCCGCTCGAATCGACCTCGATCCACCTCATCAACACCGGGATCGACAAGCTGATCTCGCTGCTGTCCCTGGACGGGATCACGCAGGTGCAGGAGGATACCTTCAACCGCCTGACGGGGCGCGAATATGCCCGCATCCGCGATTTCCTGATCCTCCATTACAACGCCACCCAGCGCACCGACACCGACTTCTGGAACTATGTCCGCACCATGCCGGTGCCCGACACACTTACCGAAAAGGTCGAGCTGTTCCGCGCCAACGGCCAGATTTTCCGAGAGGAAGACGAGCTGTTCACTGAAACCAGCTGGGCGGCGGTGATGATGGGTCAGGGCATCCAGATGGGCAGTCACAACGCCATGGCCGATGCCCTCGACCCGGCCAAGACCGCGCAGGAGGTCAACGAGATGGAGCAATCGATCCGCTATCTCGTCCAGCATATGCCCGGCCACGGCGATTACCTGAAGCGATACTGCCCCGCGCCGATCGCGGCTTGAGGCGGGCGCTTTCTTGACAAAGCGGGGCGGCGCTTGAATGGGAGGGGTCTGCCCCCAACGCCCATCGAGGTCTCTCCCGCCCATGACAACCGCTTCCCACGGCTGGACCGCGCTGGTGCTGGCGGGCCAGCGACCCGGGATCGATCCGCTCGCTGCGCATTTCGGCATCGAGACCAAGGCGCTGATCCCGGTTGCGGGCGAGCTGATGCTGAACAGGGTGCTGATGGCGCTCGCCGATGCGCCGGAAATCGCGCGGATCATCGTGCTGGCACAGAACACGCTCAAACTGCGCGCGCACCGCGATCTGGGTTGGGCGGTGGAAGAGCCGCGGATCGAATTTCGCGTGTCGGGGGCGACCATCAGCGGATCGGTTCTGTCCGCGATCGAGGATCCGGCCATCGGCCTGCCGGTGCTGGTCACCACCGCAGACAATGTGATGCTGACCCCGGCGACGATCAGCGAATTCGTGGCCGGCGCCGGCGCGTCGGACGTGTCGGTTGCCTTGGTCGAGCGCAGCAATCTCGAAGCGGCAGTCGGCCCCAATCGCCGGACGTGGCTGACGTTCAGGGGCGGCGCATTCACCGGTGCCAACCTCTTCGCGCTCACCGCCCCCGGTGCCAGGAACGCGCTGCGTTTCTGGGAGCGGGTCGAGCAGGATCGCAAATCGGTGCTGCGTCTGGCGGCGCATTTCGGCCCCGTGCTGATGGTGAAGCTGCTGCTGCGCCGCATGACGGTGGACGCAGCGCTCAAGGCAGCAGGCAGCAAGCTTGGCGCGAGCGCTGCCCCGGTGCTGCTGTCCGATGGACGCATGGGCGTGGATGTCGACAAGATCGAGGATCACGCCCTGGCCGAACGCCTGCTGGGGCACCGCGGCTGAACCACCATGCAGCGCATCGCTCTCTACGATCTCGACCGCACGGTGACCCGTGCGCCAACCTTCACGCCGTTTCTCGTCCACATGGCCGCGCGCGGCAATCCGCTGCGGCTGCTGGGGGTGCCGGTGTGGGTGTTGGCGATGCTGGGCTACAAGGCGGGGCTTTACGGCAGGAAGCCGCTGAAGCAGTTCGGCCTTGCGCTGCTGGTGGGGCGCGTGGTGCGCAGCCCTGCCTTGCAACCGCGCATCGACGCCTTTGTCGCGCGGCAACTCGCCCGCAACATCCAGCCCGGCGCGCGCGCGCAGATCGGCGCTGATCGGGACGCGGGCGTGCGGCTCGTCCTCGTCACCGCAGCGCCGGAGATTTACGCCGAGGCCATTGCGCAGGCGCTCGGTTTTGAAGCCTGCATCGCCACCCGCCACCAGCGCGATGCGGACGGCAACCTGCTCGCCCTGATCGCGGGCGAAAACAACTACGGCGCACACAAGGTCGCGCGGGTCGAGGAATGGCTCGCCGGCGAGGGGCTGGCGCGCGCCGCTTGCCACCTCACCGCCTACACCGATCACGCCAGCGACGCGCCGATCCTGAACTTTGCCGATGCCGGCGTGCTGGTGGGGCGCTACGCCAAGCCCGAGCAGGGCTGGACGCAGGCCGACTGGAGCGGGGCGGCGGCATGAAGCGCATCTGCTTCCTCTTCAACCACGATCAGACGCACCAGCTGGCGCATTCGCTCCCCATCGCCATGGCGCTGGCGGCGCGGGGCGAGCATCATATTGTCATCGCCTATGCGCGCGAGGCGATCCGCCGCGAGATCGAGCGGCAGGCCGATCCGGCGCTGCTCGCGAAGGTCGATCTGGTGCAGCTCACCCTCAAAAGCGGCACGTCGCAGGCGCTGGCCGGGGTGCTGGAGCGGCTGGTGCCAGCGACCAAGCTTCTCATCTACCGCGACAACCTCGATTTCTTCGCCAGCTTCGATGCGGTGGTGGTGTCGGAGAAGACCACGCTGCTGCTCAAGACCCGCTACGGGCTCACCAATCTCAAGCTGATCCACACGCGCCACGGCGCGGGCGACCGGGCGATCGGGTTCAACCCCGAAAGCGCCAAGTTCGATCTGGTGCTCGTCTCCGGCCCCAAGATCCGCGACCGGCTGATGGCGGACGCGGGCCTCAAGCCCGACCAGATTGCCCTTGTCGGCTATCCCAAGTTCGATCTGTGCGCGCACAACCGCTTTGCCGATCGCTTCCCCGCGCCCGAGAGGCCCACGGTGATCTACAATCCCCACCCCTCGCCCAAGCTTTCGAGCTGGTTCCGGCACGGCGCGGCGGTGCTGGAGGCCTTCCGCGGGCAGGATCGCTACAACCTGATTTTCGCGCCCCATGTCATGCTGTTCGAGCGCAAGTGGGTCGTCACCGTCGACCCGCCGAGCCTTGCCCGCGTGGTGCCTCCCGGCCCGGCCTATGCCAGCGAGGCGCGCATCCACATCGACACCGGCAGCGCGGCAAGCAGCGACATGAGCTACACCAACCGCGCCGACATCTACCTCGGCGATGTCAGCAGCCAGATCTACGAATTCCTGCGCGAGCCCCGGCCGTGCCTGTTCCTCAACAGCCACGGCGTGGATTGGCGGGGCGATCCCAACTACCTGCATTGGCAGGCAGGCCCGGTGCTGGAGAACGCGGACGGCCTGCTCGACAAGATCGATGCTGCGGTTGCCGCACATTCGGACTATGCACCCGCGCAGGAGGCGCTGATCGCTGCGACCTTCTCGCTCTCTCAGCGCCCCTCCGCCGAGCGGGCGGCTGACGCGATCACCGAATTTCTGGAAGGACCGACCCGTGGCTAGTCTTGCAGCATTCTGGCGCTACGGCGTGGTCAAGACGCTGAGGAAGTGGAAGGCGGCGGCGCTGTCTCCGCTGATGGCGGGCCGCGAGGGGCCGGTGCGCTCGTCCTATGGTGTGCTGATGGTGCCCAACTGGCAGGACACGACCTTTCGCTACTGCATCTTCGGCACCTATGGCCGCGATCTGGCCGACCTGTTGCTGGAGCAGCGGGAAGCCTTCGTGTTCGTCGATATCGGGGCCAATCAGGGGCTCTATTCGCTGATCGCCGCGCAGAACCCGAACTGCCGCCAGATCATCGCCTTTGAACCCGTTCCGGCCACGCATGACCGGCTGGCCGCCAATGTCGCGCTCAATGGCGGCGCGGGGCGCACGGTTCTGCACCGGCTCGCCATTTCGGACAGCGTGGGCCAAGTCGAGATCAGCGTCGCCGAGGGGCACACCGGCACCGCCACACTGGCGGGGCGTGCGGGGCAGAGCGGCGGCGGCGTGGTGATTGAAACCATCGACGCACCGCTGGTCGAGCCGCTGCTGGCGGGCGAGCACCCGATGTTCGTCAAGATCGATGTCGAGGGGCTGGAGGCGGTGGTCATCGCCGAGCTTGCCAAGACCGCAAGCTTTGCCCGCGTGCAGGCAATCTTCTACGAGGTCGACGACCGCTGGGCGAGCGCGCGGGACATCGAGGCGCGCTTGCGCGCCGCCGGTTTCACCCGCTTTGCCAAATACGGCCGCGGGCACCACTACGACGTGCTGGCGACCCGTTCCTGAAGCACGGCCTGCGCAAGCGCTGCGCCTGACAGCCACGCCCCTTCGACGCGCGGGCTGTGCAGATAATCGCCTGCGATACCGATCCGCAATTCGCGATCATAGAGGGCGCCCTCGCCCTGACGGGCTTCGGGCTGGGCGTAGAGCCAGCGGTGGGCGTCGAGATGCAGCAGCGTCGTGGGTGCCGCGCCCGTGGCTGCGAAGAAATCAGCGAGCAGAATGCGGGCGACCTCGTCCTTGGGCAGGTCGATCAGCTCGCGGCTGCGCGCCGGGCTCGCATGGATCACCCATGTCTCGGCCCCGGCGCGCCCCGGCTTGGCGGAATTGCGTGCGGCCCAGCTGACGGGGCCGGTGTCCGAGCGGAAGGTGTCGGCAAGCGGCAGCGGCGCGGCAAAGCCCGCCATCACCGCCCAGCACGGCGCAGAAGCAATGCTTCCCGCCAGCGCTGCCAGATCGGGTGCGACACCGGCAAGCAGTACGGCGGCCTGTTCGGCAGGGACGGCCACCAGCACGCTCGCAGCGGTAAACACGGCCTCGCCCGCCTCGATCCGCCAGCCCTGCGGTGTCCGCGCCAGCCCATCGGCCCGCACGCCCCAGCGCACATCCAGCGCCGCTGCCATGGCCTTGACGCAGGCATTCATGCCGGGCGTCCCGACCCAGGCATCGTCGCCAGCGGCAGGCCAGCGTGCCGCAACGCCCGCCGCTTCCCACGCTGCGACCACCGCCCGAAATGCCGGATCGCGCGCGGTGAAATATTGCGCGCCGTGATCGAAGCTCACTTGCTCGCCGCCGATCTCGACCCGCCGCGCCGCCATCCGCCCGCCGGGCCCGCGCCCCTTGTCGAGCACGGTGATCCGCTGCCCCGACGCTGCCAGAGCGGTGGCGGCCGAAAGCCCCGCCATGCCGCCGCCGATGATGAGAATGTCAGCCAAATTTTCCGAATGTCCGTCCATCCCGCGCCAACGCACGGGACGCGCTGCGGTTTCAGGGGGCCGAGCGGGGCGGCCGCGATTCTGCCAGCACCAGCGCAAATTGCCCTGCCGCATCGGTCCAGCGCGCCAGCGGCTCCCACCCGCCCGCCGCCAGCAGCATCTGGCCCGAACGCTTGGTGAATTTGTGGCTGTTTTCGGTGTGGATGCTCTCGCCTGCGGCCATGCGGAAGGTCTGGCCGCTGACGGTGAAGGTCATATCGCACTGCGCCACCAGATGCATCTCGATCCGCGCGAAGGGATCGTTCCAGCGCGCTTCGTGGGCGAAGGCATCGACCGGAATATCGCCATCAAGCTCGCGGTTGATGCGCGTAAGCAGATTGCGGTTGAACTGCGCCGTCACCCCTGCCGCGTCATCATAGGCGGCCAGCAGCACCTCCTCATCCTTCACCAGATCCATGCCGATCAGCAGCAGCGCCCCCTCCCCCAGCGTTGCACGCATCTCGCGCAGCAGATCGGTGGCGGTGCGGGCGATCATGTTGCCGATGGTCGATCCGGGGAAGAACCCGAGCTTGGGCAGGCCCGCGACCTCGCCCGGCAACTCGACCCGGCGCATGAAGTCCGCCTCGACCGGCAGCACCGGCAGGCCGGGGAATTTATCCGAAAGCGCGGCCGAGGATGCGCGCAGGAAATCCCCCGCGATGTCGAGCGGCACATAGGCGCTGGGCGCGATCGCCGAGAGCAGCAGCGGGGTCTTGACCGATGAGCCTGAGCCGAACTCCACCACCGCCCGGCCCGGCCCGATCAGACCGGCAATTTCGCCCGCGCGGGTCTGCAAGATCTCGGTCTCGGCGCGGGTCGGGTAATATTCGGGCAGGCGCGTGATGTCCTCGAACAGCTGCGAGCCTGCATCATCATAGAACCAGCGCGCCGGCACCGCCTTTTGCGGTTCGGCAAGGCCCGCCAGCACATCTGCCCGAAACGCCAGATCGACCCCGCCCGCGTCCCGTTCGACCAGTTTCAGTCCTGCCGGTTTGGTCATCTCAGGCATCCTTGGCCAGCCTGAGGCCGGTGAACTGCCAGCGCTGGTGGGGGTAGAAGAAATTGCGGTAGGACACACGCGAATGGCCGCGCACAGTGGCGCAGCTCGCGCCGCGCAGCACCACCTGACCGCTCATGAACTTGCCGTTATATTCGCCCACCGCACCCTCGGCCACGCGGAAGCCGGGATAGGGCAAGTAGGCCGAGCGGGTGAACTGCCACCCATCGCCGAACAGGCCGGGGCTGCCACAAGGCAGGGGCGGCGCGGCGGCATCGAGCTGGTTTCCTGCGGCCGGATCATGCGCCGGGCGCGGCGAGCCACCGTCCTGCCCGAGCGCGATCGCCTCCCATTCGAACTCGGTCGGAAGCCGCGCCCCCGCCCAGGTGGCAAAGGCATCCGCCTCGAAATGCGAGATGTGGGTGACAGGCGCGTGGGGATCGCGCGGCTGCCAGCCCTGATGGGTGAAGTGCTGATCCTCGCGCCAGTAAAGCGGCGCAGAAATCCCCTCGCGTTGCACCCAGCCCCAGCCGTCGGCAAGCCACAGGCGGGCGTCGCGATAGCCACCGGCGGCGATGAAGGCGTCCCATTCGCCATTGGTGACCAGCCGGTCGGCGAGCGCGAAGGGTTCGAGCAGCACGCGGTGCGCCGGGCCTTCGTTGTCGAAGGCAAAGCCCGCGCTCTGGTGTCCGATCCGCGCGATTCCTCCGGGGTGATGGTGCCACCCGAGCTCCGCCGCCGCGGTCGTGGCAGGGATCGGCGCGCCCTCCCACATCGCCGGGCCGAGGGGGTTCTGGAACAGGGCGTGCTTGATGTCGGTCAGCAGCAGTTCGATGTGCTGTTCTTCATGGGCGATCCCCAGAGCGATCAGATCGGCAAGCACGGGATCCTCGAGCAGCGGCCCCATCGCCGCCGTCACCGCCGCGCGCCAATCGAGCACTTCGGCCAGCGTCGGACGCGACAGCATCCCGCGGGCCGCGCGCGCAATCCGGGCGCCTTCAGCCTCGTAATAGGAATTGAACAGGAACGGCCAGCGTTCGTCGTGCAAGACGTAACCCGGCGCGTGCTCGCGCAGCACGAAAGTTTCCCAGAACCATGTGGTGTGCGCCAGATGCCACTTGGCGGGGCTGGCATCCTCCATCGACTGGAGGCTCGCATCCGCGTCAGACAGGGGCGCGACCAGAGCTTCCGACAGAGCACGGGTCGCCAGGAAATGTGCGGCCAGCGCGGGCGGGCTGGCGTCGCCCGCCGGGATGGTCTGCCACTCGCTACGCTGCACCTGCGCCCTCCTTGCCGCCGTCACGGACGGACATTCGCACGATGCCCGCCGTCCGTTACACAGGGAAGACGCCCAATCGCTCTGCTACTGCCCTAAGCCTAGCACGCCGGTGGGATTTACGCGAGAAATCAAGCCGCGTGGCTGACCTCTGCCGCGCGCTCGCCGGCCGCGTCGTTGAGCATTTCGGCAACGAGGAAGGCCAGTTCGAGCGATTGCTCGGCGTTGAGGCGCGGGTCGCAATGGGTGTGGTAACGGTCGCCGAGGCGTTCCTCGGTGATCGCCACGGCCCCGCCGACGCATTCGGTCACGTCCTGCCCAGTCATCTCGATATGGATGCCGCCGGGGTGCGAACCTTCAGCGCGGTGGACGGCGAAGAAGCCCTTCACCTCGCGGGTGATGCGATCGAAGGGGCGGGTCTTGAAGCCGGTGTCGGACTTCACGACATTGCCGTGCATCGGATCGCAGCTCCACACCACCGGGTGCCCTTCGCGCTGCACCGCGCGCACCAGCTTGGGCAGGCCGTCCTCGACCTTGTCGTGACCAAAGCGGCTGATGAGCGTGATCCGCCCGGCCTCGCGGTTCGGGTTCAGATCATCGAGCAGGCGCAGCAGCGCGTCAGGCTCAAGGCTCGGCCCGCACTTCATGCCGAGCGGATTGCCGATCCCGCGCGCGAATTCGATGTGCGCGCTGCCGGGGAAGCGGGTGCGATCCCCGATCCACAGCATGTGGGCGCTGGTCGCATACCAATCGCCCGTCAGCGAATCGCGGCGGGTGAAGGCCTGTTCGTAGGGCAGCAGCAGCGCTTCGTGGCTGGTGTAGAAGCTGGTGCCCTTCAATTGCGGCACGGTCTGCGGATCAATGCCGCAAGCTTCCATGAAATCGAGCGCCTCGCCAATCCGGTCGGCCATTTCGCTGAACTTCTCGGTCCACGGCGTGCGGCCCATGAAATCGAGCGTCCACTGGTGGACCTGGCGCAGGTTGGCATAGCCCCCGCCGGCAAAGGCGCGCAGCAGGTTGAGCGTGGCGGCGGCCTGCGAATAGGCCTTCACCATGCGCGCGGGATCATTGCGGCGGCTGACAGGGTCGAACTCGATCCCGTTGATATTGTCGCCGAGGTAGCTCGGCAGGGTCACGCCGTCGATCGTCTCGGTCGGCGCTGAACGCGGCTTGGCGAACTGGCCCGCCATGCGCCCGACCTTCACCACCGGGCGCTTGGAGGCGAAGGTCATCACCACCGCCATCTGCAGCAGCACGCGGAAGGTGTCGCGGATATTGTTGGGGTGGAATTCGGCAAAGCTCTCGGCGCAGTCCCCGCCCTGGAGCAGGAAGCCATGCCCGTTCGCGACCTGCGCCAGATCGGCCTTCAAGGCGCGCGCCTCGCCCGCGAACACCAGCGGGGGATAGGACGAGAGGGTCTTTTCCGTTTCGGCCAGCTCGGCCGCATCGTCGTAATGCGGCAGGTGGCGCGCTTCGTGGGCCTTCCAGCTATCCGGGGTCCAGGTCTCGGGCACAGTCACAAGTCTTTCTTCCTACAGGCGCGCGTCACACGGCGCGGGGGCGCCCGCTACAGGAGCCGGGCACGAATTGTAAAGCGGCAATGCCGATCAGGACAACTTTATTTCCCGTCCACTGTCAGCAACCCTTCCGATCAGCGCCCTGCGGGAGCCATTTGCGCAGCATTTGCACTCGGGCTGCTGGCAGGCGGCGCTGCGGCGAGGGTCTGACCTTCGGGAATGATTGCCAGCCGGAAGGGCGCAGCCTTGGCGAGATAGCGCTCGGCGAGGAACTGCATCACCTGCGGGGTGGTCTGCGAGGAGTCCGTCAGAATGGTGCGTATCAACGCCACGCGGCGCGGGTCCTGCGTTGCCCCTTCGAGGTTGAAGAGCCAGAAGTTGTTGCCGGTCGAGGATCGCTTGATGCGCTGTGCCAGCGGCTCTGTCGCCCGCGCAAGCTCGTCCATGGTCGGTGGGCTCGCGGCCAGATCGCGCCCGATCTTTTCGGCTTCGGCGAAGAAGACCGGCACGAATTCGGGCTCCATCTGGGCAAAGGCGGTGATCCGCCCGCCGCTGGCGAGGTCGGCCGGCCAGTTCGAGAAGGCCTGCGGCGAATAGCTCGCCCCGGCCCGTTCGCGCAGCGCGTCGAGCAGGCGGTTGTTGAACACCTGCACGAGGATGTCGAGCTGGCGGCTTTCACGCAAGGCAGCAATCCCGCCCCCGCTCGGCCAGGAGACGATCGCGGCGGCCTGATTGGGGTCGCCGCGGTGGGGCACCACGGTGGGCACCTCGCTCGGCGCGGCAGAGCCGGGGACGCGCGCGGCGATCTCGGGCGCGATCGGATCACGCGGGGGCAGCGCGCCGAAGGTCAGGCGCAATTGCTCGATCACCTTGGCCTGATCAAATTCGCCGAACACCAGCACCTCGATCGGCCCCTGCTTCAAGAGCGGTTCCCACACGGCGCGGAAGCCCTCGGGCGTTGCCGCCTTGATCGCCTCCGGATTGGGAGTCTCGAAGCGCGCGTCCATCCCGGTGAGAAGATATTCGAGATCGCGGTTCAGCACCCCGCCGGGGCTGGTCGCATAGGAGTTGTAGGCGAGTTCCGCCCCAGCCTTCGCACGCAGCACCGGCGCCGCATCCCAGCGCGGCATCCCGAGCTTGGCGGCAAAGAGGTAGAGCTGGTCGTTCACATCCTCCGAGCGGGTCTGCGCAGTGAAGGTGAAGACCGCATCATTGATGCCGAAGTCGAAGCCGAGCTTGCGGCCCGTCGCCAGCCGGTCGATCTCGTTCTGACCAAGCTCGCCGATCCCTGATCCCACCAGCGCAGACTGCGCCAGCGTGGCATAAACCGCACTATCCTTGTCGAAAGCACGCCAGCCTGCGCCAAAACGTACACGCACGGTGACACGGCCCGGCTCGGCATCATTGGCCCAGACCAGCGCCTTGACGCCATTGGCAAAGTCGACCTGCTCGATCTCGAGCACACCCAGAGGCTTTTGTTCGGTGATGGTGCCGGGTTCGCCCACAGGGGGCAGATCGGCAAACGCGATGGTCTGCGCCGCAAGCCGTGCGCTGCCATCGACCTTGGCCTCGCTCGCCAGCGCTGCGCGCAGCGATGCGACATCGGCCTCGCCCGCGCCCGGGGTGACATAGACCGCGCGGGTCACGGTTCCTTCAAACAGCGCCTTGGTGCGCGCGAGGATTTCCGCCGGGGTCAGTCGCGGCTTCATGCTGCGGAACACGTCGAGCACCACCTGGGACGCGGCGACGGTTTCGCGGATGTCGACTGCGTTGACGAGCGTGTCGGCCAGCGCCGATCCGGCCTCGACGCTCTCCTGTTCGACCGCATTGGCAAAGGCGACATCCAGTTCGGCCACTTCGCGGTCGATCTCTTCCTGCGTCGGCGGATTGGTGAGCGCATCGGCGATCACGCTGCGCACATCGGCGAGCGCGGCCTGCCAGTCCTGCGTCACCGGCGTCAGCGTCACGAAGGTCGCATCGACCGAGCGCGAGATGTCGTCCTGCTGCACCTGCGCATAAAGGAAGCTGCCCCCCGCCCGGGCGCGGTTTTCAAGGCGGCGGTTGATGATCCGCTGCGCCAGAGCATCGAGCAGCAGGCCTTGGTTATAGACGATGGTGTCGTTGACCTTGCGCCAGGGCCGCATCACGCCATAGGTCAGGCTGCGCTGGAGATCGGGCTCGACCCCGACCCCAACCTGCCCGATCGGCGCGCCGGGGGTGGCAGGCGTCACGGCATCGGCGGGCGGCAGCGGATCGCCGAACTTGGGCGCAACGCCCGGCTTGCCGGTGCCCTTCCAGTCCCCGAACCACTGTTCGACGAGCCCCGCCAGCACCATCGGATCGGCATCGCCTGCAACCACGATCACCGTGTTTTCAGGGCGATACCAGCGATCGTAGAACGCCTTGACCGCCTTGCCATTGGCGGCATTGAGGGTCGCGTCGGTGCCGATCGGCTGGCGTGTGGCAAGGCGCTGTCCGGCAAAGAAGGTCTGCCGGGTCAGATCGTTCATGCGCTGGTCCGCCCCGCCCCGCTCGCGCTTTTCGGCGAGAACGATCGGGCGTTCGGCGGCGACATTGGTGTCGTTGAGCACAGGCGCGCGGATCATGCCCGACAATAGCTTGAAGCTCTCGGACAGCTTGGCATCGTCGATATTGGGAATGTCGAGCTTGTAGACCGTATGGGTCTGGCTGGTTTCGGCATTGGTATCGCTGCCGAAGGTCGCGCCGAGCCTCTGCCAGGCATAGATCGCCTCGGCGGGCCCGAGATATTTGCTCTCACGGAACAGCAGGTGTTCCAGAAGGTGCGCATAGCCCTGTTCGCTGTCGGTCTCGTGCAAGGCTCCGGCATCGACCCGGACGCGGATCGAGATCTGGCGCGGGGGCACCCCGTTGCGGCGCACGGCATAGCGCAGGCCGTTCTTCATCTTGCCGAACACCCACTTGTCATCAACCGGAACGTCCGAGCCTTCATACAGCCACGGGGTCGTCTTGCCGGATTGCAGCGCCTTGGGCGCCGGCACGGGCGGGGCGGCGGGCGGCGCGGGCGTTTGGGTGGTGCTGGCGGGCGGCGGGCTGGCCTGCTGGGCGAGCACCGGCTGCAAGGCCACCAGCGGAGCAAGAACAAGGGCGAGCGCGCGCGCGGCGCGGGTAGGGAACGTCATGGGGCCGACTATAAGGCGGCAAAGTCTGAAGCGATAGTGAATGCATGGGGCGGCGAAATGATCGGCCATGCGCGCTTGAAATCCGACTGAATCGCTCTTAAATCCGCCGAATGTTCATCGAAACCGAAACGACGCCCAACCCTGCGGCGCTCAAGTTCCTGCCCGGCCAGACCGTCATGGCTGCCGGCACCCGCGAATTCGCCACGCCCGAGGCGGCCGAGGCCAGCCCGCTGGCGCAGGCGATCTTCGACACCGGCGAAGTCGTGAATGTCTTCTTCGGTGCCGATTTCGTCACCGTCACCGCCGCGCCGGGTGCCGAATGGAGCGCATTGAAGCCGCAGGTGATCGCAATCCTGCTCGACCATTTCGTCTCGGAGGCTCCGCTGTTCGCCCCCGCCACCGCAGGCGGCATCGCCGTGCCCCCGCCCGAGGAGGACATGGCGGTCGAGGAACGCCCCGAAGACGCCGAGGTGATCGCGGCGATCAACGAATTGCTCGAAACCCGCGTGCGCCCGGCTGTTGCCGGAGACGGCGGCGACATCGCCTATCGCGGTTTCCGCGACGGGGTGGTCTATCTCACCCTGCAAGGTTCCTGCTCGGGCTGCCCGTCGAGCACTGCGACCCTCAAGCACGGCATCGAAGGCCTGCTGAAGCATTACGTGCCGCAAGTGACCGAGGTGCGCGCGGCATGACCGTCCAGTTCCACGATCACGCTCTCTCGGCAGCGGCGCTCGACCAGCTGTTCAACGAGGCGCGCAGCTACAATGGCTGGCTCGACAAGCCGGTTTCCGACGATCAGCTCCACGCGATCTGGGATCTGATGAAGATGGCCCCAACCTCGGCCAACATGCAGCCGGTGCGGATTGTCTGGGTCAAGTCGCCTGAGGCCAAGACGAAGCTTGCTGCCTGCGTGATGGAAGGCAACAAGGCCAAGGTGCTGTCAGCCCCCGTCACCGCCGTGATCGGCTACGACATCGATTTCCATGAGGAACTGCCCTGGCTGTTCCCCCATACCGACGCCAAGAGCTGGTTTGAAGGGGACGAGCAGGGCCGCGAGGAAGGGGCGTTCCGCAATTCCTCGCTGCAAGGCGCCTATCTCATGCTCGCCGCGCGCGCGCTGGGGCTGGATTGCGGGCCGATGTCGGGCTTCGACAAGGACGCCGTCAATGCCGCCTTCTTCGCCGATGAACCCCGCCACCGGGTGAATTTCATCTGCTCGGTCGGTTATGGCGATCCGGCGAGCATCTTCGACCGCTCGCCCCGTCCGGAATTCGCGACCTTCAACACCATCGCCTGAGGCGCCCTGAACCGCATCGCCGCTTGCGCCCGCTGCCATGGTAAGGCAGGGCGAGGCCGATGCGGACGCTCGCGATCGAAACCGCCTCCGAGGCGTGCTCCATCGCCCTTTTCGAGGGTGGGACGCTGGTCGCGCGCGACCACCGCGTGATGGGGCGCGGCCATGCCGAAGCGCTGGTGCCGATGATCGCCGCTCTGCCAGACAAGGGCCGTGCGGGCCGCATCCTTGTCGGCCTTGGCCCGGGCAGCTTTACGGGCGTGCGGATCGGGCTGGCGACGGCCCGCGCGCTCGGCTTTGCCTGGGGCGCCGAGGTGCTGGGCTACCCCACCCTCGCCCTGATCGCCGCGCAGGCGCAGGCCGAACATCCGGGCAAGCCGCTGACCGTCTGCATCAATGGTGGGCATGGCGAATGGTTCGTGCAGGATTTCACCGCAGACGGCCTGCCCGAAACCAATGTCCTGTCACAGACACCGGCAGCCGCGCGGGGCGACATTCGCTATCCGCTCGCCGCCGGCAACCGGGCGCGCGAATTGCTCGAATTGGGCGGCGCAGGCATGGTGACGCTCGATCTGCTGCCCGATGCTGCCGCCGTGCCCCTGCTCAACCCGGCGCTGCTGTCGGGCGACCTTGCGCCGATCTATGGCCGCGGGGCCGATGCAACGCCGATGGCCAAACCGATCAATCGCCCGCTGCCATGAGCGTTTCTCCCGCCACCGTCGACCGGATCATGGCCGTGATGGAGGCGGCCTTCGACCCGGCCTATGGCGAGGCGTGGAACCGCCGTCAGGTCGCCGACGCGCTCGCCATGCCGAGCACCCATGCGCTGGTGGCGGACGCTGCCGGCTTGCTGATCCCCGACAGCGCCGAGGCTGCCCCCGCGCCGGCCGGCTTCGTCCTCAGCCGCCATGTGCTCGACGAGGAGGAACTGCTGCTGATCGCGGTCGTCCCCGGCGCGCGGCGGCGGGGTGTGGGCGCGGCGCTGATCGAACATCTCTTCGCCGCCGCCCACGGGCGCGGCATCACCCGGATTTTCCTCGAAATGCGGCGCGGCAATCCGGCTATCCAGTTGTATCGCAAATTCGGTTTCGAACCGATTGGTGAGCGGCGCAACTATTACCGCATGGCCAATGGCGAACGTATCGACGCGATTACTTTCGGACGATCAATCTAGCCTCGAACGCTTCATCGCAATCGCGGGGGTAAGCAAAGCAACCCAGTTGCCAAGATTGCTTGATTGCGTCATGGCGCAAGATCAGGAGCGCCTATAAGACTCCAGCGAGGAACTCATGAAAGATCTGGATATCAATATGAAAGAAACGCTTATCACACTGACGAGCGACATTGTCGCCGCGCACGTCAGCAACAATGATGTCGCAGTGGCTGATCTGCCCGGCCTCATTACCAACGTCTATGCCGCACTTGCCAATCTTGGCGAAACGCCGGTCGTCGAAGAAGCCAAGCCGCAGCCTGCCGTTGCGATCCGCAATTCGGTGAAGCCCGATTACATCGTGTGCCTTGAAGACGGCAAGAAGCTGAAAATGCTCAAGCGCTATCTTCGCACCAATTACGACATGAGCCCCGAAGAATACCGCGCGCGCTGGGGTCTTCCGGCCGATTATCCGATGGTCGCGCCCAACTACGCTGAAAAGCGCCGCGATCTCGCCAAGAAGATCGGCCTCGGTCGCAAGCCCGGCACCACCGTCACCAAGACGCGCCGGACCAAGAAGACCGCCTGAGGTCACGCCCGCCCGGCGGGTCGCACCGCGGGTCACATCGTGGCTGCCCTGTTGAGAGGGCGGCACATCAGCTTGAGCAAGCAGCCTCGTCCCTCTATGGGATGGGGCTGCTTTGCTGTTTGGGCAGCCCGCATCCAGCACGATGCGGGGCGGTTGCGATGGAGCGTTCCTTGACCCAGAAGATCGATCTCGAACAATTATGCGCCGAAAAAGGCCTGCGCATCACCGAACAGCGCCGGGTGATCGCCAAGGTCTTGTCGGAGAGCGACGACCATCCCGATGTCGAGCTGCTCCACAGCCGCGCCGCCGCGGTCGATCCGCGCATTTCGATTGCCACGGTCTACCGCACGGTGCGCCTGTTCGAGGAAGCCGGCATCCTTGATCGCCACGATTTCGGCGACGGGCGCTCGCGCTATGAACCCGTGCCCGAGGCGCACCACGATCACCTGATCGATGTCGAGACCGGCAAGGTCGTCGAATTCGTCGATCCCGAGGTCGAAGCCCTCCAGCGCCAGATCGCCGAGCGTCTGGGTTACCGCCTGGTCGATCACCGCATGGAGCTCTACGGCGTCCGGCTTTCCCGCAATGACTAATGGCGCGCAATGACTGAAGCGGAACTGCGCGAGGCGGCGGCGCGGGGGGAGAGCACGCCGCTCACTGCGGGCGGCTGGCTGCGTCTGGGGATGCGCGCGCTGGGCCTGATCGGGCTGCTCATCGTCTTCGTTCCGCTGCATTATCTCTACCGGGTGTTCGCCTATGGCTCGCCCTTCCCGATGCTGTTCCTGCGCTATGCCGCGCGGGTCTGCGGGGCCAAGGTCGAGGTGCGCGGCACCCACCTGAAGCGCGACGTGTTCTTCGTCGCCAACCATCTGTCATGGGTCGATATCCTCGCGCTGGCGGGAGCAAGCGGGACGGCTTTCGTGGCCAAGGCAGAACTTGCCGAAGCCCCGGTGGTCGGCTGGCTGGCGAGCCTCAACCGCACGGTCTTCGTCAAGCGCGAGAACCGCATGGGCGTGGCCGAGCAGATCAATGCGCTCAAGGATGCGCTGGCCGACAACTGGTCGGTGACCGTCTTCCCCGAAGGCACGACAACCGACGGGCAATCGCTGCTGCCGTTCAAGACCTCGATGCTCTCGGTGCTCGAACCGCCCCCGCCCGGCGTGCTGGTGCAGCCCGTTATCCTCGAATACGGCCCCGTCGCCGAATGGATCGGCTGGATCGGGAACGAGAGCGGGGTCAACAACGCCAAGCGGGTGCTGGCGCGCAAGGGCACCTTCCGTGTGGTGCTGCACTATCTCGAGCCCTTCTCCCCCGAGGACTTCCGCGGCCGCAAGGCAATCGGTCAGGAGGCGCGCCGCCGGATCGAGGAAGCGCTGCTCGAAATCCTCGGCAAACCGCTGCGCCCGTTCGCCTATTCGGTCGCCCCGGTGCGTTATGAGCCAAAGAACGAAGCGGCCGAGTAAGCCTTACAGTCCCGCGCGCACCAGCCAGTCGTGGAAGATCCGCACCGGGCGGCTTTCCAGCGCCACGGGCTTGCACACGAACCAGTAGGAATAGGGGCTCTCCACCGGCTTGCCCGGCAGGTTGATCAGCCGGTTGTCGTTCGCGCGGCGCAGGTGATCGTCGTGCATGATCGCAATGCCGAGGCCTTGCGCTGCCGCCTCCAGCATCAGCGCGCCCGAATCGTAATGGTCGATCGCGGCAGGATCCATCTGCTCAAGGCCGTTCGATTTCTTCCACGCGACAAAGCTCTCGGGCAGTTCGTTGTGGATCAGGAAGGTCTGCTTGGCCATCACCTCGGGCGTGATGTCGGGGCCGATGGCGCGCGCGGTTTCCTTCGAGCAGATCGCGTGGACAAGGTTGTGGTCGAGCCGCACCGCGTGCAGCCCGCTCGCCGGCCCGCGCGAGAGGATAATCGCCGCGTCGAGCGTGTCGCCCACCCGGTCTTCCAGATGCGGGGCGGTGTCGATGTCGATGTGCAGCAGCGGGTGGCGCTTGCGCAGCTCGCCCAGCCGCGGAAACAGCCGCTGGCTGCCAAACATCGGCAGCACGCCAAGGCGCAGACGCAGCAGGGCGATATTGTCCGACTGGCTCTCCACCGCGCGGGTGAGCGCCTCCATGTGCGGGTTCACCGCCTCGTAGAAGGCCTGGCCCTCGTCGGTCAGCTGCATCGACTGGCGGGCGCGGGTGAACAGCTTCTTGCCGACGAATTCTTCCAGATTGCTGATCCGCCGCGACAGTGCCGAGGGGGAAAGGCCGATCTCCTCCGCCGCTGCGCGGGCCGAGCCAAGGCGCACGGTTCGCATGAAGGCTTCCAGAGCGCGAAGGGGGGGCAGGCGACGTGCAGGCATATCTCTCTCCTTAAGTGAGAGCAGATACGCGTGGGAAGCCCAAAGGATGCAAAAAATCGAAGAAAAAAATCGAATATCTGCGAAAAGTTGCGACTATTGCACCTCTTCCTCGGTCACCGGGGGGTGCAGACGCAGGCGGGTGACGTGGGTTTCATCGCCCGCTGTCACCTCAATGCGCCAGCCGCTGGGATGTTCCAACACGGTGCCCACTGGCGGCACCGCCTCGGCCAGCACGAAGGCGAGGCCGCCCAGGGTGTCGACGCTCTCGGCGACTTCGGCAAGGCGCGGGTCGATCTTCTCGGCGATGTCGTCAAGCTCGGCGCGCGCGTCGACATCCCACATCCCTTCGCCGATGGGGCTGATCAGCTCCTGCGGGGTCTCGTCATGCTCGTCCTCGATCTCGCCGACGATTTCCTCGACCAGATCCTCGATGGTGATGAGGCCGTCTGTCCCTGAGAATTCATCGAGCACGATGGCAAGGTGGACGCGCTGGGTGCGCATATCGGCCAGCACGTCGAGCGCGCCGCGCGCCTGCGGCACATAGAGCGGTTGGCGCATCAGCACCGTCCAGTCCTCGGGCGGCGGGGTGCCGTTGGCGAGGAAGGGGAAGATATCCTTGATGTGGATCATCCCGATCACGCTATCGAGCGTGTCGCGATAGACCGGCATACGCGAATGGCCGTGCTCGGAGAAGGCGGCGACCAGCGCTTCCCAGCTGATCCCGGCCTCGACCGCGATGATCTCGCCGCGCGGCACGGCGACATCGTCGGCGTCATGTTCGGAGAAGTGCAGCAGGTTGCGCAGCATCTGCCGCTCCACCCGCGACAGGTCACCCCCCGGCCCGGCCCGTTCGTCACCCGCCTCGGCGCCGTTCTCGTCCTCGTGCTCGTCGATCGCTTCTTCGAGCTGTTCGCGCAGGGAGCGCGCGCCTTCGAGCCCGAGCATCTTGCGAAGCGCGGACATCAGCCCGCTGCTACTGTCCGCGTCTCCCGATTGGGGTGCAGACGAATGGGAATCGGCCATGGCCTTGCGAGTGGCTCCTGTTGCTAACGGTCGCCATATGGGTCAGCGATGCCCAGTTTGGCAAGTATGCGGGTTTCCAGCGCCTCCATCGCCTCGGCCTGTTCGTCGGAATCGACATGGTCGTGCCCCGCAAGGTGGAGCAGGCCGTGGACGATGAGGTGCGCGGCGTGGGCTTCGAGGCTGATGCCCTTCTCCGCCGCCTCGCGCGCGCAGGTTTCGTGGGCGAGCGCGATGTCGCCGAGCATTTCGGGCCGGCCTTCGGCGCCCAGTGCTTCGAGTTCCTCACGCTCCAGCATCGGGAAGCTGAGCACGTTGGTCGGCTTGTCCCGCTCGCGCCATTCGCGGTTGAGGGTGTGGACTTCGGCGTCCGAGGTGAACAGCACGCTGGCGACAAGGCGCGGATGGGCGAGCAGCGGCTCCCCCTCGCCCGCAGCCTGCGCGGCGCGGGTAGCGAGCGCTTCCCAGTCGCCTGCGGGCCAATCCTCGATGTCGATATCCAGCTGCATGGGAAGCGCCCTTAGCGCGGTTCCTTCATCCAAGGAACCGGCCTTCCCGCACTACCCCGACCCGTCGCCTTCGTCCTTGCCCTCATAGGCCTCGACGATCCGCCCGACGATCGGGTGGCGCACTACGTCGGCGGCGGTGAAGCGGATCGTGCCGAAGCCCTCGACCCCCTCGAGCCGTTCGACCGCATCGTTGAGGCCGCTCATGCGCGGGCCGCCGGGGATGTCGACCTGGCGCGGGTCGCCGCAGATCACCATGCGGCTGTTCTGGCCGAAGCGGGTGAGGAACATCTTCATCTGCTCGCGCGTGGTATTCTGCGCTTCGTCCAAGATGATGAAGCTGTCGGCCAGCGTGCGCCCGCGCATGAAGGCGATGGGCGCGATCTCGATCTCGCCATTGGCCAGCCGCCGCTCGACCTGTTCGGGGGGCATACAGTCGTTCAGCGCGTCATAGAGCGGCCGCAGATAGGGATCGACCTTCTCCTTCATGTCGCCCGGCAGAAAGCCCAGCTTCTCCCCCGCCTCGACCGCCGGGCGCGAGAGGATCAGGCGCTGGACGGAGCCGGTGATCAGCTGGCTGACCGCCTGCGCGACCGCGATATAGGTCTTCCCCGTCCCCGCCGGGCCGAGAGCGAAGATGATGTCGTCCTTCGCGAGGCTGCGCATATATTCGATCTGCGTCGCAGACCGGGGCACGATGGTCTTCTTCCTCGTGCGGATCATGATCGGCGGCGCGCCGTCGTCGCCCGAGATGATGCCTTCCAGCGTCGGTTCGGCCGACATCGCAATCAGCGATTCGATCGCGCCCGCATCCAGCGCCTCGCCGCGCGCCAGCCGGTCATACATGGTCTTGAGGGTCTCGCGCGCCCGGGCGACATCGTCCTCCGGCCCTTCGATCACCACCTGATGCCCGCGCGCGTGGATATAGACCCCGAGCCTGTTTTCGACCTGCACCAGATTGGCATCGAATTGACCGAACAGGGGGCCGAGAAGCGACTGGTTCTCGAAGGTCAGATCGATGCGCGCGCGCCGGGGTGCCGGAATGCCGCGTGGATCAGGCGAGAGCGCCGGGTGCCCGGCACGGGAGGGTCGTCGGCCCATAAGGTCCTTTGTCTGCGGCAGAAGGACGATCCCTCGGCCCTTGAGTCGCGAGCCTAAGCGGGGCGGCACGGATAGCAAGCAGGGCGCGGCGCAATCGCGGTGGATAGTCACGCAAACGCCGCAAACCGCATGGGCGCCGGCCTATGTGCAGGAACTGGAATTCATCATCCGTTCAGACGCAAAGTGTTGATCTTTCTTGTGAAGGAGCCACAATCCGTGAAGCACGCCCCCACCGCTGCTGTCACCTGCCGGAGCGCGTCTGGGCTGTGAACACCGGCGCGGCATGGCTCTGGCTCGCCACTTTCGCTGCTGCACCGCTCGCCGCGCAGGAGGCCGACCCTCCGCCGATCATCGTTGAAGGTGAAAGGCCGCAGGACGAAAAAGCGCTCACCGATCTTGCCCGCGACATCGCCGGTCAGCCCCGCGCCGATCGCCCGCTTGCGCGGTTCGAGCGCCCGCTGTGCCTGATGGTCGCCGCTGCCGATACGGCGCTGGGCAAGGAAGTGGCCGAACGGATTATCGACAATGCCCGCCGCGCCGAGGTGCCGGTGCGCGGGGGCAGGTGCAAGCCGAACGCGCTGCTCGCTCTGTCGGACGATGCCCATGCGCAGCTGCTGGATATCCGCAAGAGCGGCAAGCGCATCTTCTCCGGCCTCAGCCCGCGCGAGCTCGACGCGGCGCTCGGCGCGCGCGATCCGGTCTATGTGTTCCAGGCGAGCGAGACGACGGCCGCAAACGGGCAGGCGATGACCAAGGTCATGCCCGATGATCAGCCGACCAATTATATCACCGCCATGGGCCGCCTCAGCCGCCTGACGCGCGAGGATTTGCTCGCGGCGCTGGTGGTGGTCGACAATGCCGCCGTCGCAGGGCTCACCCCAGTGCAGATCGCCGACTATGCCACCCTGCGCCTGCTCGCCCCCACGGGCGAAGTCGATGTCGCCGAGGCCGGGGCAGATGCGCCGCGCACGATCATGACCCTGTTTGCCGCGCCTGCCAGCGCGCCGCAGCAGATGACCCGCTTTGACCGCGCCTACCTCAAGGCGCTCTACCGTATGCCCCCCGGCGCCTTCGCCCGCGAAGTCCTGCGCGCGGCGGTGGTGGACAGTGCCAGCACGGATACGGACGATGGCGACGGTTAGGCCGGAACGTCGCCACCACGCGGCCGGGGCAACAAGGACATACAGGTGACGCCTTGGATTGCTCTTGCTGCCGCGCTCGCCGGAGCGGCCGCCCAGACCGCGCCGCCCCCTGCCGCGCCAAGCGATCCGATCATCGTCGAGGGCGAAAGGCCACAGACCGAGCAGGCGCTCACCGATCTTGCGCGCGACATCGCCGGGAACCCTCGCCCGCGCCGTCCGCTGGCGCGTTTCGAGAGTCCGCTGTGCCTGATGGTCGCCGCGTCCGACACCGCGCTGGGGCAGGAAATCGCCGAGCGGATCATCGAAAACGCCAGAGCCGCAAGGGTGCCGGTGCGCGGCAAGGGCTGCAGGGCCAATGCCCTGCTTGCGCTGTCCGACGATGCGCAGGCCCAGCTGCGCGACGTCAGAGCGAGCGGGCGGCGGCTGTTCGCCGGCCTCAGCCCGCGCGAGATTGACGCGGCGCTGGGCGCGCGCGACCCGGTCTATGTGTTCCAGTCGAGCCGGCAGGCATCGAACACGGGCGAGCCGATCGTGAATAGTCCGGAAGCCTTCGGATCGGGCGGCATAATCGGGCCGCAGAACAAGATCTGGAGCGCCGGGCGACTGAAGCGCGACATTCGCGAGGATATGCTGGCCGCGCTGGTGGTGGTCGACAAGGCCGCCGTGGCGGGGCTGACCCCGATCCAGATCGCCGACTATGCCAGCCTGCGCCTGCTCGCCCCGACGGGCGAAGTCGATGTCGCCGAGGCCGGTGCGCCGCGCACGATCATGACGCTGTTCGTTTCACCGCAGAACGCGCCGCAGACCCTGACCCGCTTTGATCGGGCGTATCTGAAGGCGCTCTATCGTATGCCGGCCGGATCATTCGCCAGCGAAGTGCTGCGCGCGGCGGTGCTGGATAGCGCGCGCGATGACGACGAGGACTAGAGCACCAGCCCCTTCAGCGAATTCGGCCCCGCCTCAGCCAGTTCCACCTCGACCAGATCGCCGATGGCGTAATCGCCCCCGAAATGCACGCTCTGGAGCCAGGGCGACTTGCCGAGCCACTGGCCGGGGTGCCGCCCGGTGCGCTCGACCAGCACTTCGCAGCGCTTGCCGACGCTCGCCTGATTGAAGGCAAGCTGGTGGTGGCCGATGCGCTGCTGCAAGCGCTGGAGGCGCTCGTCCATGACCTCAGGGGCAATCTGCCCGTCCATCGTCGCGGCAGGGGTGCCCGGGCGCGGCGAATACTTGAAGCTGAAGCACGCGGCGTAGCGGACTTCATCGACGATGCTCAGCGTATCTTCGAATTCGGCCTCGGTCTCGCCCGGGAAGCCGACGATGAAGTCGCCCGACAGCGCAATATCGGGGCGCACAGCGCGGAAGCGCTCGATCAGCATGAGGTAGCTTTCCGCCGTATGCTGGCGGTTCATGGCCTTGAGGATGCGGTCGCTCCCGGCCTGCACGGGCAAGTGCAGATAGGGCATCAGCTTGGCGACCTCGCCATGCGCGGCGATCAGATCGTCGTCCATGTCGTTGGGGTGGCTGGTGGTGTAGCGGATGCGCGCGAGGCCATCGATCCCCGCCAGCACCCGGATCAGCCCGCCCAGCCCCACGCGGCGGCCCTTGTCGTCCTCGCCCGCCCAGGCGTTGACGTTCTGGCCCAGCAGCGTGATCTCCTTCGCGCCCGCCTCGACCAGCTTGTGCGCCTCGGCCACAAGGTGCGCGAAGGGCCGCGAGATTTCCGCGCCGCGGGTATAGGGCACCACGCAATAGGTGCAGAACTTGTCGCAGCCTTCCTGCACGGTGAGGAACGCGCTCGGGCCCCGCTTCTGGCGCGCGGGGAGCGCGTCGAACTTGGCGATGGCCGGCATATCGGTATCGGTTGCGCGCTCGCCGTTCGCCGCCTTGTCGAGCATCTCGGGCAGGCGGTGATAGGCCTGCGGGCCGACCACGATGGAGACAGCAGGCGCGCGCGCCATGATCTCCTCGCCCTCGGCCTGCGCGACGCAGCCTGCGACGGCGATCAGCGGCTTCTTCCCCGCCTCCTCGCCCGCCTTCACCAGACGGCCGATGTCCGAATAGACCTTCTCGGCGGCCTTTTCGCGGATGTGGCAGGTGTTGAGGATGACGAGATCGGCCTCCTCGCCTTCCGCCGCAGGGGTGATGCCGCGCTCGCTGAGCAGCTCGCCCATGCGCTCGCCATCATAGACGTTCATCTGGCAGCCGAAGCTCTTGACGCGGTAGGTCTGGGGGGGCGTAGAGGGTTTCATGATCGGGCCGCGCTGTAGCGCCAAGCGTCCGCCCTGCCAAGGCAAGCGCGCGGTTGCGCCGCTAATTGCCCTTCCTGGGCTTCTCGGACTTTTTCTCTTCGCGCGCGACATGGACACAGGGGACCTTCTGGCGGGTCTGGACGCCGGGGTGCGGCTTGTCCTCAGGCCCGCATTCCACCATCGGCTTGGGCACCTTGTTGGCCTTGACCACCGCGAGCGCATCCGTGCTGCCATAGGCCGCGATCCACGCGATGCAGTCCGCCAGCGGGCGCACCTTGTGCTTGGCGAGGGTGTTCTTCTGCGGGCCGCAATTGACGGTGTAGACGTCGGCGGCCGGATCGGCGTCGAAGCGCGCGAACCGTCGCAGCACCTCGCCCCTTTCGTTGAACACCATGCGCTGCACATCATTGGTCATCGCATCGCCTTCATAGAAGGGCGAGGTGTTGAACATATAGGCGCGCACTTCGGGGTACTTCACCGAAATCTCGGTCGCCAGCGCCCCGCCCAGCGAATGGCCGGTGACGATCCACGGCACATCATTGCCGAGCCGCGCCCGCTCGGCATCGAAATAGCGCATGGCGATTTCGATCTGGTCGCTGCGCAAGGTGCCGTAGAAGATGTCGGTCAGCCCGTCGAAATCGGTGCCGCGAAAGGCGAGAATCCGGGCGATCGGCTTGCGGCCCTCGGTGTTCGCGCTGCCGGGTTCGAATTGCGCAAACAGCTGGTAATCGAAACCCTTCTTGGCGTCTTCCGGGGCAATATCCAGCCGGGCGATGGGTTCGAGCAGCGGGCCATCATCGGCAAAGGTGTCGCTGTCGCCAACGTAGGCATTGGTCGCCGCGACCGCATAGGGCCACGCCTCCAGCGCCGCCTCGCGCACGAAGCCGCACCATCCCCCCGGCTCGAACCGGCAGGGCGAGCGCGACTGCGAGATATCGGGATAGGTGACGCAGCCCGACAGCAGCAATGCTCCCAGCATCGCTGCTGCCACGCGCATGGTCATGGCCCGTGCCGCTCGGCTCAGGCGACTGTCGCCTTGATGATCTTGCCCGGATTGCGCGGCGGTTCGCCCTTGGGGAGCGCGTGGACGTGTTCCATCCCGCTCTCGACCTTGCCCCACACGGTGTACTGCTTGTCGAGGAAGCGCGCGTCGTCGATGCAGATGAAGAACTGCGAATTGGCGCTGTCCGGGTGGCCGGCGCGGGCCATCGAGCAGGTGCCTTCGACGTGGGGTTCGGCGTTGAATTCGGCCTTGAGGTCGGGCTTGTCGCTGCCGCCCATGCCGGTGCCGGTCGGATCGCCGCCCTGCGCCATGAAGCGATCGATCACGCGGTGGAAGATCACCCCGTCATAGAAGCCTTCGCTCGCCAGTTCGGTGATGCGCGCGACGTGGCCGGGGGCAAGGTCGGGGCGCAGCTTGATCACGACGTCCTTGGGTTCGCCATCGCCGGTGTCGAGGGTGAAGGTGAGGGTTTCGGCCATTTTCGGGTTCTCCTGCGTGAATTTGCCCGCGCTTTTAGCAGCCAATCCGCCCCTGTCACCCTCTGCCCTTGCTTTTGCGCCCTCCCCGCCTAAACCGCCTGCATGGCCGACGATCTGACCCCTGATGACGATCTGCTGATCGCCGATAGCGGTGAGGTTGAAGTGCGCCCGGACGACCGGGTGGACGATGAACGCCATGACGAGGAAAACCGCCTCAAGCCCAGCTTCGTCAGCGCCGTGCACGATGCGCTTGAAGCAGGCGACAAGGGCGCGGTCTATGATCTGGTCGAGCCGCTCCACGCGGCCGACATCGCCGACCTGATCGAACTGCTCGAACGTTCCGAGCGCGCAGTGCTTGCCCGCACGATCACCGATCTGATGACCAGCGACGTGATCGCGGAACTCAACGATTACGTGCGCGAAGACCTGATGGAAGCCCTGCCCGCGCAGGCGGTCGCCACCATCGCCGAACAGCTCGACACCGACGATGCGGTGCAGTTGATCGAGGATCTGGACGAGGCCGATCAGCGCGCGGTCATCGCCGAGCTCGAGCCGGAAACGCGCGAGGCGGTCTCCTCCGCGCTCGCCTACCCCGAGGAGACCGCCGGACGACTGATGAGCCGGCACTTCGTGGCGGTGCCCGAACATCTCACCGTCGGCGACCTCATCGATTACCTGCGCGAAGACGGCGATCTCGAGCATGACTTCTTCGAAGTCTTCGTGATCGACGAGCGGCACCATCCGGTCGGCACCTGCGCGCTTTCGTGGATTCTCACCACGCCGCGCAGCGTCAAGCTGACCGACGTGATGAAGCGCGACCAGACCCTGATTCCCGTCACGATGGATCAGGAAGAAGCCGCACTGATGTTCCAGAAATACGCGCTGATCTCGGCCGCGGTGGTGGATGAAAGCGGGCGGCTGGTCGGGCAGATGACGGTCGACGACATCGTCCACATCATCTCCGAAGAGGCGGGCGAAGACGCGCTGCTGCTGTCAGGGGCAGGCGATGGCGACATTAACGAGCCGATCCGCGAGGCCTATACCGCGCGCGTGCGCTGGCTGATCGCCAATCTCGGGACGGCGGTGGTCGCCTCCTCGATCATCGCCTTCTTCGGCGCGGCGATCGAGCAGCTGGTGGCGCTCGCGGTGCTCATGCCGATTGTTGCAAGCATCGGCGGCAATGCGGGGACGCAGACCATGGCCGTGGCGGTGCGCGCGATCGCGACCAACCAGCTGACCCGTTCCAACACGCGGCGCATCCTGTGGCGCGAGTTTCGGGTGGCGCTGCTCAACGGCGGCACCATTGCAGCGCTGATCGGGCTGGCGGCGGGCCTGCTGTTCACCCCGATGATGGGCGTGGTGATCGCGCTCGCCATGATCATCAACATCGCGATTGCAGGCCTCGCCGGCGTGCTGGTGCCAGTGATCTTCGAGCGGCTCGATCAGGACCCGGCGGTCGCCTCCTCGGTGTTCGTCACGATGATTACCGATTCGATGGGCTTCTTTGCCTTCTTAGGTTTGGCAGTGGCGCTGGGTCTGGCCACCTTCTAGCCTCCTCCCAAACACAAGGGAGAGAGTGATGGCAGGACGGGTGAGCGGCAAGGTGGTGCTGCTGACGGGCGGCGCGATGGGTCTGGGCAAGGCGGCGGCGAAGGCGCTGCTGGCCGAAGGAGCCACCGTCATCATCACCGATATCGACGAGGCCGCAGGCCGCGCCACGGCAGCCGAACTGGGCTGCGGCTACATCCATCAGGACGTGACCGACTGGGCGCGCTGGCAGGCGGTGATCGCCGAGGTCGAGGCCAGTCACGGGCGGCTCGATGTGCTGGTGAACAACGCCGCGATCACCGTCTTCGGCTCCATCGCCGACATCAGCCCGGAGGACTTCCGCCGCTGCTACACCGTCGATGTCGATTCGATCTTCATGGGCTGCAAGGCGGCGATCCCCTTGATGGCGAAAGGCGGCGGGGGTTCGATCGTCAACTTCTCGTCTGCGGCGGGCAACAAGCCTTCGCCCGACCTTGCCGCCTACAACTCGGCCAAGGCCGCGGTGGTGACGCTGACCAAGTCCATCGCGCTCTATTGTGCGCGCGAGAAGAACGGCGTGCGGGTCAATTCCGTGCAGCCGGGCACGATCCTCACGCCCAATGTCGAAAGCGTCATCGCGGGCACCCCCGATCCCGACGCCACCCGCGCGGCCTTCAGCATCGCCCAGCCCATCGGGCGCATGGGCGAGGTCGAGGATATTGCGCATCTGGTGGTCTATCTCGCCAGCGACGAGAGCAAGTTTGCCACCGGCGCGCCCTTCATTGTGGACGGCGGCCTCTCCATCGCTTGATCGCGGGGCGCATTGCCCCACATTGGTGCCATGCCTCTCCACCTCACCAAGATCGCCTTCGGGGCGAAGTCCTATGCGCATCTCGAAAGCTGGTATCGGGGGCGCGGGGCGATTGCGCTGACCACCCGCAACCGCCCGACCCGGCACGAGGAATGCGTCGGCGGATCGCTCTACTGGATCATCAACCACGCGATTGTGGCGCGCTCGCCCATTCTCGGCTTCGAGAAGACCGAGGACGGGCGCTGGGACATTGTGCTGGAGCCCAAGTTGATCCGCGTCCACACCCAGCCCAAGCGCGCGCATCAGGGCTGGCGTTATCTCACCGAGGACAAAGCCCCACGCGATGTGGCCGAGGGCGAGGATATCGGCGACGCGCTGCCGGGCAAGCTTGCCATGAAGCTTGAGCGGCTGGGCCTGGTCTGACGCGCCCATCCCCTGTTCCGGGGGGCGCGCGCCGCGCTGCGGGATGCTAATTCCGGTTGCCATGGGGCACCATCGCGCAACACATAGGCCATGATCGAAAATGGCCGCCTGACCACGCCTGCCGCGCGCCTTGTGGTGCTGGTGCTGGCGGGCGTCGTGCTGGCAGGCGGACTGCTGGCGGCGATGCTGCAACCGGCACAGCCGCCCTATTGGACGCTCGCCAATCTGCGCCCGCTGGCTGATCTGCCTGCGGGCTTCTGGGTATCGTGGGCAGTGGGGCTTGGGGCGTGGCTGGTCTCAGCCTGGGTCTTCGCGCTGCGCCCGCAAGACTGCGCGATCCGGCTGTTCGCGCTGTCGGGCGCGATGACGCTGGCCTTCACCTTCGCTGGCAGTTTCTCCGCGCTTGCCCTGCCCTTGGGCGAGGCTGCGCTTGTCGCGGCTGCCCGGATCAACGCCGCGGGCGCATCGGGCTTCGGCATCGCGATCATCGCGCTGTTTGCGACCTACCCTGCGCCGCTTCCCGGTGCCCGGCTCCTTCAGGCAGCCGCGCTGCTCGGGTTCGGCGGCTGGACGCTCGCGATCCTCGTCGGCCCGCCCGAAGGGCTGGGCGCGGTGCAGGCGATCACCTTCTTCGAAATGGTCGCGATCCTCGCGCTGGCCCTCGCCCAGGCGGTGCGCCCGTGGCGCGATCCGGGCAAGCGGGCCATCGCCGTGTGGCTGGGGCTGTCGGTGCTGATCGGTGCGGGGCCGTTCATCGGGCTGGTCGCAACCCCGCTGACCTTCGGCTTCGACGCGCTGATGGACGAGAACCTCGCCTTTGCCTCGTTCCTGCTGTTCTACATCGGCATCGCCATCGGGCTGATGCGCTATCGCCTGTTCGACCTTGGCACCTGGGCTTACGGCCTGCTGTTCTATGCGCTGGCGGGCGCGGGGCTGATGCTGTTCGACCTCGCGCTGATCAGCGTGCTCGCCGTCTCGCCCGCGACCGCCTTTGCCGCGACATTGGGGCTGGTGGCGGTCAGCTGGCTGCCCTTGCGCGACTGGGTGTGGAGCCGGGTCATGCGCCGCCGTCAGGTCGACGAGGCCGCGATCTTTGCCGGCGTGGCGCAGGCGGTGTTGATGCCCACGCCCGAAGCCCGCGCCGCCGCATGGCGCGCGCTGGTGGCGGACATCTTCTCCCCGCTCGACTTGGCCGAGGGCGAGGCACAGCTTGCCGCCGTGCGGCTGGGAGAGGATGGCAAGCAGCTCGACCTGCCCCCCGCGCTCGGCGCGCCCGCGCTGGCGCTGCGCTTCAAGCAGAAGGGCCAGGCGCTGTTCACCCGCCGCGACGAGGCGCTTGCGCAGCAGCTCGTCAGCCTTGCCGAACTGGTCGAGAGCAGCCGCTCGGCCTATGATCAGGGGGTCAATCAGGAACGCCTCAGGATCGCGCGCGACATCCACGACAATATCGGCGCGCAGCTGATGCAGGCGCTCCATTCGGACGAGGCGGGCCGCAAGGACGCGATGATCCGCAACACGCTCGCTGACCTGCGCGAGATCATCAACAATTCGCAAGGGGCCGAATTGCCGCTCGAAGCGCTGCTCGCAGACCTGCGTGCCGAAGCGGGCGAGCGGCTGGAGGCGCACGGGATTGTGCTTGATTGGGAAGGCGAGGTTCCCGAAGGTCTCAGCCTCTCCAAGCCCGAGGTGCATTCGCTGCGCTCGGCGATCCGTGAGGCGACCAGCAATGTGATCAAGCATTCGGGCGCGGGGTGGATGCGGATAGCGGTCAGCGTCGATGGCGCCGCCATCGCGCTCGCGATCAGCGACGATGGCTGCGGCTTTGCCGACACGGCCTGTGCCAGCGGCGGCGGCAGCGGGCATGGCATCGCCAATATGCGCACGCGGTTTGTCAGCATGGGCGGGGAATTCGCCATTGCCTCGCACGGGGCCGGCACCGCGATCACCGCGCGCCTGCCGCTCGGCCGCGCCAGCGCCGCACCCGTGCGCGGGCGGCCGCGGATGGTGGGCACATGAGCATCGGGCGCGTCCTCATCCTCGAAGACCTTGCCGAGACGCGGCGCTGGCTCGCCGGGATCGTGCGCGAGGCCTTTCCGGGCTGCACCATCACCGAGGCGAGCGCGGTGCGCGAGGGGCTGGCAGCCGCGCGCGGCGGGGGGCATGATCTGGCGCTGATCGATCTTGCCCTGCCCGACGGATCGGGCCTCGAGGTGGTGCGGATGCTGCGGCGGCACGACCCGGAAGCGCTGGTGGTGGTCGCAACCGTGATGGGCGACGATGCCTCGATCATCGCCGCGATTTCCGCCGGCGCGCATGGCTATCTGCTGAAGGACAGCCCCGCCGATCTGTTCGTCACTCAACTGACCCAGCTGCGCAGCGGTTACCCTGCGCTCTCGCCGTCAGTGGCGCGGCTGATGATGCAGCATTTCGCCACCACCGCCTTTGTGCCGGATGAAGACGCAGGCCTGCTGACCCCGCGCGAGGCCGAGGTGCTGTCGCTGGTGGCGCGCGGATTGCGCAATTCGGAGGTCGCCGACAAGCTGGGGCTGACCCAGCACACGGTCGCAGGCTATATCAAGGCGATCTACGCCAAGCTCGGCATCTCCAACCGCGCCGAGGCAGCACGGCGCGCGGCGCGGCTGGGGCTGACCGAGATCTAGCCAGCCGCCGCGGTCTTCTCGGCCACCCGGCGCAGCACGTTGACGTAGGTTTCCGGCCCTTGCGCGCCGGGGATCAGGAACTTGCCGTTCACCACCATCGCCGGCACGCCCGAGATGTTCATGTCCCACGCCTGAGCCTCTTCGGCGATCACGCGGGCTTCAAGCGCGGGATCGTCCAGCGCGGCCTTGGCGGCTTCGCGGTGCAGGCCGACGGCGGCAGCGATGTCGAGCAGAACCGTCCTGTCGCCGAGATTGCGGCGCTCGTTGAAATGGGCGCGGAACAGCGCCAGCTTCAGCGCGGTCTGCACGTGCGGCCCGGCCTCTTCCAAGGCCAGTGCCAGCAGCTTGTGGCAATCGCGGGTGTTCCACATCATCGCGGGCGGAGCCTCACCCTCGCCCTCCCACGAGAGCGAAACGCCTGCCCCTTCGGCGATTGTCTTCATCTGCCCCCGGATACGCGCGCCCTCTTCGGCGGGGCGGCGATACTTGCGTTGCAGATGGGCTTCCTGCTCCTCGCCCCCGGCCGGCATATCGGGGTTGAGTTCGAACGGCCGCCAGCGGATCTCCGCCGCGATCTCGCCATCCAGCTCGCGCAGCGCCTTGGTCAGCTGGCCATAGCCGATCAGGCACCAGGGGCACATGACGTCCGACCAGATGTCGATGGTGAGGTGCCGGGTCATCGATCGAGCCACCAGCACACCAGATGATGCGCAATCGCGAAGGGACGCGGGAAATAGAGCAGGTCGGTTCCCGCCTCCCCTGCCGCGCGCGCCGCCTCCAGTTCGGCGCGGGTGAACCAGCGCGCGTCTTCGAGTTCGGTGGTGTCGATGTTGAGCGTCGGGTCGTCGGCTACGGATGTGCAGCCGATCATCAACTGGCTCGGGAAGGGCCAGGGCTGGCTGGCGATATAGCGCACATCGCGCACGCGCACGCCCGCTTCCTCGTGGATCTCGCGCGCGACCGCCTCTTCGATGGTCTCGCCCGGTTCGACGAAGCCGGCGAGCGCGGAATACATCCTGGGCGGAAAGCGCGGCTGGCGGCCAAGCAGAAGGCGGTCTTCATGCTCAACCAGCATGATCGTGACGGGATCGGTGCGCGGGAAATGATCCGCGCCGCAATTGTCGCAGTGCCGCTGCCAGCCGCCCTTCACCAGCTTAGTGGCCGAACCGCAGCGCGCGCAGAAGCGGTGGCGCGCGTGCCAATCGGCAAGGCTCCTCGCCCCGCCATAGATCGCGAGATCGGGCGGGGAGAGCTGCGTCATCAGCTGCCACGCGCGCGGCATGGCATAGGCAGGCCCTTCCGCCCCCTCGCCCGGCACCGGAGCGAAATGCGCCTTGCCGTCCAGCATCCCGAGGAACACCAGTTCCGCATCCTCGGGCACATCGGCGAGGCTGCCCCAGACAAGCCCGCCCATCTCGTCCACGCCGGGCAGAAGGCCATCCATCAGCAGCACTCTGGCGCGCCAGTTCATCAGACCCGCGAGGGCATCATCATCCACCCGGATATGATCCGCCCGGTCGAGCGGAGAGCCTGCGAAGGCCATCCCTGCTTGCGGCACCCTTTCGTGCATCACGCCGCCCGCTTCTTGGTGCGCATCGCGCCGAGGTCCGCCTCCATTGCCGCCATGAATTCATCGCGGATCGGATAGGCTTCGGACGGCATATACTGCGTCCACAGGCATGATCTGAGGCCGAGGCTGAAATCGACCGCCGCCAGCGTGCCCGCCGCCCCGCCCCAGCCGAAGCTGCTACCCTTGGACCGCCCGCCTGCCCCATGGCCTTCGCCCTCCAGCCAGCTGCCCTTGAGGTCAACCGTCGGCGGGATCAGGTCGGAGGTGCCGACCCGCACGGCCTCCTCGGCCATCACGAACTTGCCGTCGATCCGGCCATAGCCCAGCAGCATCCGCAGGAAGCGGTCGTAATCCTTGGGGCTCGACACCAACCCGCCGCCGCCCGCAGGCACTTCGGGCGGGTCGAGGAACACCGAATTGACGCCCGGATCGATCGGGAACGGGGTGCCGCCGACGATGCCGTAATTGTCGGTCAGACGGTAGGCCTCGCTCTGGGGCACCTGCATCCAGGTGCTGGTCATGCCGCAGGGATCGAAGATGCGCTGCTTGAGGAACGCCTCGAACGGCATTCCGCTGGCCACTTCGATCACCCGGCCGAGCAGGTCGATCGAGCAGGAATAGCTCCACTTGGTCGCGGGCTGATACATCAGCGGCAGGGTGGCGAGCCGGTCGGCCCATTCGGCAAGTCCGGGCGCGGGCGTGACCGGCTCGATCCCCGGAATCGGCATCCGGCTGACCCGGCCACCCACAAGGCCAAGCTCGTTATAGGCCTTCTGGAGCGGCCCCTTGCTAATGATCTGATAGCCGAGCCCCGATGTGTGGGTCAGCAGCTGGCGGATCGTGATCGGCTGGTTGGCCGGCACGACATTGTCGAGCGGGCCTTCAGGATCAACCAGCACCTGCATATCGCGGAAGGCCGGCAGAATGTCGGCGACCGGTTGATCAAGGCCCAGCTTGCCTTCCGAAATCAGGATCATCGTCGCCATGCCGGTGATCGGCTTGGACATCGAATAGATGCGGTAGAGCGAGTTTTCGTCCACCGGCGTCGGCTTGGCGAGCGAGAGCGTGCCGCCGCCGACGGTATGGGCATGATCCTCCTGCCGCCAGCCGAAGGTGAGGAACAGGTTGGCAAGCTTGCGCGTGCTGACATAGCGGTCCGCAAGCGCTGCGACCGCAGGCCAGTCCTCGGCGACATCATGGGCGAAGGCCATCCGCCCGAACGGCAGGCCGGACAGCGCCGCGCCCCCCGCAAGCAGCGCGCTGGAGCGCAGCAGCGAACGGCGAGAGACGGCAGGGATGTTGAGGGGCTGTACGGACATGAGCGCAGAATCTCCGTTGCTGCGGGGTCTGCGCGCCTGTCTGCGTCACGGCTGCGCAGGGGTCAATCGCCGAGACTTGCATTTGCAGGGTGTCTTGCACATATAAGACACATGCTCAACGCGCTCGCCTATATCGTCGGCCTCATCAGCCTCGTCATTGTCATCCCGGCGCAAATTCCGCTGCTGGGCTGGGCCAACTGGTTTGCCCTGCCGCTGATCGTGACCGGCATCATTCTGGGCGCGCTGTCCTCGAAGGATGGCGGGCGCAATTTCTGCCTCGTGGTGCTGCTGATTGCGGGCGTGCGGCTGACGCTGGGCGGCGGCCTGTTCTAATCCACAGCCGCCTGCGCGAGCGCGGCGGCTTTGGCGAACAGCGTCGCCAGCCCTGCCTCGCCCAGCCTTGCGGTCGGCCACCACTGCCCCTCTCCGGGCGGATCGCCTGCGGCATCCAGCGCCACCACCTCAAGCGTCAGGCTGGCATGGGTAAAGCCATGCCGCACCGCACCCAGTGACCGCCCCTCGCCCGCGACCGGCGGCGGGCCCGCACCATCCTGGCGCGCGGTCCAGCCATCATCCGGCAGCGCGCGCATCCCGCCGAGCATCCCGTCGGCCGGGCGGGTGACGAGCCACACCTCCGCCCCGCCGCCCCGCGTGATCCAGAAGGCCGTGCCGCGCCGTTCGGGCACCTGTTTCTTGGGCGGCTTGACCGGCAGGCGCTCGGGCTCGCCCTGCTTGCGGCCCGCGCACACCTCGGCCAGCGGGCACAGCAGGCAGCGCGGTGCCTTGCTGGTGCAGACATGGCTGCCCAGATCCATCATCGCTTGGGCAAAATCGCCCCCGCGCGCGGCAGGCGTGATCGTGTCCGCTGCCGCGCGGATCGCCTTCCTCGCCTTGGGGAGCGGTTCTTCGATGGCAAACAGCCGCGCCACCACCCGCTCGACATTGGCATCGACCACCACTGCGCGCTCGCCAAAGGCAATCGCGGCAATCGCCGCCGCGGTGTAATCGCCAAGTCCGGGGAGCGCGCGCAGTTCGGCCTCGGTGGAAGGAAACCCGCCGCGCGCCGCGACCACGCGCGCGCATTTCACGAGATTGCGGGCACGCGAATAGTAGCCCAGCCCCGCCCAAGCCGCCATGACATCATCATCGGATGCGGCAGCGAGCGCCTCGACCGTCGGCCATATGGACAGGAACTTCGCAAAATAGGGCTTCACCGCCGCCACGGTGGTCTGCTGGAGCATGACCTCGGATAGCCACACCCGGTAGGGCCAGGCCGGATCATCCGGCACCGCGCTGCCCGGAGGCGCACGCCACGGCAGATCGCGGGCGTTGCGGTCATACCAGCTGAGCAATTGTTCCGGGATACTGGCAGTCACGCGCCGCCTATGGCATGGGGCAGGCGATCATGGGAAGCGACAAGAAACCTCCGGCCCCCAAGCCCGCGACGAAACCCTATGCCCGTCCGCGTGGGCAGGGTGCCAGGGCGATCGGCGATCTCATGCCCGAAATCGGCCGCACCGCCTTTCGCCGCTTCGGTTTCGTGCAAAGCTCGGTCGTCACCCGCTGGCCCGAGATCGTCGGCCCCAGCCATGCCCGCGTGTGCAGCCCCGAAGCGATCCGCTTTCCCCCCGGCGAGAAGGCCGAGGGCATCCTCGATCTGGTGGTGGTGCCGGCCCATGCGCCGCTGATCACCCAGGTGATCCCCGAAATCATCGAGCGGGTGAACCGCTTCTTCGGCTACCGCGCCGTCGCGCGGGTCAAGCTGCGGCAAGGCGTCGTTCAGCCGCCGGCGGATAATCGTCCGGCCAAGCCGCCGCCCTCGCTGAAACCGATCCCGCTGGAATTGGGCGACAGCTTGCGCGATATCGGCGACCCGGAGCTTCGCACCGTGCTCGAATCGCTCGCGCGCAGCCTTTCCAACAGCGAACCTGTCACCCCACCGGACCAAGACCAGCCATGATCAAGCCGCTTCTCCTCTCTGCCGCCGCTGCCGCTCTGGCACTTGCGACCGGGCCCGTGCTGGCCGAACAGCAACCGGGCGCGCAGGACTTGTCGCGCCCCAAGAGCGCATTCGGCGCGCAGGACAATCCCGGCAACTGGCCCGCCACCATCGTCCGCACGCCGCGCGGCCATCTGATCGGCAATCCCGAAGCCGAAACGCAGCTGATCGAGTTCATCAGCTACACCTGCCCGCACTGCTCCGATTTTGCCGCGCGCGGCGAGCCGGCGCTCGAGATCGTGCTGCTGAAGCCGGGCAAGATGAATGTCGAAGTGCGTCCCGTGATCCGCAACGAGATCGACACGATGGTCTCGCTGCTTGCCCAATGCGGTGATCCGGCCGGGTTCAAGGGGCGGCATCAGGCGCTGATGCTGTCGCAGGCGGACTGGCTCGGCAAGGCCCGCGCCGCGCCCGAAAGCCAGAAGGCGATCTGGTTGCGCGGTGACAAGGCCGGGCGCACCAATGCGGCCAACGCGCTGGGCCTCATCGCCATGCTCGCGCAGCGCGGGCAGGCCGTGGCCGAGCTCGACGCCTGCGTCGCCGACGATGCCGCCGCCGCCGCACTGCGGGACAACAGCAAGGCCGACTACGACGATTTCGGCGTCCCGGGCACGCCCAGCTTCGCCCTCGACGGCAAGCTGGTGCCTGAGGTGTTCACCTGGGAGGGGCTCTATCCGGTGCTTTCGGCCCACTTCAGCGCCGCATCCGCCCCTTCGGGCTGACCTGGCCGATTGTTCACAGTCCCTTTGCCCGCACGCTTGCTGCACGGGTGCGTCAGGGGCTATTCCTTGTCCCTTCACTCCCTGAGGATCCATCGACAATGACTGTCTCGCGCCTGTTCTCGCTTCCCCTGCTGGCTCTTGCTCCGCTGCTGCTGGCCGCGTGCGGGGATGAAGCCGTCACCGGCGATGTCGCCAATGGCGAGCCGCTGCCGGTGGTCGCTGCGCCTGCGGGATCAAGCTGGGCGCAGAAGGTGACCGTCACCGATGAGGGCGGCTATCTGATCGGCAACCCCGATGCCCCGCTCAAGCTGGTCGAATATGGCTCGCTCACCTGTCCGGGTTGCGCCGCCTTTGCGGGCGAGGCAATGGAGCCGCTGATGGCGAACTACGTCAACTCGGGCCGCGTCAGCTTCGAATTCCGCAGCTTCCTCATTCACGGCCCGATCGACCTTGCGCTGACCCGCCTGATCGGCTGCTCCACCCCCGAAGCCGCGCTGCCGCTGGCCGATCAGGTGTGGGCGAACCTTGCCGACATCCAGATGCGCCAGCAGGCCGCCCAGCCCGCGCTCGCCAGCATCAACAGCCTGCCGGAAAACCAGCGCTTCGTGAAGTTTGCCGAAGTGCTCGGCTTCTACGAATTCTTCGCCGCGCGCGGGATCAGCGAAGATCAGGCGCGCACCTGCATGGCTGACTTTGCCGCGCTCGAAAAGCTCGACAAGCATTCCACCGGCTATGCCAATGACGGGATCAGCGGCACGCCGACCTTCGTGCTCAACGGCAACAAGCTGAACGCGGGCAGCTGGGCACAGCTCGAACCCCTGCTCAAGCGCGCCGGCGCGCGCTGACCGCGCAACGATGCAGATCCACCGGCTCAAGCTCAGCGGTTTCAAGAGCTTCGTCGAGCCGGCGGAACTGCGCATCGAGCCGGGGCTGACCGGCGTCGTCGGCCCCAACGGCTGCGGCAAATCCAACCTGCTCGAAGCGATCCGCTGGGTCATGGGGGAAACCTCGGCCAAGTCGATGCGATCGGGCGGGATGGAGGACGTGATCTTCGCGGGCACCTCCACGCGGCCCCCGCGCGATTTCGCCGAAGTGGTGCTGCACGCGAGCGATGATGCCGGGGACGAGCTGGTCGTCACCCGCCGGATCGAACGCGGCGCGGGCAGCGCCTACCGCGTCAATGGCCGCGATGTGCGCGCCAAGGACGTCGCCCTCACCTTCGCCGATGCCGCCACCGGCGCCCATTCGCCCGCGCTGGTCAGTCAGGGCAAGATCGCGCAGGTGATCGCCGCCAAGCCCGCCGAACGCCGCGCGATGCTGGAAGAAGCCGCCGGGATAGCGGGGCTGCACGTGCGCCGCCGCGATGCCGAAAGCAAGCTGCGGGGGGCCGAGGCGAACCTCGCGCGGCTCGAAGACCTGATGGCCGGGCTTGACGCGCAGATCGCCTCGCTCAAGCGGCAGGCTAAGCAGGCCGAGCGCTATACCGAACTCACGAACCGCATCCAGGCCGCCGAAGCGCGCCTGCTGTTCGCCCGCTGGCGCGAAGCCGCCGCCGCCGCCAAGGCCGCGCGCGCGGCGGCAGAGGATGCAGAAACCAAGGTTGGACAGGCGCAAAAGCTGGTAGAAATCGCGCAAAAGCAGCAAGCCGAGGCCGCACAGGCCCTCGCCGATGCGCGCGACGAACTCGCCGATCGCCGCGATGATGCCAGCGCCCACGGGCACCGCATGGCAGCCCTTGCGGAAAAGCTCGATGCCGCCGAAACCCGGCTGCGCGATCTGGAGCGCCAGCGCAAAAGGCTCGAAGAAGACCGCTCCGATGCCGACCGCCTCACCAATGCCGCGGTCGAAGCTTTGGCGCGGCTCACGACAGAGCTTGCCGCCAGCCGCGAAGCCGCCGCCGCTGCCGAAGCCGCGCGTCCGCTGCTCGCCGAAAAGGCCGAGGACAAGGAACGCGCCAGCCGCGCCGCCGAACTCGCGCTTGCCAAGGCCACCGCCGATCAAGCCGGGGTCGAGGCGGAGTGGCGGGTGGCCGAAGCCGCTCTCGATCAGGCCAAGGCCCGCCTCGCCCGGATCGAAAGCGAGGCTGCACGCATCGCCCGCACCCGCGCCGAGCTTGAAGCCGCAGGCGATCCCGAGGCCGATGTCATCGCCGCCCGCGAGGCTGCCGATGGGGCGGCGGATGATCTGGCCCGCCTGCGCACAAAGCTGGCTCAAGATCAGGCGCGCAAGGCCGACCTGCAATCCCGCCGCGACGACGTGGCAAGCCAGCTCGCCGCCGCCCGCGCCGAACTCGCCGGGGTCGAGCGCGAGCATACCGCGCTCGCCCGTGACCGCGAGGCGCGTGCCAAGCGTGAAGCCGGACGGCTAGGCATGGCAACCCCGCTCGACCGCGTGACCGTTGCCCCAGGCTATGAACGCGCGCTCGCCGCAGTGCTGGGGCGCGACGGGAAATCGCCGCTCGGCGCACCTGCAGGAACGCCCGACGGGCGCTTCTGGACGGGAGCAGCGGCACCCGCACCAGTGGCGGACAGCCTTGCCAAGCGCCTCTCGCAATGCCCCGATGAACTCGCGGCACGCCTCGCGCTGGTGCATTGCGTGGACGCGGATGATGGCCGCGCGCTCGCTCCCGGCGAATGGCTCGTCACCCGCGCCGGGCACTTGCGCCGCTGGGACGGCTTTGTCGCGCGCGGCGAAGGCGCGGCGGAAGCCGCGCAGCTTGAAGCCGCCAACCGCTTTGCCGAACTGGACGCCGCCCTCCCCCCCCTGCGCGCCGCCGCCGCCGCCGCCGAGGCCGAGGACAAGGCGGTGCGCGACGAACTCGCCAGCCTCCAGACCGCCCTCATCGCGCAGGAGCGCGCCATCGCCGGCGCGATCGAGGCCGAGCGACAGGCGCTGCGCAAGCTCGATCAGGCCGAAGCCGCCAAGGAACGCCTCGCCGCGCGCCTCGCCGAACTCGCCGCCAGCGCCAGCGACATCGACGCCCAGATCGCCGCCGCCCGCGCCGAGGTCGAAACCGCCCGCGAAGCCTGCGCTCGCCTGCCCGCCAAGGACGCCGGACGCGCCGCTCTGGAAGCCGCGCAGGCGAAGAACACCGCCGCCCGCGCCGCCGTGCAGGCCGCACTGGCTGATCTTGCCGCGCAGGATCAGGCGCTCGCCGTCGCGCGCGAGCGGCTGGCGGCGCAGCAGGCCGACCATGCCGGATGGCAGGCGCGCTCCTCCGATGCCGAGCGGCGCATGGCCGAGACCACCCGGCGCCTCGCCGAAATCGCCGAGGAACACGCGGTTCACGCCGCCAAGCCTGCCGCGCTCACCGCCGAGATCGAAGCGGGCGAGGCGACCCGCACCCGCCTCGCCGCCGAGCTCGCCGAAGCCGATGCGGCAATGCGCGAGGCCGAGGCGCGCAGCCGCTCCGCCGACACCGCGCTCTCGCAGGCAACCGAGGTGCTGGCCCAGGCCCGCGAAGCCCGCGCCAGCCTCACCGCGCGCGCCGAGAACGAGGAACTGCGCCGCGCCGAAATGGCCCGCATCTCGGGCGAACGCTTCCAGTGCCCCCCGCCCCTGCTCGGCTCCCGCTTCGGGTTCGACGAGAACGACCTTGCGCCCGCCGCCGAGGAATCCGCCGAGCTGGAAAAACTCACCGCCGCGCGCGAACGGATTGGCCCGGTCAACCTTGTGGCCGCTGACGAACTCGCCCGGATCGAGACCGAACATGGCACCAGCGCCGAGGAACAGGCCGAGCTGGTCGAAGCCATCGCGCGGCTGCGCGGCTCGATCGGCAGCCTCAACCGCGAGGGCCGCGAGCGGCTGCGCGCGGCGTTCGAGGCAGTCGACGGCCATTTCCGGGTGCTGTTCACCCGGTTGTTCGAGGGCGGGCAGGCGCACCTTGCGCTGGTCGATTCGGACGATCCGCTGGAGGCAGGACTGGAGATTTACGCCCAGCCGCCCGGCAAGCGGCTGCAATCGCTCTCGCTGCTGTCAGGCGGCGAACAGGCGCTCACGGCAACCGCGCTGATCTTCGCGCTGTTCCTCACCAACCCCGCCCCGATCTGCGTCCTCGACGAAGTCGACGCGCCGCTCGACGATGCCAACGTCGAACGCTTCTGCGACCTGCTCGAATCGATGGTCGCCACCACCACCACCCGCTACCTCATCGTCACCCACAACGCGGTGACAATGAGCCGGATGCACCGCTTGTTCGGGGTGACAATGGCGGAAAAGGGCGTCTCGCGCCTGGTCAGCGTCGATCTGGGAGAAGCCGCGCTGCTGGCGGCGGAATAAGGCCTCAGGCCTCCAGCGCCGCCGCGAGCCTTGCGCGCACCGCCTTCAGCCCGGCGATGATTTCGGGCAGATCCGGCCCCTCGCTCACCACCAGCCGCACGCCCGGGCCTTCGGCGTCGCCCGCATCGGCGCGGCGGTCGCCCGAGCGGCGTTCGTCCTTGCGGCGGTCGAGATCGGACTTGCCCGAGGAGCGCAGCACCGCTTCGGCTCCCTTGAGGGTATAGCCTTCGCGGTTGATCAGGCGGTCGATGGTCTTGACCAGTGCGACATCGGCAGGGCGGTAATAGCGCCGCCCGCCGCTGCGCTTGAGTGGCTTCAAGAGCGGGAATTGCGCTTCCCAATAGCGCAACACGTGCGGTTTGATGCCCAGCGCTTCGCTGACTTCGCCGATGGTGCGCAGTGCGCCCTCGTCCTTGCCGTCATCGAAACCGGTCATCAAACCTCACCTGTGTCAGATCAACCCTTGGCGATCCGTTCCTTGAGCAGCTGGCTTGCGCGGAAGGTCATCACCCGGCGCGGCGTGATCGGCACTTCGATCCCGGTCTTGGGATTGCGGCCGATCCGTTCATTCTTGTCGCGCAGCACGAAGCTGCCGAAGCCCGAAATCTTGACGTTCTCACCCTTGGCGAGCGCATCGCTCATCTTGGCGAGGATCGCCTCGACCAGATCGAGCGACTCGGCGCGGCTGAAACCCATCTTGCGGTTGATGGTTTCCGCCAGATCGGCGCGAGTTAGAGTGCCAACCGAACGCATCATGCGAGTTCCCCTTCACGGCGCGACCCGAAAGAAGGCCTGCACATTACGATTTTCCGGCGCTTTTGCAATGCGATGCTGCACGCTTTTAGAGGTTTTCAGCAATTGTGTTAGCAGGCAGCGGGCGCTTGGCCCGGTGCAGCTTACATCCGGACGAGGCTGGCCCCCCAGGTGAAGCCGCCGCCCATGGCTTCGAGCATCACCAGATCGCCGGGCTTGATCCGCCCGTCCTTGCGCGCGCAATCGAGCGCGAGCGGCACCGAGGCCGCCGAGGTGTTGGCATGATCCTGCACGGTCACCACCACCTTGTCGGGCGAAATGCCGAGCTTGCGCGCGGTTGCATCGAGGATCCGGGCATTGGCCTGATGCGGCACGACCCAATCGATGTCTTCGGCAGAAACCCCCGTCTCCTCAAGCACTTCTTTGAGGACATCGGAGAGATTGACGACCGCATGGCGGAACACTTCCGGCCCCCTCATGCGGACATGGCCAGTGGTCTGGGTGGTCGAGGGACCACCGTCGACATAGAGCAGATCGTGCTGCGCCCCGTCGGCATGAAGGCGCGTGCCGAGGATGCCTGCACCATCAGCAGATCCGCCGGGCGCTTCGAGCACGACCGCGCCCGCGCCATCGCCGAACAGCACGCAGGTGGTGCGATCTTCCCAGTCGAGGATGCGGCTGAAGGTTTCCGCGCCGATCACCAGCGCACGGCGTGCCATGCCTGTCTTGAGCATCGAGTCGGCGACACTCAGCGCGTAAAGAAAGCCCGAGCACACCGCCGCAACGTCGAAAGCGATCCCGCCATTGCAGCCGAGCGCGGCCTGCACCTTGGTGGCGGTGGCGGGGAAGGTCTGGTCGGGCGTTGCCGTGGCGAGCACGATCAGCCCGATGCTGCCCGGCTCGATCCCGGCATCTTCCAGCGCCGCACGCGCCGCGGCAATCGCGAGGCTGGACGTGGTCTCGTCAGGCTCGGCGATGTAGCGCTGGCGGATTCCGGTGCGCGCGGTGATCCATTCGTCCGACGTATCGACCCGCGTGGCAAGCTCGGCATTGGTCACAACCCGGCGCGGCAGAGCCGAACCGGTGCCGAGAATCCGCGATCCGCTCACGCCTCGCCCCCGCCCGCGTTCTCGCCGCCGGTCGGCGCGGGCTTGCTGCGGCCGGTGCGCGACAGCGCTCCCTCGCCGAGCTGCGACAGATCATGGGCGATCCGTTCCGTGAGCTTGTTCTCGAGCAGCCGCGCCGTCACCGCGACCGCGTGGGCGACACCCTTGGCCGTCGCGCTGCCGTGGCTCTTCACCACCACACCGTTGAGGCCGAGGAACACCGCGCCATTGTGGTTATTGGGATCGAGATGGTGCTTCAACAGCTCGGTCGCCGGGCGCGAGACCAGGAAGCCGATCTTGCTCCGCAGCGACGAAGTGAAGGCCTGCCGCAGCAGATCGGTGACGAAGCGCGCCGAACCTTCGATCGCCTTCAGCGCGATATTGCCCGAAAAGCCGTCCGTGACGACCACATGGGTCTCGCCCCGGTTGATCTTGTCGCTTTCGACGAAGCCATCGAACTGCAGTGCCAGCCCGCCTTCGGCCGAAGCGGCGGTCAGCATCGCGGCGGCATCGCGCAGTTCTTCGGTGCCCTTGATCTCTTCGGTGCCGATGTTGAGCAGGCGGACGACCGGCTTGTCGAAGCCGTTGACGATCCGCGAATAGGCCGCGCCCATCACCGCGTATTGCACAAGGTTGCGCGCATCCGCCTCGGTATTGGCGCCGAGATCGAGCATCACCACGTCATGCGCCTGCAAGGTCGGCATGATCGCGGCGAGCGCGGGGCGATCAATCCCCGGCATGGTGCGCAGGGCAAGCTTGCTCATCGCCATCAGCGCGCCGGTGTTGCCCGCGCTGACGGCGGCACCTGCGTCACCCGTCTTCACGGCATTGACGGCAAGGCCCATCGACGTGGTCTTGGCGCGGCGAATCGCCTTGCTCGGAAGCTCGTCCCCGCCGACGACATCGTCGCAATGGAGGATTTCGGAGGCCGCGCGCAGGTTCGGGTGGTTTTCGAGCGCCGCTTCGATGCGCGCCTGATCCCCCACCAGCAGGAACTTGAACTTCTCGTGCTGACGGCGGGCGAGCGCCGCGCCCTCGACCATGACGCGCACGCCTTCATCGCCGCCCATCGCGTCAACGGCGATACGCGGGAGGTTCATGCTGCGTTACTCCGGTTCAAGATGTGAGCCACCGGCACTTAGCCGACGGCGACGACCTGACGCCCGTTGTAGTGGCCGCAATGGCCGCAAATGTTGTGCGGGCGCTTCAGTTCACCGCAGTTGGGGCATTCGTGGAAGGCTTCGACCTTCAGGGCATCGTGCGAACGACGCATGCCACGACGGGACGGCGATACTTTTCTCTTGGGGACAGCCATGGTCGCACCATTTCCTCAAATAACTGACGTGGCAACGCCTGTTGGATGCGGCGGCGCCTGCGATTCTCGAAGGCCGCCCTTACGGCAAGGAGTGTGCGCACACAAGCACGAGACTTGCGCGCATTCCTTGGCCAGCAGCGGCGGGAAGGCGCGCGCTATAGCGGAAAAATCGCGCGTTGCAACCCGCGCAAGGCGGCCCTAGCAAAGCGCCATATCAACGAGGGGATCTCGCAACCATGATCGTGCTTCCTGTAACGCTCGCCGCAGCGGCGGCGGCGGCCATTCTCAACATCTGGCTTGGCTTGCGCATCGGCGCACTGCGCACCGCGCTCCAGATCAGCGTGGGCGACGGCGGCAAGGAGAGCCTGCAACGCCGGATGCGCGCGCAATTGAACTATGTCGAGAACACCGGCTTCGTGCTGGTGCTGCTCGCCGCGATCGAACTGGCGGGCGCAGGCAGCTGGTGGCTGGCCTATGTCGCGGGGGTCTATTTCCTCGGCCGCATCGCCCATGGATTCGGCATGGACGGCGGCAAGTGGGGCATGGGGCGCACCATCGGCACGGTGGTGACAATGCTGGTGCAGCTGGGTCTGGCCGTCGTTGCCGCTCTGACCGCGGCAGGCGTGCTTTAGGAGACCTTCACCAGCTTGTCCGCCCGCGCGGGCATATCGGCCGGCAGGCATACGTCCCAGGCCAGCCCCGCCCGCTCCAGCAGCGCGATGAAGCGATAACCCCAGTCGCTCTGCCCCGGATGGAGGCCGATCCGCGCGCTGCCGGGATAGGCGTGGTGATTGTTGTGCCACGCCTCGCCCATCGTGACGAGGCCCGCCCACGGCACATCATGCGCCTGCACGCCGGCCCCTGCCACCTGCCAGCTCTGCGGCCCGCGGCGGTGGGCGAGATGGCCCACAAGCCAGTGCCCGTGCACCGTCAGTGCGACCCGCACGCAAACGCCCCAGACCACAAAGGGCCAGCTCCCCAGGGCATAGAGCATCCCTGCCACGGGGAGCTGCTGGAGCATCCATGTCCGCTCCAGCCAGCCGATCAGCGGATCTGCCTCCAGCCGCGCGGTATCGAAGCGCGGCGGGCGGGCAAGGTCGAGACGGCAATGGAGCTGCCACCATGCATCGATCAGCATCGCTCGGCGGTGCGCGAGGTAATCGTGGCAATGCGGCTGGCGCTGCGCCCAGTCGCGCAGATCGTGCGTGCGCACGATCCAGACCGGCCCGCTCATGCCCGCCACGGTGCCGCACCAGATCAGGAAGGCGCGCAAGGCGGGTGTGGTGCGAAAGCTGCCGTGGATCAGCAGGCGGTGGAACCCGACCGAATGGCCGAGCAGCAGCATGGCGCCGGTCAGCCCCACCCCTACGGCAACGGCAGCAGGCGTGGTGAAGAACGGCGTCAGGCCGAGCGCGCCCAGCAGCATCCCGCCATTCCACAGGCTGTGCCCCGGATCCCAGCGCACCCGCCCGGCAACCGGATCGGCCTCGGGCGTCTCGACGATCCAGTTGACCTCGCACCGGTCCCGCGCCTCTGCCGCTACCATTGCCGCTCTCCCCAGACTCACTATCAGATGCGTAGATAATTAATGCATCGCTTAATTAATGGATAGCGCTGGAAAGAATTTAAGCAAGCGCTTATACGCTCGCCCGATGCAGAAAGTGTTTGAAGCCCTCGCCTCGACCGTGCGCCGCAAGATTCTCGCTTACCTGTCGGAATCCGAGCTGACCGCCGGGCAAATCGCCGAGCGGTTCGAGATTTCGAAGCCCGCCGTCTCGCAGCACCTCAGCGTGCTCGAGAATGCAGGGCTCGTGGAGAGCGAGAAGCGCGGGCAGTTCGTGCATTACCGGCTGGTGCGCGAGAACCTTGCCAACACGCTCAATTCCTATGTGCAGGAAGTCTGCCCGGTCTCGCGCCCGCTCAAGAAGGAGAGCAAGGCGCTGAGCGAGGCGGCCAAGGGCGGCGGCGAGAACACAGACTGATTTTCCCTAGCGCTGGCCTCGGCCCGCCAAAGGACGGGGCCGCAAGGCCGACCGGCGGCCCGCAGGTGCCCGTAGCGCAGCGCAGGAACAGCACCGAGGGAAGCGCAGCTGTGCTGCCGTAGGCGGCACACCACCCGCGGAGGCGGGGTCGCAATCAAGGTGGCAATCAGCTCAAAATATAATCGCTCACAAACGCATTGGTCTTGCGCTCGCGCCCGAAGGTGCTGGTGGGGCCGTGGCCGGGAATGAACATCACGTCCTCGCCCAAGGGCCAGAGGCGCTGGGTGATCGAATCGATCAGATCCTGATGATTGCCGCGCGGGAAATCGGTGCGCCCGATCGAGCCCTGGAACAGCACATCGCCCACGATCGCAAAGCGGCTGGGCTCGTGGAAGAACACGACATGGCCGGGCGTGTGACCTGGGCAGTGGATCACGTCCAATTTGAGTTCGCCCACCGTCACCGTGTCACCGTGCTTGAGCCAGCGGGTCGGCGTGAAGCTCTTGGCGACCATCCCCCAGCGCGGGCCGTCATCGTCCAATTGGTCGATCCAGAAGCGGTCATCCTCGTGCGGGCCTTCGATGGGCAGGCCCAGTTCGTCCGCCAGCATCCCGGTCTGCCCGCAATGGTCGAGATGCCCGTGGGTGACGAGCAGCTTTTCGAGCGTAACGCCCGCCTTGGCGACGCCCTCCTTGAGCTTGTCGAGATCCCCGCCGGGGTCGACCAGCGCGCCCTTCATGGTCTTGGTGCACCAGATCAGCGAGCAGTTCTGCTGGAGCGGCGTCACCGGAATGATCGCGGCGCGCATGGGGGGGAGGGGCTTGGGAGTGTCGGTCATATTCGGGGGACTGCGCATTTTGTCGGAGATACGCAACCGAGATTTTTCAGGATTGGCGCAGCACCGGCTCTTCCCAGGGGCCAACGTCCAACTCGATGGCGAGCGGCTCTGTGGGAACAAGGTCAGTCCTTGATTTCAGCTTGGCCTGCAATCCGGCGACAGCATCATCCCGGCGCGAATATAGGCCTGATGGCGGATAATCGTTCATCCAGTAGCCGCCGCATTCCTCGTCCGGCTCGTTGAACGTTTCGGTCGCGAACTGGAAAAGACCGTCAGGGCGCACGAGAAGGCGTCCCCTCCGGTTGCCTGCCATCAACAATTCGATCGCGGTGACAATCATATAGCAGGGCTAGACCCGCCCCCCCTTCCACACAACCCGCCCGATGATCTCCACCTCATCGGCCGCCACCTCCACCGGCGGATAGGCGAGGTTCTGCGAGAGCAGCGCCACCCGCCCCGGCCCGGCGCTCGCCACGCGCTTGACCATCAGCGTGTCGCCCACACGCACCACGTGGATGCCGTCGCGAAAGGCGCGCGGGGCGCGGTCGATCAGGATTTCGTCGCCGTCGTTGAGGAGTGGCTCCATCGAGTCCCCCTCGACCCGGATCGCCGAGAGCTCGGCGCGCGCCAAGCCCTGCTCCTCCAGCCAGCGGCGCGAGAAGCGGAAGGTGTCGAAGGCGGCTTCCCCGCCCGCCACCCGCCCCGGCCCGGCGGAGGCGCCAAGATCGAGCCGGGGCACCACGACCCATTCGCCCGTTTCGCGCTGGAGTGGCTTTACGTAGGAATTTTCCTGCGCCTCCCGCAGCTCCTCCTCCCCCACCCCAAGGAAGCGGGCAAGCGTGGCGCGATCCTGCTCCTCCAGCTTGCGCGGGCTGCCTTTGCGAATGAATTGCTGAAGATAGGACGGATTGCGCCCGAGCAATTCGGACAGGGACGCGAGGCTTACCCCTCGCTCTTGCGACAATTCGAGCAGCCTGGCGCGGGGGTCGGAGAGGGTTCGGTCAGCCATTTGTAGGGTTTCCTTTATGGATACTTCCTACACGAAGGATTTTTCCTAGACAAGCGCGAAAAAACATGGAACATTTCAGGAACATCAGGCGATTCGCCCGATGCATCACCTTCGACTCGGCAATCAACAGGGACGCAAAACCATGCTGCTTCGGACCATCGAAACCTTCCTGCGCGAGCACCGGCTCGCTCCTACCAAATTCGGCCGCCTCGCCGCCCACGACCCGCGCTTCGTGCTCGACCTACGCATGGGCCGCAGCCCCCGGCGCGAGACCGAACTGCGCACCCGCGCGTGGATGCAGGGCTATGCCGATCACGCCGCCGTGCAGATGAAGGAGACCGTCTGATGCTCACCGAATCCTTGCGCGATCCCTTCGCGCATATCCTGGGCGATTTCGCCGCGATCGAGGTCAAGTCCGCACCGCTGCTGGGCCTCACCCGCTTCCAGCGCCCGCGCCGCACGCTGGCCGACCGGGTGCGCAGCGGCCTGCTCGAGATCACCGCCGGAGCAGGCACGGTGCTGGGCCATGAGGAGAAGGCCTGGGCCTCGATTACCTTTTCGGGCACCCGGCACGAAGTGGTGCTGGAGTTCTGCGGGGCCGAGGCGGTCGCGGCGGGCGAGGAACTCATCGAGCGCCTGCCCGATCACGAATTCACCCTCCCCGGCCAGCTGGTCGCCGATGCGACCATCACCAAGGTCGACCACCGCTTCGGTGCGATGGAGCGGCTGGAGGTGACGGCGGTGCTGCTGCTGCTGGAAGAGGGCTAGTTATAGCCGCGCCTTCCCGGGCTTGACCCGGGACCCCGCTGCCTTCCTGCCACGAAGAAAAGCGGGGCCCCGGCTCGGGGGCCGGGGAGACGAAGGGGTTACGTTCTGCGAATAACCAAATTCCGGATCTCGCTCATGTCCTCCATCGCGAAGCGCACGCCCTCGCGGCCCAGGCCTGAATCCTTGACCCCGCCATAGGGCATATTGTCGACCCGGTAGCTCGGCACGTCGTTGATCACCACGCCGCCGACATCGAGCCTGTCCCACGCATCGAACATCTGGAACAGGTCGCGGGTAAAAATCCCCGCCTGCAGGCCGAATTTGGAGTTGTTGACCTCCTCCAGCGCCTCATCGAAGTGGGTGAACTTCTGGAGGATCGCCAAAGGCCCGAAAGCCTCCTCGTTCTTGGCCTTGGCGTCGTCCGGCACGCCTTCGAGCAGCGTCGCTTCCAGCATATTGCCGCGCGAGAGCCCCCCGCCGCACAGCAGGGTCGCACCGGCTGCCACGGCCTCGTCGATCCAGCCCTTGAGGCGCTTGGCCTCGCCGTTCGAGATCATCGGGCCGATGAAGGTGTTGCGGTCCTTGGGGTCGCCCGCGACGAGCTTGCCTGCGCGCTCGACCAGCATCGCCTTGAAGCGGTCGTAAACGTCGGCGTGGATCAGGATGCGCTGCACCCCGATGCAGGACTGGCCCGACTGGTAGAAGGCGCCGAAGATCACCCGCTCCAATGCGTCGGCAAGGTCGGCGTCCTTGTCGATGATCACCGCCGCGTTGCCGCCGAGTTCGAGCACGACCTTCTTCTTGCCCGCCTTGGCCTTCAAGTCCCAGCCCACGCCGGGCGAGCCGGTGAAGGAGAGGAGCTTCAGCCGCTCGTCCTCGGTAAACAGGTCCGCGCCGTCGCGGCTGGCGGGGAGGATGCTGAAGGCGCCCTCGGGCAGGATGTCGCACTCGGCCAGCACCTCGCCCATGATGATCGCACCCAAGGGCGTCTTTGAGGCAGGCTTCATCACGAAGGGGCAGCCGACCGCGATTGCGGGCGCGATCTTGTGCGCGGCGAGGTTGAGCGGGAAGTTGAACGGCGAGATGAAGCTGCACGGGCCGATGGGAACGCGCTTCCACATCCCCTGATAGCCCTTGGCGCGCGGGGAAATGTCGAGCGGCTGGACCTCGCCGTAGTTCCTCACCGCTTCCTCGGCGGCGATGCGGAAGGTGTCGATCAGGCGCGTGACCTCGCCTTCGGCATCCTTGATCGGCTTGCCGGCCTCGACGCACAGGGCGTAGGCAAGTTCGTCAAAGCGCTCCTTGAAGCGGCGGACGCAGTGCATCAGCACGTCCTGCTTCTCGAAGCTCGCCAGCCGCGCCATCGGCTCCGCCGCGCGCACCGCCCCGGCGATGCCTTCCTCGATCACATCGGGCGTGGCGAGCGCGGTGCGGAAGGCGACCTCGCCGGTATATTTGTCGGTCACCTCAAGATCGGTGTTGGGCAGCACCGCCTTGTTGTTGAGGTAGAGGGGGTAGGTATCCTTGAGCATGGTCACTTCCTTCGCACCTCCTGACTGCGGGAGGGGGTGATCGGAGGCGCGTGACTCCGATCACGGGTGGGCCTGTCCGGGCAAGCGCAGTCACTTGACGCGCCCACCCCTAGCCCCTCCCGCAAGCGGGAGGGGGATGCGAAGCCTTACAGCTCCTTCGACAACCGTTTGATGTCCTTGTTCAGGATCTGGTCGTTCTCGGTGTAGTCCACCGGGCAATCGATCAGATGCACGCCGGGCGTGTCGCGGCAGTGGGCGAGCAATTCGCGCAGGTGATCGGACGAGGTCACGCGGTGCCCGGTCGCGCCGTAGCTTTCGGCATATTTGACATAGTCCGGGTTGCCATAGGTCAGGCCGAAATCGACAAAGCCCATGTTGGCCTGCTTCCAGCGGATCATCCCGTAGGCATCGTCGCGCAGGATCAGCACGGTGAGATTGAGGCCGAGACGCACCGCGGTCTCCATCTCTTGGCTGTTCATCATGAAGCCGCCGTCGCCGCAGATCGCCATCACCTTACGCTCGGGATAAAGCATCGCGCTCATCATGGCAGAAGGCAGCCCCGCGCCCATGGTGGCCAGCGCGTTATCGAGCAGCACGGTGTTGGGCAGGTAGGCGGTATAACCGCGCGCGAACCAGATCTTGTAGACCCCGTTGTCGAGGCAGATGATCCCGTCATGCGGCATCGCGTCGCGCACCTGCTGGACGAGATGCGGCGGGAAGATCGGGAAACGGGTGTCGGCGGCGAGCGCGTTGGTGTGGTCGACCTCGGCCTTGTGATAGGCCAGAAGGTGGCCGAAATCCCAGCTGCGGTTGGGGCTGATGTCTTCCTTCATCTGCCAGATCGCGTTGGCGATATCACCGATCACCTCGATCTGCGGGAAGTAGACCGGATCGACTTCCGCCGTGCGGGTCGAGACGTGGATCACGGTGACGCCGTTGTCCTTCATGAAGAAGGGCGGCTTTTCGATCACGTCATGGCCGACATTGATGATGCAATCCGACGCCTCGACCGCGCGGTGGACGAAGTCCCCAGCCGACAGCGCCGCGCAGCCCAGAAACTTGGGATGGCGCTCGTCAATCACGCCCTTGCCCATCTGGGTGGTGAGGAAGGGGATCCCGGTCTTCTCGACGAATTGTTCGAGCATCCGCCCGCACAGCTTGCGGTTCGCACCCGCGCCGATCACCAGCACCGGGTTCTTGGCCTTCTCGATCGCCTTGACCGCCGCGCGCACCGCCTTGGGCTCGGCGCTAGGGCGGCGGGCGATGGACTTGGGCAGCGGCTTCCAGTCGGTGGTGGGTTCCTCGGCAATATCCTCGGGCAGCTCGATCAGGGTGGCGCCGGGCTTTTCCTCCTCGGCGAGACGATAGGCCTCGCGCACGCGGCTGGGGATGTTGTCGCCCGCGGCGATTTGGATCGCATATTTGGTGATCGGCTTCATCAGCGAGACAATGTCGACGATCTGGAAGCGGCCCTGCTTGGACTTCTTGATCGGCTTCTGCCCGGTGATCATCAGCACCGGCATCCCGCCCAATTGCGCATAGGCCGCAGACGTCACGAAATTGGTCGCCCCCGGGCCCAATGTGGCGACGCAAACCCCGGTCTTGCCGGTGTGGCGGCCGTATGTGGCGGCCATGAAGCCCGCACCCTGTTCGTGGCGGGTCAGGATCAGCTTGATCTTGGTCGACCGGCTGAGCGAGTCGAGAAAATCGAGGTTCTCTTCCCCCGGAACGCCGAAAATATACTCGCAGCCCTCGGCCTCGAGACACTCGACAAAAACATCCGACGCTTTCTTGGTATCGCTCATCTATGCAATTCCTTCCTTGCTACCGAAAGCCTTTAGCCCCGGTATCCCCCCCAGGCGCAGACGTGCATTCAAGTGACGGCAAAGTGATGACCTGCCGCCGGCAACAAGTATTGCAGAAAAGCGCCAAACCGCCAGCGAGATTCTCGCTCGGGCGCTTGGGTCAGTAGCCCAGCCTCGGGTCAAACACCGGGGCGACCGGCTCCCCGCGCAGGTATTTGCCGAGATTGTCGAGGAAGCGTTCGCCCGAGCGAATGAACATCTTGGATTGCGCCCGGCCCGACAGGTGCATGGTGACATGGGCATTGTCGAGCGCCCACAAGGGGTGGTCGGCGGGCAGCGGTTCGGGCGTGGTGACATCGAGGAACGCGCCCCCGATTGCCTTGTTTTCAAGCGCTTCGACGAGGGCCGGCTGATCGATCACGCTGCCGCGCGCGATGTTGACGATCACTGCATCGCTCTTCATCGCGGCGAGTTCGGCAGCGCCGATCATCCCCTCGGTCTCAGGCGTGGCGGGGACGGCGAGGATCACCCAGTCGAACTCTCCCAGCCGCGCGCGCCATTCGTCGGGGCGCAAGGTGCCCTCCCCGCCCGAACGGCGCACCACGCTGACCTCCACATCGAAGGCTTCGAGCCGCGGCTGGATCAGCTTCCCGATCGCGCCATAGCCGAGCAGCAGCGCCTTCGAGCCTGCCAGCTCGCGCTTGCCGGGCGAATCGAACAGCCATTCATGGCGTTCCTGCGCGCGCACCACCTCGCGGTAGCCCTTGGCGATGTTGAGCATTCCCATCACGACATATTCGGCGATGGTGATGGCGTTGATCCCGGCCCCGTTGGTGACGGTGATATTGCGCTCGATCAGAACGTCCATCGGCAGGAAATCGAGGCCCGCGTAGATCGAATTGAGCCACTTCAGTTTCTTGGCAGCGCGCAGGGTGGCGGCCATCGCCTGCTGATCGTTCATGTCGAACCAGCCGATCTCGGCGTCCGCCACGGCGACCTGTGCTTCCTCGGCCGACATGAACCAGCGCACGTCGAGGCCTTCGGGCAGGCGGTGTTCGAGCATCGGGCGGATGAGGCCGGAAATGGCGAGAATGGTCATGGTCAGGGTCTCAATTCGTCATTGCGAGGAGCCAAAGGCGACGCGGCAATCCAAGGACCGATGCTGCGCCAAGATGGAAGATCAGTCCATGGATTGCTTCGCCTGCGGCTCGCAATGACGAAAAGTGGGGGTTAGCCCAGCTTCCACTCCCACCCGAGCGGATCGCCGTCCATCACCTCGACGCCTTGGGCTGCGAGTTCGTCGCGGATCGCATCGGAGGCGGCAAAGTCCTTGGCGGCGCGCGCTTCCTTGCGGCGGGCGAGCGCGGCTTCGATTTCGGCTTCGGTGATCGTGGCCGCCTTGGGCCGGATGCGCAGGTCGGCGCGGGTGAGGCCGAACAGGTTCAGCCCGAGCACCGCGTCCATCGCTTCGACCACGCCGCGCTTGATCCCCGCATCGACCTTCTTCGTCGCCAACGCCTCTTCCAGCGCCGTCAGCGCGATCGGGGTGCCCAGATCGTCGGCCATGGCCTCGGCGAACTTCGCTTCGGCAGGCGCGAACTTGGGATGCGCCGTGCCGCGCTGGGGTTCGACCTCCGCCAGCGGCGCCACCGCCATCACCATCCGCTTCAATCGCGTGAGCGCCGCGCCCAAGCCCTCCCACGAGAACTCCAGCTCGGAGCGGTAATGCGCCTGCAAGCACATCAGCCTGTAGGCGAGCGGATGATACCCCCGGTCGATCAGCAATTGCAGCCGCAGGAACTCGCCCGAGGACTTGCTCATCTTGCCGCTGCGCTCGACGAGGAAGTTGTTGTGCATCCAGATGCGCGCGCCCGAATTCCTCGGATCGTCCAGCCCGTTGGTGCAGCAATGCGCCTGGTTCTGCGCGATCTCGTTGGGGTGGTGGATCTCGCGGTGGTCGATCCCTCCGGTATGGATATCGAAGGGAAAGCCCAGCACCTCGCCGCTCATCACCGAGCATTCGAGATGCCACCCCGGCGCGCCCTTGCCCCAGGGCGAATCCCATTCCATCTGCCGGCTCTCGCCCGGCGGGGTCTTGCGCCAGATCGCGAAGTCGGCGGCGTTGCGCTTGCCCTCAACAGCCTCGATCCGACCCTCGCCCTCCTCGGTGTTCGCGCGCGCCAGCCGCCCGTAGTCGGCGACAGTCGACACATCGAAATAGAGCCCGCTCTCCAGCTCGTAGCAGTGTTTGTCCGCAATGCCCTTGGCGAACTCGATCATCTGCGGGACGTAGTCGGTCGCCACCGTCCACTGCGCCGGCTGGCGGATATTGAGCGCGCGCACATCGGCCCAATAGGCCTGCTTGTAATGCTCGGCGATGTCCCAGATGGATTGGGCCTTCTCGGCCGCCATCTTCTCCATCTTGTCCTCGCCTGCGTCCGCATCGTCGGTGAGGTGGCCGACATCGGTGATGTTGATGACGTGGGTGAGTGTGTAGCCCTTCCAGCTCAGCGTGCGCCCCAGCACATCGGCAAACACATAGGCGCGCATATTGCCGATGTGGGGGTAGTTATAGACCGTCGGCCCGCAGGAATAGACGCGCGCCTCGCCGGGATGGACGGGCTCGAACACCTCGAGCGAGCGGGTGAGCGAGTTGAACAGCTTGAGCGGCGCGTCGGTCATGGGCGCGCTTTGGCCAGCGGCGGCGCGTCCGTCAATTCTCTCAGTCGAACCCGATGAACTTCACTTGGCTTTCCAGCGGCACGCGCTCGCGCTCGAAGTTGTTCACCGGCGCGTCCGGATCGCGGTAACCGATCGCCATGCCGCAGAAGAACATATAGCGCTCGTGATCGAGGCCTAGGAAGTCGCGGATCGTGTTCGCATAGAGCGCCATGAATTCCTGCCAGCAGGAATCCAGCCCCTCCTCGCGCAGCAGAAGCGCGACGGTCTGGAGCCACATACCCACATCCGACCACTGCGGCTCCTTCATCAGGCGCGGGAAATAGACGAACAGCACCGCGGGCGCGCCGAAGCTGGTGGTGTTCTTGGCCATCGCCGCCATGCGCCCCGCACCATCATCGCGCGCAATGCCCATCGCGCCGAACATTCCCGCCGAAACCCCGTCGAGCCGCTTCTTGTAAGCCTCTTCCTGCCCCGGCGCGGCCCAGTCATATTCGGCAGCGCCCGGCCCATTGGCGATGATCTTGGCCTGCAAGTCCTTGAGCGCCTGCCCGGTGACAATGCTCGCTTCCCACGGCTGGTAATTGCACCCCGACGCAGCCCAGCGCGCCTTGTCCATCACGCGGGTGAGCGTTTCGAGATCGACGGGCTTGTCGAGAAAAGCGCGGATCGAGCGGCGGGTGGTGACGGCTTCGGTGACGTTCATTTTCGTTTTGTGCCCTTCTCATCCTCGAACAGCTCGGCAAGCTGCTCCATGATCGTGCCGCCGAGCTGTTCCACGTCCATGATCGTCACCGCGCGGCGATAGTAGCGCGTCACATCGTGGCCGATGCCGATGGCGACCAGTTGGACGGGCGAGACCTTCTCGATCCACTCGATCACGCTGCGCAAATGCGCTTCGAGATAGCCCGCAGAATTCACCGACAGGGTCGAATCGTCCACCGGCGCGCCGTCGCTGATCACCATCAGGATGCGGCGTTCCTCGGGGCGGTAGAGCAGGCGGGAGTGCGCCCAGATCAGCGCCTCGCCGTCGATGTTTTCCTTGAGCAGGCCTTCTCGCATCATCAGCCCGAGATTGCGGCGGGCGCGGCGCCAGGGCTCGTCGGCCTGCTTGTAGATGATGTGGCGAAGATCGTTGAGGCGGCCGGGGTTCTGCGGCTTGCCGTCGGCGAGCCATGCCTCGCGGCTCTGCCCGCCCTTCCACGCGCGGGTGGTGAAGCCGAGGATCTCGGTCTTGACCCCGCAGCGTTCGAGCGTGCGCGCCAGAATGTCGGCGCTGATCGCGGCAATCGAGATCGGCCGCCCGCGCATCGAGCCGGAATTGTCGATCAAGAGCGTGACGATGGTGTCCTTGAACTCGACGTCCCGTTCGACCTTGTAGGACAGCGCGGTGCCCGGCGAGATGATCACGCGGGCCAGCCGCGCGGCATCGAGCACGCCCTCTTCCTGATCGAAATCCCAGCTGCGGTTCTGCTGCGCCATTAACCGGCGCTGCAAGCGGTTGGCGAGGCGCGTGACCACGCCCTGAAGACCGGTCAGCTGGCTGTCGAGATAAGCGCGCAGGCGATCGAGTTCCTCGGAATCGCACAGGTCGGGGGCGGCGACTTCCTCGTCGAAGCGGGTGGTGAAGGCCTTGTAGTCGACGCTCGCGGGGACTTCGGCCTGCGGGCGGTTGGGGCGCACGGGGGCGTTGGCGGCGTCGCTGTCGTCACCCGGTTCGCCCTCGGCCATGTCGCTGTCGGTCTGGGTGTCGGAGGATTGCTCCCCTTCCCCATCGCCCTCGGCCATGTCGCCCGCCATTTCGGCCGACTGCGGATCGCCCTCGCCCTGATTGTCGTCGTCGCCCTGCTCGTCGTCGCTCGGGGCGTCATCGTCATCCGCGTCGTCGCTGTCGCTCTCGTCGGGAGCTTCGGTTGGGCGGGTGAGATCGAGTTCGCGCAGCATATCGAGCGCGAGTTTCTGGAAGGCTTCCTGATCGCCGATCTTCTCGGCCAGCCCCGCGAAATCGCCGCCGACCTTCTCCTCGAGGAAGTCGCGCACCAGCTCGATCCCGCCCTGCGCCTTCTGCGGCACAGCCTCCCCCGTCAGCGCCTCGCGCACCAGCAGGGCGAGCGCGGTCTGGAGCGGGACTTCGGACGAGTTCTGCGCGCGCACAATCTTGTCGCCTGCGGTGCGCATTTCGGTGGCAGCATCAAGATTGGCGCGAATCCCGCCAAAGCGGTTGGCACCGAGCGCCTCATACCGCACCTGCTCGATCGCATCATAACAGGCGCGCGCAATGGGTTCGGGCGGGGCCGAGCGGGCGTGGAGCGCGGCGTCATGGTGGCGCAGCTTCAAAGCGAACGAGTCGGCAAAGCCGCGCGCCTCGGTCACCTGATCGGGCGGCAGATCGCGCCCCGGCAGCGGCACGCGGAAGCGGTTGCCCGCGCTTCCGGGCACATCCGCGCTCCAGGCGACCTCAACCTCGGCATCGCGCGCAATCGCCCGCGATGCGCCGGTAAGCGCCTGCTTGAACAGATCGAGCGGGGACTGGTCAGCCATTATCGGTTTTCTTTAGCAACTAATCTGGCGCGCGGAAGTGGCAAAAAGGCGAGGCCTCAGAGGATCGACTGCCCGGTCTTGGCCCAATCAGCCATGAAGCCTTCGATGCCCTTGTCGGTCAGCACGTGCTTGAACAGCGCGTGGATCACCGCAGGCGGCGCGGTCATCACGTCGGCGCCGATCTTGGCGGCCTGCAACACGTGGGTGGTGTGGCGCACGGATGCGACGAGGATTTCGGTGGCGAAATTGTAGTTGTCGTAGATCAGGCGGATGTCCTCGATCAGGTCCATCCCGTCGAACCCGTTGTCGTCATGCCGCCCGACGAAGGGCGAGATGAAGGTCGCGCCCGCCTTGGCCGCAAGCAGCGCCTGATTGGCCGAGAAGCACAGCGTGACATTGACCATCGTCCCCTCGGACGACAGCGCCTTGCAGGTCTTGAGGCCGTCAACCGTCAGCGGCACCTTGATGCAGACATTGTCGGCGATCTTCCTGAGGACTTCGGCCTCTTTCATCATCGTCGCGTGGTCGAGTGCCACCACCTCGGCGCTGACCGGCCCGTCGACGATCCCGCAGATTTCCTTGGTCACCTCCATGAAATCCCGCCCCGACTTGGCAATCAGCGAAGGGTTGGTCGTAACGCCATCGAGCAGGCCGGTGGCAGCCAGTTCGCGGATCGGCTCGATCTCGGCGGTGTCGACGAAGAATTTCATGGGTTCACTCCGGTAGATTGCGATAGTCAGCGCGGCAGCGCGGGCTTAGGGGGTGAGCATGACTCGGACCCCCATGCGAATTGCGTCGCTGCTTGCCGCCATGGTTGCCGCTTGGCAACCGTCGATAGCGCTTGCCGACAATGACGATACGCAATTGTGGCAGTTCGTGTTCCTGACGGGCGATCTCGACAAGGACACACGCCTGACCGTGGATGCCACGCAGCGCTGGCGCGAGGATGCGCGCGGGGGCGAACAGCAGACCCTGCGCGTGACGCTGGAGCAGACCGTGGCAGAGGGCGTGCGCATCGGCGCAGGCGGCGCGGTGTTCGATGCGGGCGGAAATACCGAACTGCGCCCGCACCAGCAGATCATTTTCACCGAGGGCCGCTTCGAATTCCGCACCCGGCTGGAAGAGCGGTTCTTCGACGGGGCCGACCGGATGGAACTGCGGCTGCGCCAGCGGGTGCAGTACAACCAGCCGCTAGGCGACGGCTGGCGCGCGAGTGTCGGGGGCGAATGGCTCGGGCTGCTGCAAGGGCGCAACAGCGGCCAGGGCGCATCGACCGAGCAATGGCGCGCGCAGGCCGGCATCGCCTACAAGATCAGCGACAAGCTGGAGATCGGCGCGAATTACTGGCTGCTGGCGTTCCCGCGCGGGGGCTTGCCGGCGCGCTATACCCATGTCCCGCAGACGGTGCTGACCTACCGGTTCTAGATCGCGCGTTCTAGATGCTCCGGCCCAGCCCGAACACCCCGATCAGCAGCGGATCGCGGGTTGCCTCGGGGTTGGCGCGGATCGCGGCTTCCTCGCGGCCAATCTCGCCCCAGATGGCATCGTCGATCTCGGCGCCGAAGCGGCTCGCCATGCCCGCCGCATCCACGCCGGTGAGCGCGCCGAGCAGCTGGCCGATCACCGGATCGCGGCTGATGCGGATCGCCTCGCCCAGTTCGGGCACCACCGCATCGAGCAGCGCCGTGCCGACTTCCTGCCTGAGATAGAGGCTCGCCGCATCCGGACCGCCGCGTACCAGCGCCACGGCATTTTCGACCCCGATGATCCGGATCGCGTCGGTCACCACCGGGGCGGCGCGGAAGCTCGCATCGATCGCGAAGGTGGCGAAGCGTTCCTCCAGCTGATCCTTGACCAGCGCCGAGGTCAGGATGCGCGAGACCACATCGCCCCGTGCACCGAGCAGCGCGGCAAGATCGAGCCGGGCGACCTGTTCGTCCCAGAACCCGCCGGGCGCGGTAAGGCGGGCAAAGGCGTTCTCCGAGGCGACGAGCAGCAGACGGCGCACCGCCTCGACCAGCGAGAAGCCCCCGCCGGTGCTGGCGCAGCCGGGCAACAGCAGCAGCGCAGCCCCGCTTGCGGCTCCGGCGAGCAGGGTGCGGCGGGTCGGGGCGGCAGTGAGAATTGCGGTCATTGGTCCAGTCTCCAATCTTGCCCTAGGCCTATGCGCGTCTCCATATAACTGCACAATGAACCGCGTTCGCCTGCTTGTCCTCAACGCCGCGCTCGGCCCGCTGGATTACCGGCTGCCCGAGGGTGTGGATGCGCCCGCAGGCAGCGTGGTGATCGCCCCGTTGGGGCCGCGCAAGGTCACTGGCATCGTATGGGACGAAGGCCGTCTGCCGGGGGACGCGATCGCCTTTGAACGCCTGCGCCCGATCCTTGAGGTGCTGCCCGTGCCCCCGCTGCCCGCACCCCTCAGGCGGCTGATCGAGTGGACGGCGGACTATTACTGCGCGCCGCTCGCCGCGGTCGCGCGCATGGCGCTGTCGAGCGGCGGGGCGCTGGGCGGGCCTGCGACCATGACCGAATATCGCCTCACCGGAGCGGAGATCGCCGGGCGGCTGACCGCGCAGCGCAAGGCCGCGCTGGAAAAACTCGCCGGCGCGCAAGGCACCATGCGCGAGCTTGCCGCAATCGCGGGCGTTTCGGAAGGCGTGCTGCGCGGGATGGCGGGCGCAGGCTTGCTGGGGCCGGTGACGGTCAAGATCGACCGCCCCTATCCCCCCGCCGATCCCGACCACCACCAGCCCGATCTTTCGCCGGTGCAGGCCGAGGTCGCCGCTACGCTGGTCGAAGCGGTGCGGGCGCGGGCCTTTGCCCCTTTCCTGCTCGACGGGGTAACCGGTTCCGGCAAGACCGAAACCTATTTCGAACCCGTCGCAGAGGCCATCCGGCAGGGGCGGCAGGTGCTGGTGCTGCTGCCCGAAATCGCGCTGACCGAGAACTTCCTCGCGCGGTTTGCGGCGCGGTTCGGGGCGAAGCCGGTGCTGTGGCACTCTTCGCTCAAGTCCACCGAGCGCCGCCGCGCATGGCGGGCAATTGCCGATGGAAGCGCGCAGGTCGTGGTCGGCGCGCGTTCGGCGCTGTTCCTGCCCTATGCCAAGCTCGGCCTGATCGTCGTGGATGAAGCGCACGAGATCAGCTTCAAGCAGGATGACGGCGTGCGCTACAACGCCCGTGACGTGGCGGTGATGCGCGCGCGGTTTGAAGGGGTGCCGGTGATCCTCGCCAGCGCCACCCCGGCCTTGGAAAGCCTGCACATGGCGGCGCAGGGCATCTACACCAAGCTCGACCTGCCGAGCCGGTTCGGCGGGGCGACGCTGCCTGCGGTCAGGCTTATCAATCTCACCGAGGAAAAGCCGGGCAGCCAGCGCTGGCTGGCAGGTCCGTTGATCGAGGCTCTGCGCGACCGGCTGGACAAGGGCGAGCAATCGCTGCTGTTTTTGAACCGGCGCGGCTATGCCCCGCTGACGCTGTGCCGCAATTGCGGGCACCGCTTCAAATGCCCCTCGTGCAGCGCATGGCTGGTCGAACACCGCCTCTCGGCCCGCCTTGCCTGCCACCATTGCGGGTTCGAGACGCGGGTGCCCGACGCCTGCCCCGAATGCGGGGAGAGCGATTGCCTCGTCGCCTGCGGGCCGGGGGTGGAACGGATCGCGGCCGAAGTCGCCGACCTCTTCCCCGAAGCGCGGGTGGCGGTGGCGACCTCGGACACATTGAACACCCCCGACCGCGCGGCCGAGTTCATCGCCATGGCCGAAAGCAAGGCGATCGACATCATCATCGGCACACAGCTGGTGACCAAGGGCTTCCATTTTCCTGATCTCACGCTGGTGGGCGTGGTCGATGCCGACCTCGGCCTTGAAGGCGGAGACCTGCGCGCGGGCGAGCGCACCTATAGCCAGATCGCGCAAGTCGCGGGCCGCGCAGGCCGCGGGGCCAAGCCGGGCGAAGTGCTGATCCAGACCCGCCACCCCGATGCGCCTGTGATCGCCGCGCTGGCAGGCGGCGACCGCGACGCCTTCTATGCCGCCGAAACCCAAGGCCGCCGCGATGCGGGCGCGCCGCCGTTCGGGCGCTGGGCTGCGATCATCCTCAGCTCCGAGGACGAAAAGGAAGCGCGCGAGGCCGCCGCGCGATTGGGCGATGTCCGCCCGCGCCTCGCCGACGTCCAGATCCTCGGCCCCGCCCCTGCCCCACTCGCCTTGCTGCGCGGGCGATACCGTTACCGCTTCCTCGTCAACGCGCGGCGCAGCGCCAATGTGCAAGGCGTCCTGCGCAACTGGATCGGCGCGGTGAACTTTGCTCCGGGGGTGCGCGTGGGGGTGGACATCGACCCCTATTCCTTCGTCTGACGGGCCAATCTTCAAGAATTTTAAGGTAACTTTACAGCATCTTAGCCCATGTTATCAGAGGGCCATGATGCTGCGCATCGGCTTTGCCCTGTGGGCCTTGTGCCTCGCGATTCCCGCCAGCGCCGCCGATTGGCTGCGCGCCGAAAGCGAGCACTATGTCATCCACGCCCGGATGGACGAGGCAGAGCTGCGCGCGCTGGTGCAGACCATCGAGGATTTCGACCGCGTTCTTCACGGCCTGATGCCGGGCGAGACCTGGCACGGGCGCAAGCCCGAATTCTACCTGACCGCCGATCCGCGCCGCATCCGCCGGGTGGTCGATTTCGGCGCGAGTGCGGTGTGCGAAAGCCATGCCGAATTGCCGATGGCCTATGCGCTCTACACGCCAGGCGCGCAGGGCGAGGAGGCCGATGCGGGCGAAATCTTCTACTGCCTCGCCAGTCTCCACCTCGAAAACGCCTTCTTCCGGCCCAAGCCGATGTGGCTGTCGGCCGGGCTTTCGCACTTCTTTGAGACCGCCGTCCGCAACCCGGACGGCAGCTTCCTGATCGGCACGCCGCGCCGCCTGCAACGGGTGCAGGGCATAACGCCCGGTAGCCTCGGCGACACGCTGGTGGTGCGCACCCGCCACCGCAGCGAGGCGGACTATGCCCGCTTCCTCGAACTCAGCCGCGCGCTGGCCAGCCCGCTGCTGCTCGAAACGCGCTTTGCCGGCGTGCTCGACCGCTATCTCGATGCCTATGCGGGCGGACGCAGCATGGCCGAGGCGGCGCGCGAGCTGGGCGATCTGGATGCGCTCGCCCGCGAACTGGCGCGGCGCCGGGTGGTCGCGCCGGTGCGGCGGGTGGTGGTGTCCCCGCATTTCACCGCCAATATGGAGGTGCGCCCGATGCGCGCGGACGAGATCGCGCTGATCGACCTGCGGCTCGAACGGCTGCTCGAAACCCGCCCCAAGGCCACCTCCGACGATCTACGCGCTCTGACCAACCGCCATCCCGAAAGCGCGCTGGTGTGGTACGAATATGCCGCCGCCGAATATGTCCGCGTCCAGCACAGCGATTTCGGCGGGCGGCCGGTGTTCCGCGGTTTCGGCTTTTCGAACGGCGATCTGATCGTGATGACCAACCCCCATTCCGATGCGGAAGCGTGGCGTGCGGTCAACGTGGCGCTCGCGATCGATCCCGGTCTGGCCGAGGCCCAGCGGCTCAAGGCCGAGATCATGCTCGCCCGGCTGGTGCGCGAGGGCAATCCCGACGATCCGCCCTCCTATGACGAGGTGCGCAAGCTGCTGCGCCCCCTCGCCCGCACGCCCGAGCGCCATCCGTTGGCCGCGGCGCTCTATCACCAGACCTATATCGAACAGGGCCGCGCTGCCCCCAAGTCCGCCGCCCGCCAGCTGGAACGCGCCTTCGTCCACAACGCCGGGGTCGGCGATTTCCGCTACGCGCAGGCCACCGCGATGAGCCGCCGGGGCGAGACCGGCTTGGCGCGCGGGCTGCTGATCTCGATGCTGAATGATCCCGCCTTTTCCGCCGCCGCGCTGCGGGCCCTGGAGGCGGAGCCCTAGCGTTTCGCGAAACCAAACATGGGGCGGGCGCGTATCCCTTCGCATGACCCGTCCCGTTCTCGTGCCGATCCTCGGCGACCAGCTGTCGCGCAATATCTCAAGTCTTGAGGGTCTCTCCCCCGCAAGCACCGTCGTGCTGATGATGGAGGTGTGGGACGAGGCGACCTATGTGAAGCACCACAAGCAGAAGATCGTGCTCATTTTCTCGGCAATGCGCCACTTCGCGGCGGAATTGCGGGCCGAGGGCTGGCAGGTCGATTACGTGCCGCTGGACGACGCGGAGAACACCGGCAGCTTCACCGGCGAAGTCGCCCGCGCGGTGGCACGCCACGCCCCGTCCGAAATCCGCGTCACCGAAAGCGGCGAATGGCGCGTCCATAACGCCATGCTCGAATGGGAGGGCCGCTTCCCCTGCCCCGTCTCCATCCTCCCCGACACGCGCTTCATCGCCACCCACGCCGAATTTCGCGCCTTTGCCGAGGGGCGCAAGCATCTGACGATGGAGTATTTCTACCGCGAGATGCGGCGCAAGACCGGGCTGCTGATGGAGGGCGACAAGCCCGTGGGCGGCGTCTGGAACCTCGATGCGGAAAACCGCGAGCCGCCCAAGGAAGGCCTGCGCGCGCCCCCTGCCCCCAAATTCGCGCCCGACGCCATCACGCGGGCGGTGATAGCGCTGGTGGGAGAACGCTTTGCCGATCACTTCGGCGATCTCGAGCCTTTCGGGTGGCCGGTGACCCGTGCCGAGGCGCTCGAAGCTGCCGAAGCCTTCTTTGCCCGGCGCCTCAGCCTGTTCGGCCCCTATCAGGACGCGATGGTGCACGGGGAGGACGATCTCTACCACTCGATGCTGTCAACCAGCCTCAATATCGGGCTGCTCGATCCGCTGGAGCTGTGCCGCGCGGCGGAGGCTGCCTATAAATCAGGCAGGGCTCCGCTCAATTCCGTAGAGGGCTTCATCCGCCAGATCATCGGCTGGCGCGAATATGTGCGCGGGTTCTACTGGCACCAGATGCCGGGGCTCGCCGCTGCCAATGAATTGGGCGCGCACCGCCCGCTGCCGGAGTTCTTCTGGACAGGGCAGACCGATATGCGCTGCCTCGCCGACTGCATCCGCACCACCCGCGAAGACGCCCATGCGCACCACATCCAGCGGTTGATGGTGCTCGGCAATTTCTGCCTGATTGCCGGGATCGACCCTGGCCAAGTGGCCGACTGGTATCTGGCGGTCTATGCCGATGCCTTCGAATGGGTCGAGCTGCCGAACGTCGCCGGCATGGTGCTCTATGCCGATGGCGGCCGCCTCGCGACCAAGCCCTATGCGGCAAGCGGCAATTACATCAACAAGATGTCGGACTATTGCAAAGGCTGCCGCTACAAGGTGGCCGAGAAGACCGGGCCCAGGGCGTGCCCGTTCAACCCGCTCTACTGGCATTTCATGGACGCGAACCGTGCGCGGCTGGAAAGCAACCACCGGATCGGGCGGATCTATGCGACGTGGGACAAGATGGGCGAGGCGAAGCAGCGGGAATATCTGGATACGGCAGAAAAATTCCTCGACAGCCTCGAACCCGCGCGCGAAGGCTGGGCCAGAAACGCCGAAAGCAACTGACACGGGAGAGAGCCATGCTGACCATCCACCACCTGCGCCTGTCGCAATCCGAACGCATCGTCTGGCTCGCCGAGGAGCTGGGGCTGGAATATGATTGCAAGCTCTACACCCGCCGCACCGACAACCGCCTCGCGCCTGATGAATACAAGGCGCTGCACCCGATGGGCATTGCCCCCGTCATTACCGACGGCGATCTGGTGCTGGGCGAGAGCGGCGCGATCATGGACTATATCATCGCCAAGTATGCCCCCGATACGGCGCTGGTGCCGGGCGTGGACCATCCGGACTTTGCCGATCACCTGTTCTACTACCACTGGGCCAACGCGACCTTCATGACCAACGGCATGATGGCGCTGGTGGCGCAGTTCATGGGTGCAAGCGAACTGCCCCCCTTCGTCGCCGACCGGGTGCAGAAAGGCTGGGCGATCGTCGAGAAGCGGCTGGGCGAAGCGGACTATTTCGGCGGATCGCAGCTGACCACGGCGGACATCATGATGGGCTTCCAGCTCACCACCAGCCGCGCGATGAGCGGCATGAGCATCGATCACCTGCCCAACCTGAAGGCCTATCTGAAGCGCATCGGCGAACGCCCAGCGTACCAGCGCGCTATGGCCAAGTGCGAACCGGGGATGCCGCCCAAGCTGGATTGAGGGGGCAATTGTCCCGCCATTCATAGGTTTAAGCAGAAAAAGCACCAAATGCATCGAACCGCGCCTATTGCGCTGGGGCCCTGCTCTGCCATATTCTCCACTTGCTAGGAGAATTATTGAAATGGCTAAGCCTGGTCAGCACGTGGTACCGTCGGCGGACGGATGGAAGGTTCGGCGTGCCGGGTCGTCAAAGGCGTCAAGCACACATCCTACACAACAAGAAGCGATTGACGCAGCAAAGCGCATTGCACGTAACCAAAAGACGGAACTCTATGTTCATGGACGCGACGGACGCATCCGCGAACGAAGTTCTTTTGGCAATGACTCTCACCCGCCAAAAGGATGAACGAGGCACCTGCATTCGAGCGTTCAGTTTTCATCAACTGCCCGTTCGATGCAAGCTTTGCCCCAATGCTACAGGCACTCGCGTTCTGCGTCGTAGATATTGGCTTTATCCCAAGGCTTGCGCCAGAAAACTCTGACAATGCTGCAAACCGATTAGATCGGATAATTGAACTTGTGGCCAAGTCAAAATTCGGCATTCATGACTTAAGTCGCTGCAAAGCCTCGACCGCGGGCGAGTACGCGCGGATGAATATGCCTTTCGAATTGGGAATAGATCACAGTTGCGCCCGATTTGGGGTAGGTCCCTTAAGCACCAAACGCATACTGATCCTTGAAAACTCTAAGTATGACTATCAGAAATGCCTTTCGGATATTGCGGGTTGGGATATTGAGTCCCACGACGGAGATTACTTGAAATTGATCCGAAAGGTTCGCAATTGGCTCGTGAGGCAGGAAGGCTCTTACCCGATTGGCGCGGCGCAAATCGAAACTGATTACGCGACATTTCAGGAATGGTATTGGGAGCGCGAGCTATCGAGGGGCGCGACTGAAAATGACATTCTCGAATACCCCACGATCAATATGATCCTAGCGATGCAGGAGTGGCATTCGGCAGGAAAGCCAGCCGAATGGCTGTAGGCTTGAGTTAACTGCAAGATGCAAAATGCACTATCCCCTCACACCCCTTCGCGCCGCAGCAACTCCGCCTTGATCTCAAGCCCATAGGCATAGCCCCCCAGCGTGCCGTCCGCCGCGATCACGCGGTGGCAGGGGATCAGCACCGCGACATGGTTAGCCCCGTTCGCCCCGCCGACCGCGCGGCTGGCCTTGGGGTTGCCCAAAGCCGCCGCCAGTTCGCCATAAGACCGCGTCTCGCCTGCCGGGATGCGGCGCAACTCCTCCCACACCCGCTGCTGGAACGCGGTGCCGTGGACGTCGAGCGGGATCGCGGCGCTGCCCGGCCCCGGTTGCTCGACCGCCGCCACAACCTGCGCGAACAGAGCGCGGAAGTCCTCGCCGGCGGGCACCAGTTCGGCGCGCGGGAACCGTGCCTGCAACTCGGCCTCGCCCTCCCCGAAGGCAAGACAGCACACACCCTTGTCGGTCGCGGCTACCAGCATGTCACCGAGCGAGGTCGCCAGCACCGTCCAATGCACCTGCTTGCCCGCCCCGCCCTTGCGCCACTCGCTCGCTGTCATGCCCAATTTGCCTCGTGTTGCCGTGTAGAAGGTTTTGGGCGCGTCAAAGCCCGCCTTTGACAGCGCTTCGGTCACGTTCAGACCCGCGCTGAGCGCCGCGCGCACCCGATCCTCGCGCAAGGCCTTGGCAAAGGCGGCAGGCGAGAGGCCGACGGTGCGTTTGAACAGGCGCTGGAAATGCGTGGGGGTGTAGCCGGTGAGGTCGGCCAGCTGGTCCAGCGTCATCGCCCCCTGCTCGCGGATCGCGGCCATCGCGGCGAGCACGCAGGCCTCCTCGGCGCTTTGTGTGTTGGGCGAGCAGCGTTTGCACGCCCGCAAACCGGCTTTTGCCGCCGCCTGTGCGCTGGGATAGAACCGCACATTCCTGCGCAATGGCGCCCGCGCCGGGCACGAAGGGCGGCAATAGATCCCGGTCGAATGAACGCCGGTGACAAAGGCGCCGTCGAACCGGCGATCCTTGTCCAGCACCGCCTGCCAGCGGGCATCATCGGAGATGTTCTCAAAATGTTTCACGTGAAACAATTTGCCACACCCCGGTGATGCGCGCACCCCTCTGGTTTGCGCTCAATGTCGGGCGATCAGGCGCCGGCCGGGGCGATCGAGGCGGCGATGGTCCGCGTCCGGGCCTTGAGTTCGGCATCGGTCACGCCCATGCCTTCGACCGCATAGGCGTTGACGTTGATGAACTGGCCTTCGATCACGGTCATGCAGATCAAGCCGCTGATCTTGATGGTGCCGTTCTGGCCCACCACGTCGCCGCGCAAGGCCATGTAGACGCACATATCATCCTGCCCGATGTAGCGGGGCACGGTGTTGGTGAGCTTGACGGTGTTTCCGGTACCTTCGGCGACTTCGCGCGCGGCATCATCAAGCGCATCATCGACGAGCTGCTGGCCATTGGCGGTCTGGAGCTCACGCGCGATCAGCGCGAGGAAATCTGCGCGCGGCATATCGACAGGCATCGCCTCGCGCGGCGATTTGATGTGGACATAGTCCTCGCCAAAGGTGCCGCAGCGTTCGAGATCGGCGTGGGTGAGGTTCATCGAATCGAGCGCCGCCGACCTCTCGGCCAGGGCCACGGTAGCGCCAGAAGGCAGGCAATAGCCCTGCGGGACAGGCACGGTGAAGGCCTTGCCGCCGACCGAGAAACGGTGCTGCGCCGCACCTTGGGCCGCGGCCATGCCGGGCACCAGCGCGAGCGCCGCCAAGGCCAGTGTCACATAACGAATGCCAATCATTGCTGCCCCCGTGTGCATTGGGTAGATCATGGGTTTACGGCAGGCATTGCAGCTATTGCTGCCGGATCAAGGATTTTCTCGCGATGCATGGCTCCCGCCCCCGGTCATTCCCCTTGCCCCGGCTGATCGCGGCGCTTTTGTTGGCGGGCATGATGCTGGCAGGCCTTGTGCGCACAGGCCCGCTCGCCGCCGATCCGGGCGACGTTGAGGCCGCCTCGCGCGGCGTGGTGCGGGTGGTGATCATCGGCGAGGAGAACGACCAGCCCACGCCCGTCAGCCACGGCACCGGCTTTGCCGTCTCGCCCACCCGCATCGTCACGAACGCCCATGTCGTCGCCGAGGCCGCGCAGGACGATACCTTGCGCATCGGCATCGTCCCGCCCGAAGGCGCAGGCGGTGCCTTTGCGCGGGTGGTGGCGATCTCGCCCAAGAACGATCTGGCGCTGCTGGAGATTGCGCAAGGCTCCCTGCGCCTGCCTCCGCTGGCGCTGGCGGGCAGCATCGATTCGAAACTCGGCGAGGTTTCGGCGGTCGGCTATCCGATGAATGTCGATCTGGCGCAGGGGCTTGATATGGCGGATATTTTCCGCGCCCAGCCGCCGGTCAAATCGCGTGGATTCTTATCGGGGGAGCGGCCCAGCCGCCAGTTCGACACGATCCTCCACACCGCGCCCATCGCGCGGGGCAATTCGGGCGGGCCGCTGCTCGATCCGTGCGGGCGGGTGATTGGGGTCAACTCGTTCAGCGCGGATTCGGCGAGCGGGGATGCGGAGTTCTACTTCGCGGTGTCCTTGCGCGAACTCGGCCCGTTCCTGCGCAATAACGGGGTCGAGCCGGTCACCAATGCGCTGCCCTGCCGCTCGATCGACGAGCTTAATGCCGAGGAACGCCAGCGGCTTGAGGCGGAACAGTCCGAAGCGCGCGAGCGGATGGCGCAGCGCGCCGAGGAATTGCGCGAGGTGCGCGAGAAGGCGCGGCTTGCGGCGCAGATGGAGGTGCTGGGGCAGCGCGAGAACCGCATGGCCGCCGCGCTGATCGCGCTGCTTGCTGCGATCGGCGCAGGCTATGCCGCGCTGGTGTGGCGCGGGGACGAGGCGCGCCGCACCCACGTCCGCCTCGCCGCCGCAGGCTCCGCCGCCGCGCTGCTGGGGGCGGTGCTGCTGTGGATCACCCGTCCGGGGCTTGCCGAAATCGAAGACCGGGTCGCCGCCGCGGTCACCAAGGCGCAAGGGGGCGAGACGGACGGCTCTGCCCCTGCCGCCGCCGACGCTGCTGCCGAAGGCGCGCTGATCTGCACCCTCGTCCCTGATCGCAGCCGCGTGACCAGCGCCCGCACCGATGATGTCGCCTTCCAATGGCAGGCCGATGGCTGCGTCAACGGGCGCACCCAATATGGTCTCGGTCAGGGCGGGGAATGGCAACGCGTGTTCGCCGCCAAGGAAGACGAGGCTGTCGCAGTCAACACCTATGACCCCGATACCCGCACCCTGCGCACCGACCGTTACCTGTTGGGGCAGGAGGCGCTCGCCGCCGCGCGTGAGGCCCGCGCGGCCTACACGCCGCCTGCCTGCGGAGTCAGCGACGGGGCGCGCACGCTGGGCGAACAGCAGTCGGCACTGATCGCCAAGCTGCCCGAACGGCCCAACGAGCGGCTGGTCTATAGCTGCACCGCCAAGGCAGCCGGCGCAAAATGAGCCGCCGCAAGACATGGCTGGCGCTGATCGCGGGGGCGATTCTTGTGCTGGCGGGCGGGCGCATGGCGCTGCGCTATCTCGACTGGCACTGGACCGAAGCGGCGCGGACGGACGTTGCCCAATTGCAGACCCTCGCCACCTCGGCCTGCCGCTGCACCCGCGAAAAGGGCGAGGCAGCGGAAGCCGCCTGCTGGCAGGACTACAAGGCGGCCATCGCAGATTACAACGTCAGCAGTGTCGCAACGATGTGCGCTCCCATCTCGACCGAACTCGATTGCATCACCACTGCTGCGGGCGAGGAATGCATTGTCACCGGCTACGGCAACGGAATCTGCACCGAAGGCGAGGCGCAGGCGGTTGAGGCCGCCTATAGCGCGGCGTGGAAGGCCGAGGGCGATTTCGAAACCCTCGACGAGGCCGCACAGCGCCGCGCCAACGACCGGGCCAATGCCGCCTTCGACGCCATTCTCGAGCGCATCAAACGCGGCGAGACAGTCACCGCCAGCGCCCCATCGGGAGGCTGCGCGGGATAGCCACTGGCCCGCCCTCAATTCGCACTTGCACAATTACTGCCCCCGACGGCTTGCAGGAACCGGAATCAATTGCTAGGCGCGCGCCAACTTTGACGGGGTGCCCTTGTGCGCGCTCCGACCCCAAAGCCCAAGCAAGACCCCTTACGAGTATTCCGAGAGGACGAGACGCGCGTGGATATTTCCGCCGGTATCAAGGCTAGCCTGGCTGGACGCTATGCCTCGGCCCTGTTCGATCTGGCTGCCGAGAATGGCAAGGTGACCGCGGTCGAGAAGGATCTCGAGACGCTGGGCGCTGCGCTGGCCGAATCGGCCGATCTGGCTGCGCTCACCACCAACCCCGAACTCGCCCGCAGCGCCCAAGGCGCAGCGATGGCGGCGGTGGCGAAGAAGCTGAAGCTTTCGGCCCTCACCACCAACTTCCTCGGCGTGCTCGCGGCCAACCGCCGCCTTGCAAAGATGCCGGGCATCATTTCGGCCTTCAAGGCGATTGCCGCCGCGCAGCGCGGTGAAGTCACCGCGACCGTCACCAGCGCGCATCCGCTGAGCGACGATCAGATCGCCGCCCTCAAGACCAAGCTGACCGCGCGCGAAGGCCGCACCGTCATGCTCACCGCCGCGGTCGATCCCGACCTGCTCGGCGGCCTCGTCGTCACCATCGGATCGCAGCGCATTGATGCCTCGATCCGCACCCGTCTCAACTCGCTCGCCAAGGCCATGCAGGCTTAAAGGACACGATAATGGAAATCCGCGCCGCAGAAATCTCGAAGGTCATCAAGGACCAGATCGCCAATTTCGGCACCGAGGCCGAAGTCAGCGAAACCGGCACCGTGCTGTCGGTGGGTGACGGGATCGCCCGCATCCACGGCCTCGACAAGGTGCAGGCCGGCGAGATGGTGGAATTCGCCAACGGGGTGCAGGGCATGGCCCTGAACCTCGAAGCTGACAATGTCGGCGTCGTGATCTTCGGCTCGGACAGCGAGATCAAGGAAGGCGATGTCGTCAAGCGCACCGGCACCATCGTCGACGTGCCGGTCGGCAAGGGCCTGCTCGGCCGCGTGGTCGATGCGCTCGGCAACCCGATCGACGGCAAGGGCCCGATCGTCGCTGAAAAGCGCAGCCGCGTCGAAGTGAAGGCGCCGGGCATCATCCCGCGCGAATCCGTCTCGGAACCCGTCCAGACCGGCCTCAAGGCGATTGACGCCCTCGTCCCCGTCGGCCGCGGCCAGCGGGAGCTGATCATCGGTGACCGCCAGACCGGGAAGACCGCCGTCGCGATCGACACCTTCATCAACCAGAAGGAAGCCAACGCGGGCGACGACGAGAAGAAGAAGCTTTACTGCGTCTATGTCGCGGTCGGCCAGAAGCGTTCGACCGTTGCCCAGATCGTCAAGCAGCTCGAAGAAAACGGCGCGATGGAATATTCGATCGTCGTCGCCGCGACCGCTTCTGAGCCCGCCCCGCTGCAGTACCTCGCGCCCTACACCGGCTGCGCGATGGGTGAGTTCTTCCGCGACAACGGTATGCACGCCGTGATCGTTTATGACGACCTTTCGAAGCAGGCCGTCGCCTACCGCCAGATGTCGCTGCTGCTGCGTCGTCCTCCGGGCCGCGAAGCCTATCCGGGTGACGTGTTCTACCTCCACAGCCGCCTGCTCGAGCGTGCGGCGAAGATGAACGAGGAAAACGGCCACGGCTCGCTGACCGCGCTGCCGATCATCGAAACCCAGGCGGGCGACGTGTCGGCCTACATCCCGACCAACGTGATCTCGATCACCGACGGCCAGATCTTCCTCGAAACCGGCCTGTTCTATCAGGGTATCCGCCCCGCCATTAACGTCGGTCTCTCGGTGAGCCGCGTCGGCGGTGCTGCCCAGACCAAGGCGATGAAGAAGGTTTCGGGCTCGATGAAGCTCGACCTTGCGCAGTACCGCGAAATGGCGGCCTTCGCGCAGTTCGGCTCGGACCTCGACGCCGCGACCCAGAAGCTGCTCAACCGCGGTGCGCGCCTGACCGAGCTGCTGAAGCAGAAGCAGTTCTCGCCGATGCCGTTCGAAGAGCAGACCGTGTCGATCTACGCCGGCACCAACGGCTTCCTCGATTCGATCCCGGTGAACCGCGTGAACGAATACGAAGCGCAGATGCTCGACTTCATGCGCCGCGAACACGGCGACGTGCTGGCCGAGATCCGCACCTCGAAGAAGTTCGAAGGCGAAGTCGCCGACAAGACCAAGGCCGCGCTCGAAGCCTTCGGCAAGCAGTTCGCTTAAGGACGCCCCGCAGTGCCCTCACTCAAGGAACTCAAGGGCCGGATCAACTCGGTCAAGTCGACCCAGAAGATCACCAAGGCCAAGCAGATGGTCGCGGCGGCCAAGCTGCGCCGTGCCCAGGCTGCGGCCGAGGCGGCGCGGCCCTATGCCTCGCGCCTCAGTGCGGTGATGGCATCGCTGGCGAGCAAGGTGTCCGGCTCGGCCGCGCCCAAGCTGCTGGCCGGCACCGGCGCGGATCAGAAGCACCTCCTCGTGGTGGTCAACACCGACAAGGGGCTGTGCGGCGGTCTGAACTCGAACCTCGTCAAGGCCGCCAAGGCCAAGGCGAAGGAACTGCAAGCCGCTGGCAAGACCGTCGAATTCTACCTCGTCGGCAAGAAGGGCCGCGCGCCGCTGAAGCGCGAATTCCCCTCGCTGATCGGCGCAGGGTTTGACACCAGCAACGTCAAGACCCCGGGCTTTGACGAGGCCGGAGCCATCGCTGATGAACTGATCGCGATGTTCGACAGCGGCGCCTTCGATGTCGCGCACCTGATCTATCCGACCTTCAAGTCGGCGCTGGCGCAGGATCCGACCGTCCGTCAGCTGATCCCCGTCCCTGCCCCTGCTGAAGCGGTCGCCGCCGATGCCGTGGTCGAATACGAGCCGAGCGAGGAGGAAATCCTCGAAGAACTGCTGCCGCGCTACCTGCGCACCCAGCTGTTCGGCGCGCTGCTTGAGCGTGAGGCTTCGGAACAGGGCGCCTCGATGACCGCAATGGACAACGCCACGCGCAACGCGGGCGAGCTGATCCAGAAGCTGACCATCCAGTACAACCGCAGCCGTCAGGCCGCGATCACCACCGAACTCATCGAAATTATCGCGGGCGCTGAAGCGCTCTAAACGAAGGCTAGGAACGAAAAATGGCCACCGCCGCTCTCAACCAGACCACCAACGGCACGATCTCGCAGGTCATCGGCGCCGTCGTCGACGTGCAGTTCGAAGGCGAGCTGCCGCCGATCCTCACCGCGCTCGAAACCAAGAACGGCGACAAGACGCTGGTGCTCGAAGTCGCCCAGCACCTTGGCGAGAACACCGTGCGCACCATCGCGATGGACGCGACCGAGGGCCTGACCCGCGGCAGCGAAGTCGTGAACACCGGCGCGCAGATCTCGGTGCCGGTCGGTCCGAAGGTGCTCGGCCGCATCATGAACGTCGTCGGCGAAGCGATCGACGAACGCGGCCCCATCGGCGCGGAAACCACCGCCCCGATCCACGCCGAGGCTCCGGCCTTCATCGACCAGTCGACCGAAGCGGCGATCCTTGTCACCGGCATCAAGGTGATCGACCTCCTCGCCCCCTACGCCAAGGGCGGCAAGATCGGCCTGTTCGGCGGCGCGGGCGTCGGCAAGACCGTGCTGATCCAGGAACTCATCAACAACATCGCCAAGGGCCACGGCGGCGTGTCGGTGTTCGCCGGCGTGGGTGAGCGCACCCGCGAAGGGAACGACCTCTACCACGAATTCCTCGACGCGGGCGTTATCGCCAAGGACGCCGAGGGCAATGCGACCTCGGAAGGCTCCAAGGTGGCGCTCGTGTTCGGCCAGATGAACGAGCCCCCGGGCGCCCGTGCGCGCGTCGCCCTGTCTGGCCTGACCATGGCGGAATATTTCCGCGACGTCGAAGGCCAGGACGTGCTGTTCTTCGTCGACAACATCTTCCGCTTCACCCAGGCGGGTTCGGAAGTGTCGGCGCTGCTCGGCCGCATTCCCTCGGCGGTGGGCTATCAGCCGACGCTGGCGACCGACATGGGCAAGCTGCAAGAGCGCATCACCTCGACCACCAAGGGCTCGATCACCTCGGTCCAGGCGATCTACGTGCCCGCGGACGACTTGACCGACCCGGCGCCTGCGACCTCGTTCGCGCACCTTGACGCGACCACCACCCTCAGCCGTGCGATTTCGGAACTCGGCATCTACCCGGCGGTCGACCCGCTGGACTCGACCAGCCGCGTTCTCGAACCCCGCGTCGTCGGTGCCGAGCACTACGAAACCGCCCGCCGCGTTCAGGAAATCCTGCAGAAGTACAAGAGCCTGCAGGACATCATCGCGATCCTCGGGATGGACGAGCTGTCGGAAGAGGACAAGCTGACCGTCGCCCGCGCGCGCAAGATCCAGAAGTTCCTCAGCCAGCCCTTCCACGTCGCAGAAGTCTTCACCAACATCCCGGGCGTGTTCGTCCAGATCGAAGACACCGTGAAGAGCTTCAAGGCGGTTGTGGACGGCGAATATGACCACCTGCCCGAAAGCGCCTTCTACATGGTCGGCGGGATTGATCAGGCGGTCGAAAAGGCCAAGAAGCTGGCCGAAGAGGCGTAAGGCATCATGCCCCTCCACTTCGAACTCGTCACCCCTGCCAAGCTCGTCCGTTCCGAGGACGTCCACATGGTGGTCGTCCCCGGCACCGAGGGCGAATTCGGCGTGCTCGAAGGCCACGCGCCCTTCATGAGCACGATCCGCGATGGTGCGGTGCAGATCTTCGCCAGCGCCAATGCCGCGCCGGAAATCATTCAGGTGCGCGGCGGCTTTGCCGAGGTGAACGAGAAGGGCCTCACCGTCCTTGCCGAACACGTCGAGAGCTGATCGGCCCCACCGGAACTGACGCAAGAGGGCGGGCCGATTGGTCCGCCCTTTTCCGTTTATCCCCTTCACTTTGCGCCTGTCCCTCGGCACAACGGGCCGCAGCATTTCCCGAGGAGAGGACGCTTGAAACTTGTCTCCACTTTCGCACTGGCACTCGCAATGAGCATCGCAAGCACCACTGGCGCAAGCGCGCAGGAAACCCCGGCAGACGGTGTCCCCGGCCCCGCGCAGGACCCCTATATCTGGCTTGAGGAAGCCCGCAGCCCTGAGGCCCTGGACTGGGTCGCCAAGGAGAACGCCCGCACCCTCGCCGCCTTCGAAGCCGATCCGCGCTATGCCAAGCTCAAGGCCGATGCGCTGGCGATCTTCGACAGCAACGACCGCATCCCCTTCGTCAGCTTCCGCCCCGATGGGCTCTACAATTTCTGGCAGGACAAGGCGAACCCCAAGGGCGTGCTGCGCCGCACTAGCCTCGAAAGCTACCGCACCGATGCGCCCGAATGGGAGGTGGTGCTGGATGTCGATGCACTCGCCAAGGCCGAAGGCAAGGAGTGGGTCTATCAGGGCTCGACCTGCCTGCCGCCGGCGCAGAACAAGTGCATGATCGCGCTGTCCGACGGGGGCGAGGATGCCACCATCATGCGCGAGTTCGACATGGCCACCAAGGCCTTCGTCGAAGGCGGCTTCGTGCTCGACCAGAAGAGCCAGGGCGGCGTGCAATGGATCGACGCGGACACGCTGCTGGTCGGCCGCAGCTTTGGCGAGGGCACCCTCACCGAAAGCGAATATCCTTTCACCAGCCGCGTCTGGAAGCGCGGGACACCGATCACCGCAGCCGAGGAAATCTTCCGCGGCGAGCCTTCTGACGTATGGGCGGGCGCAACCCTGCTGCGCGACAATAAGGGCACGATCCACGCCCGCACCGCCTTCCGCGGGATCAGCTTCCACGAGAGCCTCAATTACGTCTGGAAGGACGGAAAGTGGCTGGAGCTCGACATCCCCAAGAAGGCCGGGCTCTATGGTATCGTCGATGGCCACCTGCTGATCTCGACCGATGAGGACTGGGCCACCGATGGCCAGACCTTCCCAGCCGACAGCCTGATCGCGGTCAATCTCGAAGAATGGAAGGCCAACCCCAACGGCGCGAAGAAGACGCTGGTGTGGGCGCCGGGTGAGCGCCAGACCAAGCAGGGCGGCGCTGTCACCGGTTCGTCGCTGTTCGTGGCGCTGCTCGACAATGTCGTGGGCAAGGTGCTGCAGTTCAATTTCGAGGGTGGCAAGTGGGTATCGAAGCCCGTGCCCTTGCCCGACAATGCGACGCTCGGGATCGCCGCCTCGTCGGACGAGACCGACCAGATCATGTACACCGTGAGCGGTTTCCTTGAGCCGACCACGCTCTATTACACCGATGGCACCGCGCCCCCGGCGGTGCTCAAGACCAGCCCGGCCTATTTCGACCCCGCCGGGATGGAGGTCGAACAGCACGAGGCGACGAGCAAGGACGGGACCAAGATCCCCTACTTCATCGTCAAGCCCAAGGGGATGAAGGCCGATGGCTCCACCGCGACGCTGCTGACCGGCTATGGCGGGTTCCAGGTGCCGCGTCTGCCCGCCTATCTCGGCTCGACCGGCAAGCTGTGGGTCGAGAACGGCGGGGCCTATGTGCTCGCCAACCTGCGCGGCGGGGGCGAATTCGGCCCGCAATGGCACCAGACCGCGATCCGCGAGAACAAGCAGCGCACCTGGGACGATTTCATCGCGGTGGGCGAGGATCTGGTGAAGCGCGGCTTCACCTCGCCTGAGCATCTCGGCATCCAGGGCGGATCGCAAGGCGGGTTGCTGGTCGGCACCTTCTTCACTCAGCGGCCCGACCTGCTCAATGCGGCGATCGTGCAGATCCCGCTGTTCGATATGCTGCGCTATCACCTGATCGGGCGCGGGGCTTCGTGGATCGGCGAATATGGCGACCCGCGCATCCCCGAACAGCGCGCCTGGATCGAAGGCTATTCGCCCTATCAGAAGATCGTCGCGGGCGTCGATTACCCCGCGCCGTTCCTTTGGGCCTCGACCGCGGACGACCGTACCCACCCCGCCCACGCGCGCAAGGGTGCGGCCAAGCTGAAGGAGCTCGGCCAGCCCTATTACTACTTCGAGGACACCACCGGTGGCCATTCGGGCGGGGTCGACAATGATCAGCGCGCCAAGCTTCAGGCGCTGCAATTCATCTACCTGATGCAGCGGCTGATGGGCCCGACCCCGGCCGCAGGCGAGTAATCCCGCCCTTCCGTGTCATCCGAAAGGGGGCGGCGCCGGCGCGGTGCCGCCCCCTTTTTGCGTTAGTCTGTCGCGGGTAATCCAACTGCCTGTAAAACAAGCCGACACTTTGCCCTCAACTCGTCGCACCCCGCGCACGGTGCGTTTCAACAACGCTCTGTTAACCCTGTCTGGCAAGGTCTCGTTAGGCCTCCCCGTCAACACTCGGCCCATCGGGGGCGATGACGAACAGCGACGAGGAGCACATCCGATGGCCTACCCCAGAAACGTGTCGATCGCCGATGCGATCAAGAGCTATTACGCCCTGCCCAAGACCCACCGTGTCCACTGGTCGAAAGCCCGCAAGGACGAGGTCGTGCGCGCCGTCCACGACAAGGCGATCAGCTTCCACGAGGCGCGCGAACGCTACCTGCTGAGCCGCAGCGAGTTCGAGCAGTGGGAGGCTGACTACCTTGCAAGCGCAGGCGACAGCGAAGGCGCAAGGGCCGGGATGCAGGACGCGTGAGGCGCTGGCCTCACTTTGCCGCGACGGGGATCAGCACCTCGTTGCGGCGCAGTGGGCCGGGCACCATCGGCGCGTCGTAGAAGGCAAATTCAGCCTCGCCCGCTGGCATCAGGCCCGCTTCACGCATCCAGTCGCGCAGCCGTGCTTCCATCAGCGCGAGATCGCGCGCGGCTCCGTTGCCGGCAAACCGCACCGCCGCCATCCGCCGCGCGGGCATCTGCGTGAGCGTAATGTCCGAAGGCGCGGGCGGTAGCGTTTCGAGCGTGTACTTTGCGGGCATCACAAACCGCATCCGCCATTCGCCGGGCTGGGTCTCGTCCTGCAAGACCGGCGCGGTCATGGCGATCTTCTCGCCGCCCGCGGGGCGATCCTGTGCGAAGATATAGGCGGCAAGGCGGCGGAAGCTCGCACCGCTAGCGCCTTCGCGGCTGCCGGTGTGGGTGACTTCGGCGACCACCAGCGCGGGGTAATCGCGCAGTTCGAAATCGCCCTCGGCCTGCACCAGCGCGAAATCGGGCTGCTCGGTCTGGCGATACTGGGCATAGGCAGCCGCCGCGCCGACAACGGCGAGGCCTGCTCCGGCGGCGATCCAACGTGCAGCTTTCATCGGGGTGCTCCTGATCGGGTTCCTGCCTGATCAGTGAGCCAGCCGCCGCAAGGTTCCCGCATTCGTCGGAACGATGCGGCGCTCTGTCGTATCGCTCTAGCGCGTGGGCGCGTCGAAATCGGCGGGCTTGTTGGCGATCCAGGCGACGAATTTGGCAATCGCGGGGTTTGCGCGGATCGTGTCCGCATCCTCGCCGATGCGCGCCAGCTCATTATTGGTGAAGTTGGCGTGGATGGTCTTGTGGCAGATCGGGTGGATCGGCACCTTCACCTTGCCCTTCTTGGACTTGGGGGTCGGGTGATGCCACTGGACGATGTCGCCCAGGGGACGCCCGCACAGCCAGCAGGTGAGGGTTTGGGGTTCGTCACTCATTGCCGGGAGGGTCCGCTCTGATGGTTTCTTCAGTGAAAAGCTCGCGCTCATCCTCCCAGATGGCGTTTGCAGCCTCGTTCCGGAGGGGGATCATATCAGGATCTTCGCACAGCTTGATGTCAACGAACTTGCCTGCCCGCTCGATCACGATCCCGTCGCTGATTGCGGGGCGGTTGCCATTCTCGTCGAAACCGGTGCGGACCATACGGCTGAAAACAATGTAACGCGTATCACCATTGTCGAAGGCGATCTGGCCCTCGCCGCCGCCGGAATACATCGTGTAGGCGTAGCTGCCGCCGTTCAGCTCAAGCTCGGCCGTGTCGCGGCCAAAGCGGTATCGTCCATGCCACTCGCTCACGCCGCACACGGCAACCCGCTTGCCGTCCTTGAGTTTGCAGGCAAAAACGGGCGTTTCGTCGGCGGCGCAGGCAAGTTTGGCGCTGGCCTTTGCGGGAGCCGCTGTGGGGTCCGCTGTTGTGGCAGATGAAAACGGAGCGATCTCCGCTTCACTCGCACCAGCCTCACCAGCCGGTTGCCCCTGGCACCCCGCCAGAAGCGCGAAGGCCGTCAGGCCGAGCGCCCGCACCCTCACCCCTTCTTCTCCGCCGCCTTCTTCTTCTTCATTGTATCATGGAAGCGGTCGGCCCAGCCGTCCTTCACCAGCTGTTCGGCGCGCACCATGCGCAGTTCGCCGGGGGCGACATCGCGGCTGACGGTGGAGCCTGCCGCGACGATCGCATCCGCGCCGATGGTCACGGGCGCGACCAATGCCGAGTTGGAGCCGATGAAGGCGCGCTCGCCGATCACGGTCTTGTATTTGAAATAGCCGTCATAATTGCAGGTGATGGTCCCTGCGCCGATATTGGCGCCTGCGCCGATGGTCGCGTCACCCAGGTAGGTGAGGTGGCTCGCCTTGGCCCCGGCGTGAAGCGTGGCGTTCTTCACTTCGACGAAATTGCCGATGAAGCTGCCTTCCTCCAGCACCGTGCCGGGCCTTAGCCGCGCGAACGGCCCGACCTTGACCCCGCTCGCCAGCGAAGCGCCCTCGATGTGGCTGTTGGCGCGGATCAGGACATGGTCGGCGACGCGCACGCCGGGGCCAAAGAAGACGTTTGGCTCAATCGTGACATCGCGGCCCAGCACCGTGTCGTGGCTGAAGAATACCGTGTCAGGCGCGATCAGGGTCGCGCCTTCATCCATCGCCTTGAGACGGCGCGCCGCCTGCCAGCGCGCTTCAGCGGCGGCGAGTTCGGCGCGGCTGTTGATCCCCGCCACTTCGTCCGCACTGTCGGCCACGATCACCGCGCAGGGGCGGCCGTCGGCGATGGCGATATTGACGATGTCGGGAAGATAATATTCGCCCTGCACATTGTCGTTGCCGACGCGGGCGAGCAGTGCGAACAGATCCCCGGCGCGCGCCGCCAGCAGGCCGGAATTGCACAGGTGGCACGCCCGCTCGCCCTCGTCCGCATCCTTGTATTCGACCATCTTGACGATCGCGCCCGCATCATCGGCGATCACCCGGCCATAGGCGAGCGGGTCTTCGGGCTCGAAGCCGAGCACGACGACTGCGGGGACATCGGGCCCGTGGAGCCGTTCGAGCATGGCGCGCATTGTCGCCGCCTTGACGAAGGGCACATCGCCATAGAGCACCAGCACATCGCCCGCGAAACCCGCCAAGGCGCCCTCGGCCTGCTGCACCGCGTGGCCCGTCCCGAGCTGCGGCTCCTGCAGGCAGGTCACCGCACGGCTCCCCACAGCGGCCTCGATCTGATCGCGGCCCGCGCCGACCACCACCGCCGTGCGCTCTGGCCCAAGCTCGGCCACGCTCGCCATCAGGTGATCGAGCATCGGATGTCCGGCAATCTTGTGCAGCACCTTGTGGGTGTCGCTCTTCATGCGGGTGCCCTTGCCCGCAGCAAGGATGATGGCGGCGAAGGGAGAGGTGGTGGTATCGGTCATGCTTGCCCCTGTAATCGCACCCGCGCCTGCCAGCAAATGCTTGCGGTTTGAAGAACCTTCCGCCACCCGTCCCCCATGAAAACCATCCCTTTCGACGCGATCGGCTTCGATCTTGACGGCACCCTGCTCGATACCTTCCGCGATCTGGGCGCTGCGGTGAACCATGCGCTGGTGCTGGGCGGGTTCGAGGCGGTGTCGGTTGAGACCTCGAAAGACCTGATCGGCGGCGGGGCCAAGATCATGCTGGCGCGCGCGGTTGAGGCGCAGGGCGGATTGCCGGAAGCGGAGTTCAAGCGGCTCTACAAGGCAATGCTCGGCTTCTACGAGGCGAACAACGCAGTCCACACGGCCCCCTATCCCGGCGTTCGCGAGGGGCTGCGCGAGCTGGCAGCAGCGGGTGTGCGCATGGCGGTGGTGACCAACAAGTTTGAAGCCTTCGCCCGCTCCGTCCTTGCGCAGCTCGATCTGATCGACGCCTTCGAAACGGTGATCGGTGGCGATTCCATGGGCAAAGGGCCGGACGGCCAGTTCCTCGCCAAGCCCCACCCCGCCCCCGTTCTTGCCGCGCGCGAAGCTCTGGGCGGCGGGCGCTTCGTGTTTCTGGGCGATTCGACCTATGACGTGCGCGCCGCCAAGGCGGCAGGCGTTCCGGTGATCGCGGCGGCATACGGCTATTGCGACAGGCCGCCGCATGATCTGGGCGCGGATGGCGTGATCGATTCGTTCACGGATCTGATTCCGACCCTGAAGACCTTCGTTCCGTCGACCTGACCCTACGGCATCGCCACCTGTCAGTTCGGCTGTTGCAACGCTCGCGCGAAAGTGCCACGCAGCGCGCCGCATATCGGTTTACGCGGGCGTAAAGCACGCCCTCTCACATCCAAGAGGAGAGAGAATCCCATGACCATCAGCTTCAAGGACAAGGTCGCCATCGTCACCGGTGCAGGCGGCGGGCTCGGCAAGGCTTACGCGCTCGAACTCGCCCGCCGCGGCGCGAAGGTCGTCGTCAACGATCTCGGCGGATCGCGCGATGGCACCGGCACCTCGGACGCGGCCGCGCAGGTCGTCGCCGAAATCGAAGCGATGGGCGGCGAAGCCATCGCCAACGGCGCGTCGGTCACCGAATTCGACCAGATGGAAAAGATGATCGCCGACGCCAAGCAGAAGTGGGGCGGCGTTCATGTCCTCATCAACAACGCGGGCGTGCTGCGCGACAAGACCTTCGCCAAGATGGAACCGGCCGACTTCGAATTCGTCGTCAAGGTGCACCTCACCGGTTCGGCCTTCGCCACCAAGGCCGCTTGGGAAACCATGCGCGAGCAGGGCTATGGCCGTATCCTGATGACCGCCTCCTCGACCGGCCTTTTCGGCAATTTCGGTCAGGCGAACTACGGCGCGGCCAAGCTTGGTCTGGCGGGTCTTACGAAGACCCTGGCGCTGGAAGGCGCGAAGTACAACGTGCGCGTCAACACGCTGTCGCCGGTTGCGGGCACCCGCATGACCGAAGACCTCTTCCCTGAAGAAGCCTTCAAGCTCTTCGCGCCCGAAAACGTCGTGCCGGCCGCGCTGTTCCTCGTCAGCGAAGACGCGCCGACCAACGCCATCGTCGGCGCAGGCGCGGGCGGCTATCACTCCTCGTGGACGGTGATGAACGATGCCGTCTGGCTGCCGGAAGGCGAGCGCACCCTCGAAGGCTTCGCCGCGCGGTGGGAGGAGATCAATTCCTTCACCAACCTCGTTGCCCCGCAGTCGGGCAGCGAGCAGTCGGGCAACATTCTGCGCGCGATGCAGAAGGTCACCGGTACGGGGCCGAGCTCGGCGCGGGGTTGAGCCGCCTTACTGTATTGACAAACTAAGACACCGGGCGCACTCTCCCGCCAAATCAAGGGGGAGGGATGCCCGGTGTATAGTGATGATGATCTCAATTCCGCCGTCGCAGCAGGCGCGCTGAGCGCGGAAGCGGCGGCGAATTTCCGGGCACACATGAGCGCAATGCGCGCCCTGCCCCACGCATCGGAAGAAGACTTCCGGCTGCTGAACTCGTTCAACGACATCTTCGTCAGCATCGGGATCGTGATCCTGCTGGTCGCACTCGGCGCGATCGGGCAGGCGCTGGCAGGCGTAATCGCGCCCGAGCCATTGTGGCCTGATCTCGGCGTCCCGGCCTTCGGCGAATTGTCGGCTGCGCAGGAAGCGGCAATCGACGCCTATGATGCCGCGTCCAATCGCAACAACGCGTTCACCGCCTTGCTGGCAGGGCTGTTCGTGGCCGCTGCCGCATGGCCGCTGGCGCTGTTTTTCACTGCCAAGCGCCGCATGGCCCTGCCGTCGATCCTGCTGCTGCTCGCCTTTGTCGGCGGGGTCTTCGCGACCGGCATGGGCCTTGTGCTGCTGACGGAGGCAGGCTCCAACGAGAACGACACCCTGGTGGCCGTGCTCGTCGCAGGCGCGGCGCTGGTGGCAGCCGGCGCGGCATGGCTGCACTGGCGGCGGTTCATGGTGCCGATCACGGTTGCGGCGGGCTCTGCCGCCGTCGCAGGCACGGTGCTGGCGCTGCTGGCAGCCGCGATTGGCCCCGACAACCTCTCCGAGCGGCTCGTCCTCTCCCTTGTGCTGGTGGCTGGCCTGTGCGTCTTCGCCTTCGCGATGCGGTGGGATATGTCGGACCGGGCGCGCACCACGCGCCGCTCTGACGTTGCGTTCTGGCTCCACCTGCTTGCCGCGCCGATGATCGCGCATCCGATCTTCGCGCTGCTCGGTGTGACCGATGGCGACAATCCGGGTGTCGGCGCAGCGGTGGCCGTGCTCGGCGCCTATATCGCCTTCGGTCTGGTCGCGCTGGCAACCGACCGGCGCGCGTTGCTGGTCTCGGCGCTTGCCTATGTGCTGTTCGCGCTGACCTTCCTGTTCCGCGAATTCGGCGCGGTCGAACTGAACTTCGCGCTGACGGCGCTGGTGATCGGGTCGGCGCTGCTCAGCCTCTCGGCCTTCTGGCAACCGATCCGGCGCGGGGTGGTGACGCTGCTGCCATCCGGCCTTCAGGCGATGCTCCCGGCAACGGAAGAGCCCGCCTACGCCCCGCCTGCCGGAGCCAGCCCGGCATAAGTGCCCGTCTGCCCTTGCAATTCAGGGCGAGCAAGACAGAATGGCCCCGTCAGGCGATGGTCTGACGGGGCTCTTTCTTTGGGGCCAAGCAATTGGGGGCGCAAACGTGATCGAGAAGAGTAACCTGCGCATTTACGCGCTGCTTTCCACCATTGCCGCATGGGTCGTGATCGCCATTGCCCTGCTGACAGTGGTGCTGATCGCCTTTTGGTTTTCGAGCGAGACGCGGATTTCGCCCGTCAATCCCTTTGCCATCGGCATCGGCCTTGCCAGCATCCTGGGCAATACGATGTTCATGCTGGCAGCCATCCCCTTGCTGCTATGGGTCTACACCGCCCACGCCAATCTGCGCGCCGTGGGGGTGACAGGCCTGCGCCATTCCCCGGCTTGGGCGACCTTCAGCTTCCTCGTGCCCATCGCCAACCTGTTCGTGCCCTTCGTGGCGATGCGCGAACTGGCCAATCGCAGCGCGGGCGAGCCAGCGGAATTCGCCGAATCGACGGTCGATGATGTCACCAGCTGGTGGAGCTGCCTGATCGTGGGATCGGTGATGGGTGCGATGGTGGCAGCGACAGTGCTGGTCGATGCCGTCCCCGGCCTTTATGTCACCACGCCGATCGAGGCGGTGATGGCGCTGCGTCTGTTTTCCCTGCTGCTGAACGCCGGATCGGCCTATTTCCTCGTCAAGGTGATCCGTCAGGTCACGCAGAACCAGCTGAGCGGATCGGCCGAAGGCGGGGTGTTCGAGTAAGCGCGGGGCTATTCATCGACCGCCTTGAGCAGCCGTCGCTCGACCGGCGCAAGGACACCGGCAAGATCGTGTCCGCGCTTCAGGATCTGGCCGTGTTCGCCAAACAGCGTCCACATTCCCTGCTTGGCGCGCAACGCGGGGCGCTTTTCGACGCGCGCCTGCGGGCGTTCGGCGGCGCGGCGGAAGGCCGCGAAGGTTGCCGCCTGGCGGGTGAAGTCCATCGCGTAATCGCGCCATTCGCCAGCTGCGACCATGCGGCCATAGAGGTCGAGAATACGCATCAGCTCCGCGCGTTCAAACCCGACCTGATCAGCCCCGCGCACCTGCGGGAAGGCGAGCACCTGCCCTGCCCCCGGCGGCGGGGTCTGTCGTCCGCTGGCTCCGCTCAATCGCCCGCTCCGTTCAATCCGAGGTTCCGCTCTTGCGCAGCTGCACCGGCTCGGGCGAAGGTGCGGCCCCGCCGCGTTCGGCGAGCAGTGCCTTCATCACCGCCATCTCCTCGCGCATGGCCGCCATCTCCGCTTCGAGCTTTTCGACGCAATCGCGATTGGTGCGGGCGCCTTGCTCATCGCACGGGGGATCATCGCAGGGCGTGCCGTAGGGGATGAATTCGCGCAGCCATTCCTCGGCCGGAACGAGGGTCGAACGGGCCTTCAACCCGATCATCGTCGCCCCTGCGGGCACATCGTCGGTGACCACCGCATTGGCGCCGACCCGCGCACGTTCGCCGACCACGATCGGGCCGATGATCTGCGCGCCAGACCCGATGATGACATTGTCCTTCAGCGTCGGGTGGCGCTTGCCGCCCTTGCCGTTGGCCGGGTTTGTGCCGCCCAGCGTGACGCATTGGTAGATGGTGACATTGTCGCCGATCTCCGCCGTCTCGCCGATCACGGTAAAGCCATGGTCGATGAAGAAGTTCTTCCCGATGGTTGCGCCGGGGTGGATATCGATTGCCGTGAGCAGGCGGGAAATGTGGTTCACCACCCGCGCGAGGAAATACATCCGCGCTTCGAACAGCCAATGCGCGATCCGGTGGAAACCCAGCGCCCACACGCCGGGATAAAGCAGGATCTCCCAGCGCGAACGCGGTGCGGGGTCGCGAGCGCGGACAGAGTCCAGATAGTCGATCAGCCGGTCAAACATGGCCCGTCATATTCCCACCAAAGTGCAGCCGATGCAATCCGGCTGCTAGAGCAGGCGCTGTTGCTCCGGCCCGTGCAGGGCTTCAAGCGCGGCGCGCCACACAGACATGGTGGCAGGCGACTGGCGTTCAAGAGAGATACGGTCAATTGCCGCCACCAAGGCCTCGATCGCGGCGAAGCTGCGCTCCGTGCGGGGGACGCAATAATCCGCCGCTCCCTCGGGCAGGCTCAGCCCGCGGGCCTCGGCATGGGCCAGAATCAACTCGCCCGCCATCGCATCGTCGGGCGCACCAATGGCCAGTTGGAGCGATCCGCCGATCCGCGAGGCAAGGTCGGGCAGCGCGATGCGCCAGCCCTCCTCCGCGGCATTGACCACCAGGAGCAGCGCCCCGCCCTCACGGGTGCCGCCCTGCTGCACGGCGTTCCAGCGATGGAACAGCGCGGTCTCATCCCACGTTTCGGCATCGTCGATCACTTCGAGCGTGTCGCCGTGCAGCCCCGCCGCCCAGCGCGCCAGCAGGCTCTTCCCCGACCGCGCCGGGCCGGTAAGGACGGCGACATGGAAGGGCCAGCGATCCGGGGACTGCAACGCCTCGATCACCGCGGCATTGGCATCGCCCACCACGATCCGCTGCGCCCCCGCAGGCACGCGCGCGGCGAGCGGCAGGGCGATTTGCGAAGGCTCGGCCACGCGCGCGGCCTTATCGGCTGATGGCGAGCGCGTTTGCCCCTCGCCGCACATTGAACCCGCGCGCTTCGAGCGCGGCGGCCAGATCGTCGAGCGAACCGGCAAAGCTGACGCTCATCACCGAAGTCCCGCCGATGGCGGTGCTGGTCACGCCCACGCCGCGCACTCCGCCCGTGCCGCGCACCGCGCCCAGCGCATTGTCGAAGGCGGCGGCATCGGGTGTTGCGAATTGGACGGTGATGCTGCGCACCGGCGCTTCGCCCGGTTCGATCCCGGTGACGGACTGGGGCACGATCTGCGGCACCGCACCCGTAGCCGCTGCCGCCTCGGCAGCCTTGCGGGCCTGCGCCGCGCGGCCGATCTCGATCAGGCGCTGGATCGCCGGATCAATGGCGCCGCCCGCCCCCAGCCGCAGGCTCGGATCGGGGCGCAGCTTGCCTTCGGCTAGCGCGGTGGTGAAGATCCCGTCCATCCGCTCGACCGCCTGGGCCAGCATGGTTGGCACCGCATCGGGGTTTTCCACCTTGAGGCGGAAACTTTCGAGCGGCCGGCTGTCCGGGCCGAAGCGCGCGGTGAAGGTGCCGGTCACAGGCCCGCCGGGGAACTGATGGTCGAGCCGGACGAAGGCCATCAGCACATCGGTCGCGCCATACTGGTCGAGCGTCGAGCGCCACCATGCGCGGCTGCGGCGGTTTGCCTGCCCGAAATTGACCAGCAGCGAATCGCCCCCTGCGCCAGACAGACGCACGTAATCGATCCGGCTTTGCCCCGGGTTGAACTCGGCCCAGGCACGCTGCCAGGGGTTGCGCTGTTCGAAGGTAACGTAAGCGCCCCCGCTCTCCATCACCGGGATCACCAGCAACGGCGCCGATCGCACCGCCTGCGCTGCCCCTCCGAGATAGGCGCCCGCGCGCTGGCGATCGAACACCACGCCAAGGGTCGCGATGTAGCGCCGTGGCCCGAGCCGCTCCTTCTCGATCACGATGGCCGAAACGAGCCCTTCGAGCTGGCTGTCGGAAATCTTGGGCCCCTTGAGCTTTTCCCACGCCTTGCGCTGTGCCTCGCGCCAGCCATTGGAGCGCGCGTCCTCGGCGCTCTTTCCCTGAACATCGACGCTGATCCCGCGCACTTCGATGTCGGCGCTGGCGGCAGTCGGCGCGATCCCGCGCTCGCCTGCGACCTGCGCGATCACCGCATAGCCGCCGCCCAGCAGGGCAAGCGCCAAGCCCGCACTGCCCAGCCAGCGCCGCAGCGGTCGGGATGGGGCCGCTGCCGGGCCGGAAAGGGAAAGCGTGGCGCTCATGGGGAAAATCGCGTCTCCTTTGCCCAATGGCGAGTGGAATTCCAAGCGCGAACCGCTAAAGCGGCGTGCATGACTTCGGGGACAAACGAGAGCAAGCCGCAAGGCTCGGGCTACACCTATGCCGACGCAGGCGTTTCCATCGCCGCGGGCAATGCGCTGGTGAAGGCCATCGCCCCGCTGGCCAAGGCCACCGCGCGGCCCGGTGCGACGAGCGAACTGGGCGGCTTCGGCGGGTTTTTCGACCCCAAGGCGGCGGGCTACTCTGATCCGCTGCTGGTCGCCGCCAATGACGGCGTCGGCACCAAGCTGAAGCTTGCGATCGAGCATGACAAGCACGACACGGTCGGCATCGATCTGGTCGCGATGTGCGTCAATGATCTGATCGTCCAGGGCGCAGAGCCGCTGTTCTTCCTCGACTATTTCGCCACCGGCAAGCTCGAGAACGGCGTCGCCGAGCGCGTGATTGCGGGGATCGCGGAAGGCTGCAAGATCGCCGGCTGCGCGCTGATCGGCGGTGAGACGGCGGAGATGCCGGGGATGTATGCACCCGGCGACTACGACCTTGCGGGCTTCTGCGTCGGCGCGGTGGAGCGTGGCGAGCAGCTGACGGGCGACAAGGTCGCGCCGGGCGATGTGCTGCTGGGCCTGGCGTCCAGCGGCGTCCATTCCAACGGCTATTCGCTGGTGCGCCGCCTCGCAGCGGACAAGGCCTGGAAGCTCAATCGCCCTGCCCTGTTCGATCAGGACGTGCTGCTGATCGACGCCCTGATCGCCCCCACCCGCATCTATGTCGCAAGCCTCCTGCCTCTGATCCGCGCAGGGCTGATCAATGCGCTGGCCCACATTACCGGTGGCGGCCTGCTCGAAAACATCCCGCGTATTCTGCCCGATGGCGCGCACGCCCATGTCGATGCCGACCTCTGGCCCCAGCCGCGGCTGATGGCCTTCCTGCAGGCGCAGGGCAACATCGAGCCGGAAGAAATGGCGCGCACCTTCAACTGCGGGGTCGGCATGGTGCTGGCCGTCAGCGAGGCAAATGTCGCCGAAGTCACCGCCAAGCTCGAAGCGGCGGGCGAGACCGTCGTTACCGTCGGCCGCATCGAAGCGGGCGCGAAGGGCTGCACGGTGCGCGGATCGGTCGAAACATGGTCGGCCAAGAGCGACTGGAGCGCGACGCATCTTGGCTGACGCCTTGACGCATAAGGCCAAAATCGCCGTCCTCATCTCCGGCGCGGGCACCAATATGGCAGCGCTGGTCTATGCCAGCCGCATGGCCGAATGCCCCTACGAGGTGGTGCTGGTCGCCTCCAACGACCCCGCAGCAGGCGGTCTTGCGCTCGCGCAGGCGGAAGGCATTGCGACCTTCGCCTTGCCCCACAAGGGAATGACTCGCGAGGCGCACGACGCCGCGATGGAAGCAGCCGTGCTGGAGGCAGGCGCGGACACCATCGTGCTCGCCGGGTATATGCGCATCCTCTCGGATGGCTTCGCGCGCCGCTGGGCCGGGCGGATGCTCAATATCCACCCCTCGCTGCTGCCCAAATACAAGGGTCTGGACACCCATGCCCGCGCGATTGCCGCGGGAGACAGCCATGGTGGCACGAGCGTCCATCTGGTCACGCCCGAACTCGACGCGGGCGAAGTGCTGGCGCAGATCGCGGTGCCGATCACGCCGGGCGAGACGGCGCAGAGCCTTGCCGAGCGGGTGAAACTCGCCGAACACCAGCTCTATCCGCGTGCCGTGGCCGACTATGTCAGCCGCTGGCGCGATCCTGTCGCACTGCTGGCCCGCGTGCGTGCGCTCGCCCTTGCCCTGCCCGAGAGCGACGAGCGCGAAAGCCACGGCAGCCCCGGCTTCCGCGTCGGCGGCGAGAAGACCGGCAAATATTTCGCCTATTTCGCCGATCAGCACCATGGCACGCCGCACATCGCTTGCCTCGTGCGCACCGGATCGATGGACGAGCTGCTCGCGCTGGTCGAGGATCAGCCCGAGGTCTATTTCAAGCCCGCCTATTACGGCGCGAGCGGGTGGGTCGGGATCATCCTCAACCGCCCGGGGGTGGACTGGGACGCGGTCGGCGAATGGCTGGAGCGCAGCTGGCGCGGCGCGGCACCCAAGCGGCTGACCCGGCTGATGGATGTGGCGGACGAGTTTTGAAGAGGATGCTTCTCACGCTGGCGTTCGGCCTTGTGCTGACACTCGGCTTGTCCGCGCTGTCGGGGTGGCAGACCTATTCCGCACCTATTGGTTGCGCCGACAGCGAGGGCCACGGCCCTGATCCCGGAACGCGCGAATGCGAAGCAGCAATCCAGCACCAGATCGAGAACCGCTCCAAGATCATTCGTGAAGGGTTTCTCGCCCCGATCCCTTGGTGCTTAGCCCTGCTGGCCTTCGTTCTTTCCATACAAGGGCTGACCATGCGGCTGCGATCACGCGGGATCGAATTCTGATGCCTCGCCCCACCCGCGATCATCTGCTCGCCCGCGGCCCACTGGCCGAGAAGGCCAACGACTTCCTCGGCAAGGCGTGGGAACGCGGGTGGCTGCCTCCGCCGCAGCTCGATCCAGACGAGCTGTGGGCGCTGGCGGCCAAGCCCTATGGTGCGCGGGCCGAGGCGGTCGAACATGGCGGGCGATCGGAGGCAGATGTCGCCGATTTCCGCGAGCGGCTTGCCCGGCTGATCGCCAGCGTCGAGGCCGAGGCCGATCTCAACCCGCTGGGCCGCGCAATGGCCTGGGGGCAATTGTCGCGGACGGTGAAGAACCGGCTCGCCTTTGGCAGCCTGTGGCTGGAACGCCCCGAGCTGCTCGACACCCCGCTCGCCCCGCCGATCATCGTCATCGGCCACATGCGCAGCGGCACGACCCGCATCCACACGCTGCTCGCCGCCGATCCCGCGCATTCCCACACCCGCTACTGCGACGCCTATCACCCCGTGCCCTCGCGCCTCGGCGTCAACCGGGTGAAGGCGGCGATGGAGCTCGCCATGCTCGGGCTGCTCAATCCGTGGATGCAGTCGATCCACCCGATGGCCCCTGCCGCGGTCGAGGAGGAGCTGGCGTGGATCTCTGCCGCGCTGCACCACTCCATCTACGAATCGCAGTGGCATATCCCGACCTATTCGGCATGGAGCGAAGCACGCGATCCCCTGCCGATCTACCGCGAATTCCGACGCATCCTCCAGACCGACGCCGCACACCGCGGCCTCGCCGACAAGCCCCGCGTGCTGAAGGTTCCCGCCTTTGCCGAAGACCTGTCGACCCTGCTTGCCCTGTTCCCCGACGCGCGGCTGGTTCTGGCGGAGCGCGAGCATGAGGCCGTGCTCAAGAGCGCGATCAGCCTCGCGGCGAACCAGATGGCGATGCAGTCGGATGGGTGCTGCCTCGATCAGATCGAGGCCCGCTGGCGGCACAAGATTGCCTTGCGCGAAGCCCGCATGGCCGCGGCACTCGAAGGCTGGAACAGCCAGCAGGCACGCGCCTGTTTCGATGCGCTGAACGCCGATTGGGAGGCGGCTATCGCGGGCATCTATGCCGATCTTGGCCTGACCCTCACTCCGCAAGCGCGCGCCGCGATGCGCAAGGTCATGGCCGCCAGCGAGGACGGCCACCACCGCGCCCATGCCGAGCAATTGGCGCGATTTGCAGGCGCCTGACAGCAAAAAGGCCGCCCCTCGCGGGACGGCCCTTTCAAGATCGCAAGGCGCGCAGCCTTAGCCGACGATTTCTTCCGGCTTGAAGAAGAACGCGATTTCGATCGCCGCGTTTTCTTCGCTGTCCGAACCGTGGACGGTGTTCTCGCCGATCGAGAGCGCCAGTTCCTTGCGGATCGTGCCTGGGGCGGCGTCGGCCGGGTTGGTCGCGCCCATGATGTCGCGGTTGCGGGTCACGGCGTCTTCGCCTTCGAGCACCTGGACCACCACCGGCTCGCTCATCATGAATTCGACGAGTTCACCGAAGAAGGGGCGCTCCTTGTGAACCGCGTAGAAGCCTTCGGCCTGCTCGCGGGTCATATGGATGCGCTTGGAAGCGACGACGCGCAGGCCGGCTTCTTCCAGCATCTTGGTGACCGCGCCGGTGAGGTTGCGGCGGGTGGCGTCGGGCTTGATGATCGAGAAGGTGCGGGTGACCGCCATGATATGCTCCTGTGAACGTCTTTTGTTGTGGGGGAAGATTTGGCGCGGCCCGTAGATGGTGCGGTGCAAAATGGCAAGTCTCCCGCTGGCATGGGCGCTGAGGGCGCTGTTTCTATCGCGCAGCGGACATGATACCATCGCGGACGGGGTTGCTGGTGTTGGGGGGAACAGCATGGGACAGAATCACGGATTGTCGCGCCGTCACTTCGGCAGCGCTGCGCTGGGGGCGGCTGGGCTTGTCTTCGGGGGCGGGATCGCGCGGGCGGCAGAGCCGGCGCAAACGGCAGGGGGGCCGCTCGGCCCGTTCTATCCGATCATCCGGCCGGGTGACGACGATTTCGACATGACCCAGATCAAGGGCCAGTCCGGCCGTGCCTTGGGGCGGGTGATCGAAGTGACCGGACGCGTGCTCGACCGCAAGGGCAATCCCGTCACCGGCGCCGAACTCGAACTGTGGCAGTGCAATGCCGCAGGCCGCTACGCCCATCCCGGCGATGTCGCCACCGCGCCGCTCGATCCCAATTTCCAGGGCTTCGCGCGGCTGATGACAGGGCCGAGCGGCGAGTGGCGCATCCGCACCATCAAGCCGTCAGGCTATGACAGCCCGATCGGTTGGCGCACGCCGCATATCCATTTCGACATCAAGGGCCGGCAGGCGCGCCTGATCACGCAGATGTATTTCACCGAAGACTACGCCACCAACAGCAAGGACAGCCTCTACAATATGCTGGGCGAAGATGCCGTGACCGCGATGGCGCAGCAGCAGGCGGACGCGGCCGACCGCTACCGCTGGGACATCGTGCTCGGCGAGAGCTGAGGCGGCTCAGCCAGCCTTCTTGGTGGCAAGAATGATCTGACCACTGGTCGGCTCGCCGCTGGTGGCCGTGACCGACATGGTGGCCCCGTCGCTCGCGCGCTCGCCGGCGACCATCTGGGTGCCGTTGGTGGTCATCTCCATCTGGATCTCGAACCCGGCAGCCTTGGCCGCATCCCGATAATGCGCCACAACCTTGTCCGCGGGCGCATCGGCCTCGAAGGTGATCATCGTGCCCTGCCCATCAGGCTGATTGACGACCGCGTTGTTGACCACTTTCGACCCCGGAAACAGCGTGAAGCCATCAGGCAAGCTGACGGGGACATTCGTGCCTGCGCGCAACGAGGCCTCACCGTCCTCGTCCGTGATGGTCATGCTGGTCTCGCCGGTTTCCTTGTCGATGGTATATTCGCCATCCTTGCCGTCGGCGGTGGTGAATTCGCCCGAGGTTTCCGAGCCACAGGCCGCAAGGCCGAGCATGGCGGTCGCAGCGACGATGAGTGCAGATGTGCGCATTCGGTTTCCCCCCCAAGGGTTACAATGCGCCCAGCATCCCGCAAAGCGTCCGCAAGAGCAAGGGTTTGCGGCGAGCCTCAGCCCTTCTTGACCCAGCGCCCGGCTTCCTGAGCGAAATAGGCACGCTCCACCCCGGTTCCATCCTGTGCGCGCCAGGCTGCCCGCGCATCTGGGGCACGGTCAGGGGGGAACAGCAGAAAGACGCGGGCAAAGCCGCTGGTTTCGCGGAAGGTGCCGTCAGCCAGGATCAGATGGCTCGCGCCGTTGGCGGCGACGGGCTCGCTGCCAAGCAGAATCGGCTGGCGATCTGCGCCGGGGGCACCGGCTTCGCCATTGGCGAGGAAGGTCTCTGCCCCACCCTGCCACAAGGCGCCCGAAATGGCGGCGCGCTGGGCGGGATCGGCGGCCACCACCAGCACCCGCTCGCCCTGCCCCAGCGCGCGCTTGGCGATCAGGGCCACGACCTTTTCGACCGGATCATCGGTGACCTGCCAGAAATCGAGCTTCATGGGTCGTGCCGCCTTACAGCTTCGCTGCTTGAGGACGCTTCTTGCCGTCCTACCGCTTCGCTGCTTGAGGACGCGTCCTCCCCGGTCTCGTGCCGCGCCCGCAGCCGGGCCAACAGCCGCGAGAGGCCGAACCAGCACAGCACCATCGCCATCAGAGGAACCGGGAACAGCAGGTCTGCCGCTCCGTCGAGCAAGGCAATAGCCAGGCCCGGAAAGGGCGTGGGCAGCCATTGCCCTTCGACATTCACAAGCACGGCTGGAGCGAGGACGACTGCAGCAGCGATGCTCAGCACCATGTCGCCTTCAGGCGTGCCCGGATGGCGCAGACGACGAATGAATGTCACGGTGAGCGCAATCAGCACGCACCCGGCGGCGATCGCCCACCAGAACACGCGGGCGATCCCCGAAAAATCGCTCGCCAGCGCGGGGCTGGCGCTTGCCAGCACCACCGCCGCCACGCCGACCCGCACCGCGCTGCGCATCCTCATCCCCCCTTGCCCCTGCGACAGCGGTCGGAACAATATTTCACATTGTCCCAGTCCCGCTCCCACTTCTTGCGCCAGGTAAAGGGCAGTCCGCAAGCGAGGCAGGTTTTGGTCGGCAGGTCGCTCTTTTTCCGCATTTTCGGCATGTTTGTTGCCTCAAACGCCGGCGGGCGCATCCGCGCCCTTGGCTTCCTCGCTCACGCGGCCCGAGGGCCGCATCGCTGCGGGCGCCCGGTCGGGCTTGCGGCCCTGCGGGCCGAAATGCGCGAATCTGCTCAACCCTCGACCACATCCCGCACGAACTGGTCGATCAGGCGCACGCCATAACCGGTCGCGCCCTTGTCCCAGGTGTGGCCGGGCTTGTTCGACCAGACCATCCCCGCGATGTCGAGGTGCGCCCAGGGCAGGCCATCCTTGACGAAGCGCTTGAGGAACTGCGCCGCGGTGATCGACCCTGCCTCGCGCGGGCCGATGTTCTTCATGTCGGCGATCGGCGAGTCGATCAGCTTGTCGTAATTGGCCCCGAGCGGCATTCGCCACAGCTTGTCGCCGCTCGTCTGTCCGGCGGCGGTCAGCTGGGCGGCGAGGGTGTCGTCGCTGGCGAACATCCCGCCATATTCGTTGCCGAGGCTGATGATCATTGCCCCGGTCAGCGTGGCGAGGTCGACGATGCGCGCAGGGTCATACTGCTCCTGCGCCCAGTGGAGCGCATCGCACAGCACCAGCCGCCCTTCGGCATCGGTGTTGAGAACTTCGACCGTCTGCCCGCTCATGGTGGTGACGACATCGCCGGGGCGCTGGGCCTTGCCGTCGGGCATGTTCTCGACGAGCCCCATGACGCCGATGACATTGGCCTTCGCGCGGCGCGTGACCAGCGCCAGCATCGCGCCCGCGACCGCGCCTGCACCGCCCATGTCCCACTTCATGTCCTCCATGCCCGGCCCGGGCTTCAAGGAGATGCCGCCGGTGTCGAAGGTGACACCCTTGCCGACGAAGACGGTGGGCTTGTCGCCGGGGTTGCCGCCGTTCCAGCGGATCGCCAGCAGCTTCGATTCGCGCTCCGAACCCTGCCCGACGCCGACCAGCGCGCCCATGCCGAGCGCCGCCATTTCATCCTCGCCCAGCACAGTGATTTCCGCCGCCGTGCCCGCAAAGGCCTCCTCGCAGGCGGCCACAAAGGTGGCGGGATAAAGCAGGTTGGCGGGTTCGGTCACGAGGTGGCGGGTGAACTCCACGCCCTTGGCGAGAGCGGCTTCGCGTTCCCACGCGGCCTCGGTGCCCTCGGGCGCGCCGGTCACGTGGATCTGATCGAGCGAGGGGCGCTTGTCGGCAGCAAGGCGGGTGCGATACTTGTCATGCCGCCAGCCGCGCAGACGCAAGCCCAGCAGCAGCGCAGCGGCTTCATCAGCCGACAGCGCGGCGTGACCGAGATCGAGCACCAGCGCGCGTTCGCCCGAAACGAGATACTTGGCGGTCAGCGCAGCGCCCGCCTTTTCGCAATTGGCACGGCGATCGGCTGCGCCGGTATCGCCCGCGCCCACCAGCGCGATCCGCTTGACGCTGCCGCCGGTGCTGGCGAAGCCTTCGAACAGCGTCCCTGCCCGGCCCGTAAACGCCGAAGCCGCTGCCCCTTCGACCAGCGCCGGATCGAGCCCGGCCAACGCCTGCCCCTGATTGATCACCCGCGCATGAACGCGAACGTCGGACGGGGGCGTGGCGGTGAATTGGATCTGCATGGGGACTCCGGAGAAAGCAAGAAATCGGGGCAAGCAGCCACGATGCCGAGCGCGTGCGACGAGCCGCGCGCACCGGGGCGCAATGGCGATTGCGATTAGGCCCGAGCGGTGCAATAGGCAAGGCCATGTCGGGAGGCTTGCCAGACGGATCGCGCACCCGCGCGTGCCATGCCCAGCGCGTCCCGGCGAACGGGCGGACGCGGGGTCGCGCCATGCGTGTGGCTGCGACGCTGCTCTTTGCCGCCAGCCCTGCCGCGCTCGCCGCGCAGATGCCAGCGCAGGCCGAAGCCCCCGCCGCAGCGGCGACCGCGGATCAGCCGCGCCAGATCGACTTCGAAGCGAGCGAGCTCAGCTACAACAACGAGACCGAAACCGTCACCGCGCGCGGCAACGTCATCCTGCGCTCCGAAGACCGCTCGGTGCGCGCCGACGAGGTGGTGTGGTTCCGCGATACCGGCAAGATCATCGCCAGCGGCAATATCCGACTGGTCGATGAAGCCGGAAACCAGCTGTTCACCGATCAGGTCGAGTTGACCGAAGAATTCGACACCGGCGCGATGAGCGAATTGCTGATCGCGCTGCGCGCAGGCGGCCGCCTTGCTGCGCGATCCGCCACGCGCGGGGCCGATGGCGTCGCGGTGCTCGCGGATGCGGCCTATACCGCTTGCCCCGTGACCGATGCAGAGGGCTGCGCTCAGGATCCCAGCTGGCGGATCACCGCTTCCCGCGTCGCCTATGACCAGAAGGCGGGCGAAATCCGCTTTACCGGCGCCATGCTCGAACTGTTCGGCGCGCGCATCCTGCCCTTGCCGGGGCTTGGCCTCAGGACGGACGGCAAGGGCGCCTCGGGCTTTCTCGTCCCCGATCTGCGCGTCACGCAGGTCAACGGACTGGAGCTTTCCGGCGAATACTACCTGCGCGTTGCCGACAATGCCGATCTGACGCTGGGCGCCTATGTCTTTTCCAACGTCGCCCCGATGGCGAGCGCCAAGTGGCGGCACCTGACCGAAAAGGGCGCCTATCAGGCGACCGGCTACGTCACATTTTCCGACCGCACCACCGACCTCACCGGTGCCGACAGCTTTCAGCGCGATCCGCGCGGTTACTTCGATGCCAATGGCCGTTTCCAGTTTTCGCCCGACTGGAGCCTGACGGGATCAATCCGCCTCGCGTCCGACCGCACTTTCCTGCGCCGCTACGACATCAGCCGCGATGACCGGCTGCGTTCGACCATCAATCTCGAACGCATCACCGATAATTCCTATTTCTCGATCGCCGGTTGGGCGACCCAGACCCTGCGCCTCAACGCCGATCAGGGCCAGGTGCCGCTCGCCCTGCCGGCGATCGACTATCGCCAGAAAATTGCAGACCCCGTGCTGGGCGGGAATCTGATGTTCCAGGCCAACTCGCTCGCGCTGCTGCGCAATGACGGGCAGGACACCCAGCGCGCCTTTGCCGGAGCCCAGTGGGATCTGAAGCGGCTGACCGGGATGGGGCAGGTCGTCACCCTCACCGCACTGGTGCGCGGCGATGTCTACAACACCAACAATGTGGGGGCGACCACCACCATCGCCTATCGTGGCACCGAAGGCTGGACCGCGCGCGGCATCGCCACGGCGGCCATCGACATCGAATGGCCCTTCGTGGGTGAGGCCTTCGGCGGCACACAGGTGTTCAAGCCGCGCCTGCAACTGGTCGCCAGCCCCAAGATCCGCAATCTCGCGGTCCCCAATGAAGATGCCCGCGCGATTGATCTGGAGGATTCCAACCTCTTCGCCCTCAACCGCTTCCCCGGCTATGACCGGGTGGAAGACGGCAGCCGCGTGACATGGGGCGTCGACTGGGAATTGCAGCGCCCCGGCTGGCGGATCTCGTCGACCATCGGCCAATCCTTCCGGCTCGAAAGTCTCGAACCCGGCCTCTTCCCTGAAGGCACCGGCCTGTCCGAACGCGTCACCGATTTCGTCGGCCGCACCGAAGTGCGTTTCAAGAACCTCGTCAGCTTCACGCACCGCTTCCGGCTCGACAAGGACAATTTCGCAGTGCGCCGCAACGAGATCGACGCGACCATCGGATCGCGCCGCACCTATCTTGAAGTCGGCTATCTGCGCCTCAATCGCGACATCGCCACGGTCGAAGACCTGCGTGACCGCGAGGAGGTGCGCGCTGCTGCGCGTGTGGCAATCGGGCGCAAGTGGTCGATCTTCGGGTCGGGCGTCTTCAACCTCACCGACGAGGAGGAAGATCCGGTGTTCCAGCCGGACGGCTTCCAGCCGATCCGCACGCGCCTTGGCGTTGCCTATGCCGATGACTGCATCGAATTCGGCGCGACCTGGCGGCGCGATTTCATCGACGCGGGCGATGCGCGGCGCGGCAATGCGTTTCAGGTGTTCTTCGCCCTGCGGAATCTCGGCTTCCGTTAGCCCCGGCCAATTGCGCGCATCAATTGGCAGCGCGGGCAAATCGCGTTAAAGGGCAGCCCCAACGGGCAGTGTCCCCGCCGCGCGGGATCAGGGCGGGACTCAGCTATCGTTCAGCAAAGCCGCGGCATTGCTGAACCACGCGCAAGGGTCGCGCGACATTTCGGCTCGGCCGCGGGCCAAGAAACGGGATTATTCGAGTGAGTGTGAAGCTGTTGACCAAGGCGATGTTTGCCCGCACCGGAACTGCGTTGGCCGTGGCCGGCATGATCGGACTGGCGCTGGCGCCGGTGGCCGCACCCGCGCAGACCGTGGCAGTGCCCACGGCCGACAATCCGTTTGGCTTGCCTGAAGACATCACCCTGTTCGGCAGGGCCGATCCCGACCGCCGCACCGTGACTGCGATGGTCAACGGGTTCGTCATCACCGGCACCGATATCGACCAGCGCGTTGCGCTGGTGACCGCCTCTTCCGAAGCCCCGATCCCGCCAGAGGAAATGCTCCGCCTGCGCGTTCAGGTGCTGCGCAACCTGATCGACGAAACGCTCAAGATCCAGGCCGCAAGAGCCGAAGAGGTCGAGGCCAAGCGGGAGGAGGTCGAACAGACCTACCAGCAGCTCGCCGCGCAGAACTTTGGCGGTGATCCCAAGAAGATGGACGATTACCTCGCCTCCATCGGCTCGTCTGCGACCTCGCTCAAGCGGCAGATCGAGGGCGAAGTGGCGTGGGAAAACCTGATGCGCCGCAAGGTCATCCCCTTCGTCAACGTCTCGGCCGAAGAGGTCAATGACGTGCTCCAGCGGATGAAGGACGCCAAGGGCACCGATGAATACCGGCTTGGCGAAATCTATCTGCCTGCCACCACCGAGAACCGCGCAGCCGTGCTCCAGAACGCGCAGAAGATCATGGAGCAGCTGCAGCAGGGCGGCAGCTTCGTCGCCTATGCGCGCCAGTATTCGCAGGCGAGCAGCGCCGTGGTCGGCGGCGATCTGGGCTGGCTCCGGCTCGGCCAGCTGCCCGCACAGCTTGCAGCGGCGGTGCGCACCATGCAGGCCGGACAATTGCAGGGGCCGATCGAGATTCCCGGCGGTTTCTCGATCATCTACCTCATCAACAAGCGTCAGGTGCTGATGCCCGATCCGAGCGAATCGATCCTGAGCCTCAAGCAGATCTCGATCAGCTTCGCCCCCGGTGTGACGCAGGAACAGGCCGAAGCGCGGGTTGTCGAGTTCGGCAAGTTCATCGAAAGCGCGCGCGGTTGCGGCGATATTGATGCCGGCGCCAAGGCGATCGGCGCCGAAGTTGTGACCAACGACCAGATCAAGGCGGCCAACCTGCCCGAGCAGCTGCGCGCGATCATCCTCAATCTCCAGATCGGTCAGGCCACCCCGCCCTTCGGCGGCATTCAGGAAGGTGTGCGCGTGCTGATGCTGTGCGGGCGTGACGATCCGGCCGATGCCGGCGCCCCGACCTTTGCAGCGGTGATGGAGCAGATCGAGGAAGAGCGCGTCAACAAGCGCGCGCAAAGCTACCTGCGCGACCTGCGCAACGACGCCTACATCGAATACAACTGACGCCTTGGCAGGCGTGACGACCCCGCTTGCGATAAGTCTGGGCGATCCGGCGGGGATCGGGCCTGAGGTGATCCTTGGCGCCTGGGCGCGGCTGCGGGCCGAACGCCGCGCGCCGCCCGCCTTCGTGGTCGGCGGGCCAGGACTGTTGCAGCAGTCGGCCGAAGCGCTCGGTATCGACTGCCCGATCGTGCCGATTGCCAGCCCCGAAGAGGCTACCTTCGCCAGTGCCGTCGGCCTGCCGGTTCTGGCGCTGCTGGAGGGGCAGTGGAACCCCGGCCACCCGTCGCAAGACGGCGCGCGCCTCGCGCTGGCCTCGCTGCAATGGGGCACGAAATGCGCGCTGGCAGGAGCGGCGAGCGGCTTGGTTACAGCGCCCGTTGCCAAGGGAGCACTGGCCGCCATCGGATGGCACTATCCGGGGCAGACTGAGTATCTCGCCGATGCCTGCGCCCGGCCCTATCGCGATGCCGTGATGATGCTGGCCGGGCCATCCCTGCGCACCGTGCCGCTCACCGTCCACATCGCGCTTGCCGAAGTGCCGGCGCTGCTTTCAGTCGAACTTATCGTCCACAAGGCGCGGATTGTAGCAGCCGGGCTGCGGCGCGATTTCGGCATTGCTGACCCGCGCCTCGCGATTGCAGCGCTCAATCCGCACGCGGGCGAAGGCGGGCAATTTGGTGACGAGGAAGCGCGCATCATCGCGCCCGCCATCGCCGCGCTGCAGGCCGAAGGGATCGCGGCCTTTGGCCCTGTCCCCGGCGATGCGCTGTTCACTCCGCGCGCCCGCGCCGGGTATGACGCGGCACTCGCGATGTACCACGATCAGGCGCTGATCCCGATCAAGGCGCTGGAGGTGGATGAGGGCGTCAACGTCACGCTCGGCCTGCCGATCATCCGCACCTCGCCCGATCACGGCACCGCCTTCGATATTGCGGGCAAGGGTGTGGCCGATCCCGGCGCGATGGCCGCCGCGATCGTGATGGCGGCTGAGATGGCGAAGGCACGGGCAGCAGCCAGTGCCTGACCTTCCCCCCATCCGCGAGGTCATCGCCCGCCACGGCCTTGCCGCGTCCAAGGCGCTGGGGCAGAATTTCCTGCTCGACGAGCAACTGCTCGCGCGTATCGCTGCGCTGCCGGGTGACCTGTCGGGCCAGCCGGTGCTCGAAGTCGGCCCCGGCCCCGGCGGGCTGACGCGGGCGCTGCTGCGGGCAGGCGCGCGCGTGACGGCGATCGAAATGGATCGCCGCTGCCTGCCAGCGTTGGCCGAGCTGGGTGAGAGCTTTCCCGGGCAACTCACTGTTATCGAAGGCGACGCGCTGAAGCTCGATCACGCGCAGCTGATGGGCGGCGAGCCGTTCCACGTGCTCTCGAACCTGCCCTATAATGTCGGCACTGCGCTGTTCGTGCGCTGGCTGGGGGGTGAGGCGTGGCCTCCCCTGTGGCAGTCGCTCACCCTCATGTTCCAGCGCGAGGTCGCCGACCGGATCGTCGCCGTGCCCGATAGCGACGCCTATGGCCGCCTCGCCGTCCTCGCCCAGTGGCGCAGCCAGGCGCGGCTCGCGATGAAAGTCCACCGCAGCGCCTTCACCCCGCCCCCCAAGGTGATGAGCGCGATCGTCCACGTGACCCCCGCCGCCATGCCCGAGGGCGTCTCGGCGCGGATGCTCGAACGCCTCACGGAGGCCGCCTTCGGCCAGCGCCGCAAGATGCTGCGCCAGAGTTTGAAGGGCGTGCCGGGCGCGCTGGAGGCGCTGGCAAACCTCGGCATCGACGAAACGCGGCGGGCCGAGACGGTGAGTGTGGCAGAGTTTGTCGCCGTGGCGAAGGCGCTGAGTTAGAGCGCCTTCTTCCTGAGCCGCCAGGCGTGCAGCAGCGGTTCGGTATAGCCGCTGGGCTGCTCCACGCCCTTGAAGATCAGATCTTTCGCCGCACTGAAGGCCGCACCGTCCTCGTTGCCGGTAAGCGGCACATAAAGCGGGTCGCCCGCGTTCTGCGCGTCGACCTTGGCGGCCATGCGGGTGAGCGAGTCCATCACCTGGGCCTCGGTGATCACACCGTGCAGCAGCCAGTTGGCGATGTGCTGCGAGGAGATGCGCAAGGTCGCGCGGTCTTCCATCAGGCCCACATCGTTGATGTCGGGCACCTTGGAACAGCCCACGCCCTGATCAATCCAGCGCACGACGTAGCCAAGCAAGCCTTGGCAATTGTTGTCGAGTTCTTCGCGCACTTCCTCCGCAGACCAGTTCGCGCCCTCCGCCAGCGGAATCGCCAGCAGGTCATCGAGGCCCGCGGGCTCGGGCAGGTGCTTCTGCACCTCGAACACGTCGATCTGGTGGTAGTGCAGCGCATGGAGCGTCGCGGCGGTGGGAGACGGCACCCACGCGGTGTTCGCGCCCGCCTTGAGGTGCCCGACCTTCTCGACCATCATCTGCCCCATCAGATCGGGCGCGGCCCACATCCCCTTGCCGATCTGCGCCTTGCCCGAGAGGCCATGCGCAAGGCCGATGGCGACGTTCCTCGCCTCGTAGGACTTGAGCCACGCGCTGCTCTTCATGGCACCTTTCCGCAGCATCGGCCCAGCGCGCATCGAAGTGTGGATTTCGTCGCCCGTGCGGTCGAGGAAGCCGGTGTTGATGAAGACGATGCGGTCCTTCACCGCTTGGATGCAGGCAGCAAGGTTCGCCGAGGTGCGGCGCTCCTCATCCATCACCCCGACCTTGATCGTGTGGCGCGGCAGGCCGAGCAGGTCTTCCACCGCGTCAAACAGGTCGTTGGTGAAGGCGCATTCCTCCGGCCCGTGCATCTTGGGCTTGACGATGTAGATCGAGCCGGTGCGCGAGTTTCCGAACTTGCCGTGGCCTTCAACATCGAGCGTGGAAATGGCCGATGTGAATACCGCGTCCATGATCCCCTCGGGAATCTCGCTGCCATCGGCGAGGCGGATCGCGGGGTTGGTCATCAGGTGGCCGACATTGCGCACGAACATCAGGCTGCGGCCCTTGAGTGTCTGCGCGGTGCCGTCGGTCGCGGTGTAGCTCTTGTCGCCCGCGAGCGTGCGGGTGAGGGTCTTGCCGCCCTTCTCGAAGCTCTCCGACAGGTCTCCGCGGATGATGCCGAGCCAGTTGGTGTAGGCCAGCAGCTTGTCCTCGGCATCGACGGCCGCCACGGAGTCCTCGCAATCGGCAATGGTGGTGAGCGCGGCCTCGACGATGATGTCGGCGATCCCGGCCTTGTCGGTGGCGCCGACGGGGGTGGCGGAATCGAACACAACATCGACGTGCAAGCCGTTGTTTTTCAGCAGCACGCCCTTGTCGGTGGTGCCCGCCTGCTGCGACGGATCGGCAAGCGCGATTGCCTCGCGGGCCACAAGGTCGGCCCAGCTCCCGCTCGCCAGCGGGAAGGTCGCGTCGAGGAACGCCCGCCCGCGCGCGATCACCGCTTGCCCTCGCGCCTCGTCATAGCCGCCGGGCCTAGCGGGGGCCGCATCGAGCGCGTCGGTGCCGTAGAAGGCATCGTAGAGGCTCCCCCAGCGCGCGTTGGCGGCATTGAGCAGGAAGCGGGCGTTGAGGATCGGCACCACCAGCTGCGGGCCGGCCATGGTGGCGATCTCGGGGTCGACGTTCTGGGTGCCGATCTGGAACGCACCGGGTTCGGGGACGAGGTAGCCGATTTCGGTCAGGAAGGCCTTGTAGGCGGCGGCATCGTGCGGCTTGCCCGCGCGTTCCAAGTGCCACGCGTCGATCTGTGCCTGCAGCGCCTCGCGCTTTTCCAGCAGCGCACGGTTCCTCGGCGCAAAGTCGGCCAGCAGCGCGGCGAAACCCTGCCAGAAATCGTCCACATCCCGCCCAAGCGGCGCCAGAACCTCGCCTTCAAGGAAGCTCGCCAGCCGGCCATCAATCGCAATACCGGCGCGGGTCGTCATGTCAGTCATCAGTGTCCTCGTGGGTTGTCAGAGCCCGGGGAGGAGAGGACGGCTGGCCCTATGGCGCAGGCCCGATGCGATTGCAACGGGTTGGACAGGCGCGCGCTCCCGGCTAGAGGGAGAGGATGGACGGGACATTGGCAACAATCGACAGCGCCGCGATGCTGACGCAGGTGCAAGCCTGGAGCGCGATCAACACCGGCACGGCGAATCTGGCCGGGCTGGCGGCGCAGGCCGCCGCGCTGGCCGAGGCTTTCGCCGCGCTTCCCGGCACCGTCGAACTGGTCGATCCGTCACCCGTCACCGCCATCGCCGCAGATGGCAGCGCGTTCGAAAAGCCCCACGGCCAGCATATGGTGGTGCGGGTGCGCCCGCAGGCGAATCGGCGGATCCTGCTGACCGGGCACATGGACACCGTGTTCCCCGCCGATCACCCCTTCCAGCGCCAGACCTGGCTGGATGGCGAAACACTGAACGGCCCCGGTGTCGCCGACATGAAGGGCGGCATCGCGGTGATGCTCCATGCGCTGATGGCGTTCGAACAGACCGCGAGCGCCGGATCGCTGGGCTATGATGTGCTGATCAACTCCGATGAGGAAACCGGCTCGCTTGCCAGCGCCGCGCTGATTGCCGAACTCGCCGCGGGCAAGCTAGCCGCGCTCACCTACGAGCCGGCCGCTCTCCCCGATGGCACGCTGGCGCACGAGCGCGGGGGGACGGGGAACTATTCGATCACGTTCACAGGCAGAAGCGCCCATGCCGGGCGCAACCCGCACGAAGGGCGCAATGCGATTGTCGCAGCGGCCGATCTGATCCTGCGGCTGAAGGCGCTGGAGAACGATCAGATCACCATCAATCCGGCCAAGCTCGAAGGCGGCGCCGCGAACAATGTCGTGCCCGACCATGCTGTGCTGCGCTTCAACGTGCGCCCCAAGAGCACCGTGGCCGCCGAGGGCTTCGATCACGATCTCAACGCTTTGCTGCGCAGCATTGAGGTGGCTCACGAAGTTGCCACCCACCGCCATGGCGGCGTCACCCGCCCGCCCAAGAAAGTCGATGCGCGCGCGCAAGCCCTGTTCGATCTCGTGCGGGAATGCGGCGCGGAACTTGGCCAGACGATCCGCTGGCAATCCACCGGCGGGGTGTGCGACGGCAACAATATCGCGGCCTGCGGCGTGCCCGTGGTCGACACCATGGGGGTGCGCGGCGGCGCGATCCATTCGCCGGACGAATATCTCATCGTCCCCAGTCTTGCCGAACGCGCAGCGCTTTCCGCCCGCGTGATCGAGCGCCTTGCTCAGGGAGCAATATCTTGACCTTCCGCCTGCGCGCTGCGCGCCCCGCCGATCTTGAGGCACTTTATGAAATGGCCAAACTGACGGGCGGGGGCTTCACCAACCTGCCGCCCGATCGCGCGGCGCTGCGCGGCAAGCTCGAACGGGCCGAGGCGGCTTTCGCCCGCGAGGACGAAACGCTCGCCGACGAGCAGTTCGTGCTGGTGCTGGAAAACGCCCGCACCGGGGCGGTGCGCGGCACCTGCCAGCTGATGACCAAGGTCGGCCAGCGCTGGCCGTTCTATTCCTATCGTCTCAACACCCTCACCCAGTATTCGCAGGAGCTTGACCGCACGGTGCGCGCCGAGCTCCTCAGCCTTGTCACCGACCTTGAGGGATCGAGCGAGGTTGGCGGGCTGTTCCTCCACCCCAATGAACGCGCCGGCGGCCTCGGCCTGCTGCTCGCCCGCTCACGCTATCTGTTCGTCGCCATGCACCGGGCGCGCTTTGCCGACCGCATCCTTGCCGAATTGCGCGGGATCATCGACGAGCGCGGCGGATCGCCTTTCTGGGACGGTGTCGCAGGGCGCTTCTTCGGGATGAGCTTCCAGGACGCGGACTATTTCAACGCGATCAACGGAAACCAGTTCATCGCCGACCTGATGCCCAAGCACCCGGTCTACATCGCCATGCTGAACGACGATGCCCGCTCTGTCATCGGGGTGCCCCATCCCACGGGCCGTGCCGCGATGCGGATGCTGGAGGACGAGGGCTTCCGCGCCGAGGGCTATGTCGACATCTTCGATGGCGGCCCGACGATGGTGGCCTGGACCGACAATGTCACGAGCGTCAAGAACGCCTGCGAACACCCCGTCACCGCAGTGGATGCAAGCGAGGGCGAGCGGGCGATCCTCGCCACCGGCAGGCTCGGCACGTTCCGCGCCTGCTTCGGCGCGCGGGTGCTGGACGGCGCCGGGGGCATCGCGATCGATTCGGCCAGCGCCGATCTGCTCGACGTGTGCGAGGGTGACATGGTGTGGAGCGTGGGGCGGTAGACTTGATTTCCTCGCCACCCGCGAGGAGCGCAGCGACGCGGCGATCCATGGCCCGCCCGCTCGCCGCAAGGTTCGACCATGGATTGCCGCGCGACCTGACGGTCGCTCGCAATGACGAAATGGACTGAGAAAATGCTCACCGAAATCAATTTCGACGGGATCGTCGGCCCCTCGCACAACTATGCAGGCCTCAGCCTCGGCAATATCGCCAGTGCAAGCCATGCGGGCGATCCGTCCTACCCGCGCGCGGCGGCACTTCAGGGCGTGGCCAAGATGCGGGGGAACCTTGCGCGGCTGGGCGTGCAAGGCTTCCTTCTGCCGCTCCCCCGGCCCAACCATGCGCTGACGCAGGCGCTTGCACTCGATGGCACCGAGCCGCCGCAATTGCGCGCAGCGCCGTGGTCGGCCTCCTCGATGTGGACGGCCAATGCCGCCACCGTCTCCCCGGCCCCTGACACTGCCGACGGGCGTTGCCACCTGACACCGGCAAACCTCATCACCATGCTCCACCGCGCGCAGGAATGGCCGGATACGCAGGCCCAGCTCAGGATCGCTTTCGGCGACACGCGGCACTTTGCGATCCATGATGCCGTCCCGCCGACTTTCGGTGATGAAGGCGCGGCCAATCATATGCGGCTGTGCGAAAGTCACGATGCCCCCGGGGTCGAGGTGTTCGTCTATGGCAAGACCGGCGGCCGCTTCCCTGCACGCCAGCACGAGCAGGCGAGCCGCATTGTCGCCCGCGCCCACGGGCTCGATCCCGCGCGCACCGTGTTCATCGAGCAGAATCCCGAGGCCATTGCGGCAGGCGCTTTCCACAATGATGTGGTTGCGGTCGCCAACGGGCGTGTGCTGTTCACCCATGCCGAGGCCTTTGCCGACCAGCAGGGCGCCTATGATGCGATCCGCGCCGCCTTCCCGGCGCTCGAAGTGGTCGAGGTGCCTGCGTCGGCTGTCTCGCTGCAAGAGGCGATCCGCACCTATCTGTTCAACGCCCAGCTACTGACGCTGCCGAGCGGCGAGATGGCGCTGATCGTCCCCGAGGAATGTCGCGAGAGCCCGAGCGTTTGGGGCTGGTGCGAGGCGATGCTCGCCAGCAATGGCCCGATCCGTCAGGTGATCCCGGTCGATGTGCGGCAATCGATGGCGAATGGCGGCGGGCCTGCCTGCCTTCGGTTGCGCGTCGTCTGCGATCCGGCGACGGTCGACCCGCGCTTCCTGCTCGACGAGGCCCGCGCCGACCTGATCGAACGCGTCATCGCCGCGCATTGGCCCGAACAGATCGACCCGTCCGATATTGGGTCACAGGTGCTGGCGGACAGCGTGATTGCGGCACGCCTCGCCTTGCTCGACGCGCTCGATCTGGCACAGCTTGGTTAACGCGTTTGAAGCAAGCGCTGGCGCGGCGTAAGGTTACTCCATCGTAAAGGCGACTCAGCGGCCACGCAGAGTCGAAAGCACTTCGGGAGACGCCATGCTGCGCAAGCTGGGACGGCTGTTCGTGATCAAGACGCGCTTTGAAGCGTTCCTGATCATTTACGCGCTCGCCTTGGGTTCGAGTGCGCGGGGGATGGTCTATCTCCACGAATATCCCGGCTTCGGCGGCAAGCTGCTGTTCCTCGCGACGACCGGCGCCGTGTTCCTTGCGGGCGCGAAAATCCTCGACTGCCTGAAGCTTGAAAAGGAAGTGGCGAGCTTGCGCGAGGCGCGGGTCGATACGCGCGACTGAAGCGCTCAGCTTGCGGCATCTTTTCGGGAAGGTGGGGGGATTCTGTTGCTACGTTCCCCCCGGACGCCCGGTTTCCGATTCTGTTACCCGGTTCGGTCCGAACCGTGCTCTAGGCTTAGTAAATTCAGGCCGTTAGGCCGTCACATTACGCAGCGAGAGCAAGTGCTTCGTTGTCGTTGGCACTTATGGTTTTTGAGCCTTATGCGGGTTACTCAGCCCGGGCGAAAACTACGTCTTTCAACACACGTCGATCCTGGTTCGGCCCCTCCAGCTGAGCCGCTCGGTCGGCACGCGGTCCACGCGTGTCGACCGTGGGCTCAGATGGTGGAGCCGCCGGGTACTGCCCCCGGGTCCGTTGCATCTATTGCACGCAGCAATTTATCGCCATAGCCGGGCGAACCCGGCGGAAGCGGATATAGCGCGGCAATCCTGAATGTGAAGTGAGCGCCGCCCTTACTTCTTCAGCGCATCCCTGATTTCGATCAGCAGGTCGATCTCGGTCGGCCCGGCAGGGGCTGCGGCTTCCTCAGTCTTGGAAAACTGCGCGGTAATCTTGTTCACATAGCGCACCATCAGGAAGATGATGAAGGCCAGGATCAGGAAATTGATCACGACCGATGCCAGCGCCCCGACGCCGAGCACCACGGCCCCTGCCTCGCGCGCGGCAGCCAGCGATGTGCCGGGGGCGACATTGCCCGACAGCACAATGTAGATGTCCGAAAAGTCGATGCTGCCGACGATCCAGCCGATGAAGGGCATGATGATGTCGTCCGTCAGCGACTTGACGATTGCGCCGAACGCCGCGCCGATGATGACGCCGACCGCGAGGTCGATGACATTGCCCTTGGCGATGAAGGCCTTGAATTCCGACAGCATGATGATCCCTCCTGTGTGCCGTTTGTCCCCTTTTGGCACTCGGCCCAGCGGCTGCCAAGTCATGGCATCCGATCCACGCGCCTTGAATGGGGATAGCGGTGTGCTATATCCGCAATACAGGAACACACCGCCGGGCTGCCCCGTGCGATGAGGAGGGATAAGGCCATGAATTTCAGGACTATGCTGCGCGGCGCCTTTGCCGCTGCTGCCGCACTCAGCCTTGCGGCCTGCGGGATCAACTCGGTGCCCACCAAGGAAGAAGCCGCCAAGGCGCAGTGGGGCAACGTCGAAAGCGCGCTTCAGAACCGTTCGGACAAGATCCCCAATCTCGTCGCCGTGGTGCAGGCCGCTGCCATTTCGGAAAAGGACATCCTGCAAGGCGTGATCGACGCGCGCGCCCGGGCGACCGCGATCAACATCACCACCGATGACCTGTCGAACCCGGAAGAGTTCAAGAAGTTCAACGACGCGCAGAACCAGCTCACGCAGGCCATGGGCCAGCTGCGCACCGTGGTGGAAAACTATCCCGTCCTCACCAGCCAGCCTCGCTTTCGGGATCTGATGATCGCGATCGACGAGGCCAACAACCAGATCAACACCGAAAGGGTGCGCTACAACGAGCTCGCCAAGGACTATAACACCGAGATCCGCACCTTCCCTTCGAGCATCGGGGCGAACGTGATCCACGGCGCCGAGCCGCTCGAATATTTCAAGGCTGAGGAAGGCGCCAAGGCCAACCCCAAGGTCGATATGAGCGGCATCACCGGCGCGGCCACGCCGGCCGCCACCAATTGAGGTGATTGCGCGCACCGTGCTCCTAGGCCTGGCGCTGTTCGTGGCCGCTTGCGACCGCGAAGCAGAACCCGCAAGGCCAGGGGCAGCGGTGATCGACCAGGCCGATGTTCTCTCCCCCGAAGCGGAGACAGCCCTCGGCACCAGATTGCGCCGCTATTGGGATCACAAGGAAACCGCGATCGTGGTCGCAACCGTGCCAAGTCTGAAGGGCGAGACGATCGAGGCAGCCGCGAACCGGATGTTCAACGATTGGGGCATTGGCGATGCCGAGACCAACCGCGGCGTCCTGCTGCTGATCGCGCCTGCGGAGCGGAGATTGCGGATCGAGGTCGGCTGCGGGCTCGAGACGGTTCTTCCCTCCGAAGTGGCGGCACAGATCATTCGCGAGGCGATCCGCCCGCGCTTCAGTGCTGGCGACCTCGAGGGCGGGACGAATGCAGGGGTCGATGCGCTGATCGCCCGGATCGACACCGCCAATACGGCTCCCGGGCCGGTCAGCCCACGGTGCCGGCAGATGATGAAAGAGGCCGCATGAACAGGTTCCTCGCCTTGCTTCGCATCTGGATTGCCGCGCTGCTGCTTACGTTTGCGGCAGGCGCTCAGGCGCAGGACTATCCGCCCCGCCCGGATGGCCCGGTCTATGACGGCGCGAACATCCTCTCGCCCGAGACCGAGGCCAAGCTCGACGGGGAGCTGCGCGCCTATAACGCCCAGACCGGCCGCGCGATCATCGTCGCCACTGTGCCGAGCCTCGGCGGCGCTTCGATCGAGACCTATGCGACCACGCTCTTCACCGACAAGTGGGGGATCGGCGGGGAAAAGCGCGACACCGGCCTGCTGCTGCTGATCGCGCCCAATGAACGCAAGGTGCGGATCGAGGTCGGCTATGGCCTTCACGGCTATTTCGGCGGGATCATGGCCGGGCGCGTGATCAACGACGTCATCACCCCGCGCTTCAAGCAAGGCAATTTCGATGCCGGCGTAACCGACGGGGTCGCCGCGATCCTCGCTCACCTGGCCAAATCGCCCGAGGATGCCATCGCCATCGAGGAAGCCGCACAGGCCGCCGCTGCACAAAGCAGCCGCAGCGACGGCGGCTTTCCCTTCGGCGTGCTGATCTGGCTCGCCTTCCTGTTCTTCTTCTTCGTCCTGCCGCTGTTTGCCGGGCGCGGGCGCAAGCGCAAATATTCCTCGAAGGGCGATGGCCCGTGGGGCAGCCGCGGGCTGGGCGATACGGCGCGCGATGTCATCCTGTGGGAAGTAGGCAGCGCGATCGCGCGGGGGATCATCAACAATAGCGGCCGCGGCGGAGGCGGTGGCGGCTTCGGCGGCGGCGGATTTGGTGGCGGCGGCGGGTTCGGCGGCTTTGGCGGTGGCTCGTCCGGCGGCGGCGGCGCTTCGGGGAGCTGGTAGATCATGGCCTATCTCAATGATGCAGGACGCCAGCTCGTCAGCGAAGCCGTGACCGAGGCCGAAGGCGCGACCTCGGGCGAGATCGTCACCGTGCTGGCCGAAGCGTCGGACGGTTACACCGATGTCGCGCTGCTGTGGGCGGCAGGCGCAGCCTTCACCGCGATGAGTGTCTTCGCCGCCTTCCCCCGCCCCTTCCTCGATGCGTGGGACGCGATGTTCGGCGGATGGGACCACGAATGGAGCACCGGCGAAATCGCCAGCATGGTGATCGCGCTGGGCCTCATCAAGTTCCTCGGCGTCATGCTGGTGCAGCAATGGCAGCCGCTCAAATTCGCCCTGATACCCGGCCCGACCAAGACCATGCGCGTCCACAATCAGGCGGTGCGCCAGTTCAAGGTCGGCGCGGAACGGCGCACCACCGGGCGCACCGGGGTTCTGATCTATCTCTCGATGCACGAGCGCCGCGCCGAGATCGTCGCGGATGAGAGCATCGCTGCCAAGGTGCCGGCCGAGGTATGGGGCGAGGCGATGGGCGATATGCTGGCCCACATCCGCCACGGGCGCATCGCCGAAGGGCTGGCAGTGGGCATCCGCGACGTCGGCCATGTCCTTGCCGAACATTTCCCGCGCGGCAGCGAGGACGTGAACGAACTGCCTGATCGGCTGATCGAGGTTTGACCAATTAGCCCCTTGACCCGTTCGCCCTGAGCTTGTCGAAGGGCCGTCCTTCCTTTGCACCCGCAATGAAGTGAAGTGCGGTCGTAGACCCTGCGGGTCAGCTTCGCTTCCGACAGGCTCAGGACGAACGGAGTTAATATCTTGATCAGAGACCGCGACGCTGACCTTCCCGAAGTCGTGCAGTGGGAGGGCAAGTTCATCACCGCCAAGACGCGGGGCCGGTGGGAATATGTCGGCCGCGCGCGCGGTATCCGGGCAGCGGCCATTATCGCGCTGGATGAAGACGCGGATGGCACGCGTCACGCGATCCTCGTCAGCCAGTACCGCGTGCCGCTGGGGCGCTTCAGCCTCGAGATTCCCGCAGGGCTCGTCGGCGACGATGCCGGGGCCGAGAATGAGGATGCCACCGCCGCCGCCGCGCGCGAGCTGGAGGAGGAAACCGGCTACCATGCTGCCCACATGGAGGTGCTGGGCGAATTCTATTCATCGCCCGGCATGGTCTCGGAAAGCTTCACGCTCTTGAAGGCAACCGGCCTTACCCGCGTGGGCGAAGGTGGCGGGGTATCGGACGAGAACATCATCACCCACCGGGTTGCGCTGCACGATCTTTCGCGCTTTGTGGCCGAGTGGCGGCGCGCCGGGCACGCGGTCGACGTGAGGATCGCGATGCTTTTGACGCCGGAATTTCTGGGAGAGGACAAGTAAAATGGCAGGACGTGTAGCGGGCAAGATGGCCCTGGTGACGGGCGGCGCGCAGGGCTTGGGCCGCGCGCACTGCATCCGCTTGGCGCAGGAAGGCGCGCGGGTGCTGGCGACCGACATCAACGGTGCGGGCGCAGAAGAAACCGCCGCGATCATCAACGCCGAACTCGGCGAAGGCACGGCCTACGGCATCGCGCATGACGTGACCAAGCCCGACCAGTGGGAAGCCGCTGTCGATGCCGCGCGCGAGAAGCTCGGCGGGCTGAATGTCCTCGTCAACAATGCCGGGATCGGCGTTCCGGGCAACATCGAGGCCTGCGATTTCGGTGACTGGCAGCGCTGCTTCGACATCAACGTCAATTCGATCTTCCACGGCTGCCAGAAGGCGCTCCCCCTGATGCGCGAGCACGCACCGGGCTCGATCATCAACATCTCCAGCATCGCCGGCCTGATCGCGAGCGACACCATGCCGGCCTACAACGCCAGCAAGGCGGCGGTGTGGATGCTGTCGAAGTCGATCGCGCTGCATTGCGCGAAGAAGGGGATGCAGATCCGCTGCAATTCGGTCCACCCGACCTTTGTCGACACGCCGATCCTTGATGGCACGGCCAAGGCGCACGCGCTCGACAAGGATGTGCTGATGGAAAAGCTGGCGCGGCAGATCCCGCTGAAGTTTGTCGGCGAGCCCAATGATATCGCCAACGCGGTGCTCTATCTGGCGAGCGATGAAAGCCGCTTCATGACCGGGGCCGAGCTGAAACTGGATGGCGGCATCAGCGCCATGTAAAAGAAAGAGGGGCCCGCAAAGGCCCCTCCCGGTTTCTTTCCATCAGGTGCAGCGGCCCGATAAACCGGGAACCGCTTTGTGTGGTCGCTGCACTCAGTCGGCGATCAGCGCGACCGCGAGGTAGATCAGCACCGGGCTGCCAAAGCCGAGCAGCGTTGCGGCGACAAAGCCGATGCGCACCAGCATGGTGTCGATGCCGAAGTAGTTGCCGATCCCGGCGCAGACGCCGAACACCTTGGCATTGCCCTTGTCGAGGCGGAAGCTGCGGCTCGGCGGGGTGCCGCCCGATTGGCCGGTAATGTTGTTCATGTGAGGCAAACTCCTTGAAAAAGCGGTGGTCGGATCAGGCCATCAGGCCGGGGCTGGCGGGCACGATCGCATAGGCGAAGCTGGCGACCGTCAGCACGACGGCGAAGGCGGCGGAAGCGAAGCGGGAAGAATTGTCAGAGCCGAACATGGTGTGGGTTCCTTCGAATGGGGTTGCGTTGGCGGATCAGGCGACGAGGGTCGGGCTGGCGGGGATGATCGCGTAGGCGAAGAAAGCTGCCGAAAGCACGACCGAGAAGGCGGCGGCGAAGAGGCGGTTGCCGGTTTCGATGGTGGTCATGTGAGGTCTCCTTTGGTGTGTCTTGCGTTGTTTCCGGGACCATCCCGGGGATGCCAAATACATTGCAGGAGCCGTGCCAAACTCGAAAAATGGCGGATTTCTGCGGTTTCGATCCTTTCGCGCCGCAAACAGCACGTTCAGCGAAACGAAAGCTTGGGAAATTTCACCAAGGGTTGGGATCGGTGATTTCGCCAGCACGCGCACTGGCCAAAGCACCCCCCTCCGGCTACCCGCTTGGGGCCATGGGCCTCAGCCGGATCACCCTCGAAAACTTCCGCAACCATGCGGCCACCCAGCTTGGCGAGCCGGCGCATTTCAACCTGCTGGTGGGCGAGAATGGGGCGGGGAAGACCAATATCCTCGAAGCGCTCTCGCTGCTCGGCCCGGGACGCGGGCTCAGGCGTGCGAACCTCGGCGACCTGCCGCGCCGGGCGGTGGCGGGCGATCCGCCCTTGCCTTTCGTGATTGGCGCGAGCCTTTCGGAAGCCGGGACGATCTCGGCGCGGCTTGGCACCTATACCGAACCCGGTCAGCCGGGGCGGCGACTGGTGCGCGTGAACGGTGCGCCCGCCACCTCTGCCAGCCTTGCAGAATGGCTGGCGCTCAGCTGGCTGACCCCGGCGATGGACGGGCTGTTCACCGACAGCGCAGGCGCGCGGCGGCGGTTCATGGATCGCATGGCGCTGGCGCTCGCCCCCGATCATGCGCGGCGGGTGAATGCGCTGGAGACGGCGCTGCGCGAACGCGGCAAGCTGCTCGAAACCCGCGCCGATCCGCGCTGGCTCGATGCGGTCGAGGCCCAGGCGGCCGATCATGGCGCTGCCGTGGCGCGGACCCGCGCCGAACTTGTCCTGCGCCTTGCCGATGAGCTGTCAGCCCTCCCACCCGAACCCTTTGCGCGCCCCGCCCTCGCCTATGTCCCCGGCGGCCCGACCGACGAGACCGCGCTGCGCGCCGAACTCGCCCGCGCCCGCCCGCGAGACCGCGCCGCGGGCCGCGCGCTCACCGGCCCGCAGCGCGATGAATTGCAGGTGCGCATGGCCTCTACCGGGCACTCGGCTGCGGCCTGTTCCACCGGCGAGCAGAAGGCGATGCTGATCGCCATCACGCTCGCCCACGGCATCCTCGCCGCATCCGGGCGGCCCAGCGTGCTGCTGCTCGACGAGGTGGCCGCGCATCTTGATCCCGTGCGCCGCACCGAGTTGTTCAACCGCCTGCGTACGGGCCGCGCGCAAGTGTGGATGACCGGCACCGAACTCGCCCCGTTTGACGCGATCCGCAGCGAAGCGGCGATCTGGCGGGTCTCGGGCGGCGGGGTGGAGCGGCTCTAGGGCGCTTTTGCCGGCGGCAGCGCGCCTTCGACCTCGCCAATCGTCGATGCCACCAGCCGCTCGATCCCCTGCGCGGTCGGGTGGATCTTGTCGGCCTGGAACAGCGAGGGATCCTGATAGATGTCCTCCAGCCAGAACGGGATCAGGCTTGCGCCATATTGCTTGGCGAGATCGCGATACATCGCGTCGAACGCCGCCTGATAGTCCGGCCCGTAATTGGGCGGCGCGCGCATCCCCATCAGCAGCACCGGCACCTTTTGCGCCTTGAGGATGGTGAGCATCTTTTCAAGGTTCGCGCGCGCCTCTTCGGGCGGCAGGCCGCGCAGCATATCATTGCCGCCCAGTTCGAGGATGAACAGCGCGGGCGGCGTGTCCTTCTGCGCGGCGAGCGTGAATTCCAGCCGGTTCAGCCCCGCCGCCGTGGTATCCCCCGAAACGCCCGCATTGATGACATCGGCATTGATCCCCTTGGCGCGCAGGGCGTTTTCGAGCTTTTCGGGATAGGCATCGCGCGGATCGACCCCGTAGCCGGCAAACAGGCTGTCACCGAAGGCGATGATCCGCCGTTCCGGCCCCATCACGGGAATAGCGGGGAGCGCTGGTTTGCCATCCGCCGCGATCTCGCCCTGCGGCGCTGCCTCCTCGGCACTGTCGCCGCAACCCGCCAGCGCCAGCAGCGCGGCGCCCAACACGGCAATTTTCGACCAAGAGCGCTTGTGCATCCGCGAGCCTTCCATACCTGTAGCTTGTTGCTCCCCCTCACCTATGCCATCGGAACCGCGTGACAAGTCCCTCTCTCGCAATCAGCGCTCGCAATCTGACCCTCACCCTCGGCGATAGCGCCGCGCCGGTAACGATCCTGCGCGGGATCGACCTCGATGTGCCGCAAGGCCAGGTCGTGGCGCTGCTTGGCCCCTCGGGGTCGGGCAAGAGCTCGCTGATGGCGGTGCTTTCAGGGCTGGAACGCGCGAGCGGGGGGAGCCTCAATGTGGCGGGGGCGGATTTCGCGATGCTGGATGAAGACGGGCTGGCCGCCGCACGCCGGGGCCGGATCGGGATCGTGCTTCAGGCCTTCCACCTGCTGCCCACTATGACCGCGGCGGAGAATGTCGCGACCCCGATGGAGCTTGCCGCCATGGCGGACGCGCACCCGCGCGCGCTGGCGGAGCTGGAGGCGGTCGGCCTGGCGCATCGCACCGGGCATTATCCCACCCAGCTTTCGGGCGGCGAACAGCAGCGCGTCGCCATCGCCCGGGCCACCGCGCCGCGCCCCGGCCTGATCTTCGCCGACGAGCCGACCGGCAACCTCGATGCCGCGACCGGCGAGGAGATCATCAAGCTGCTGTTCGCCCGCCGCGCCGAGACCGGGGCGACCCTCCTCATCATCACCCATGACGCCAGCCTTGCCGCCAAGTGCGAGCGGGTGTTGACCATGGCGGACGGGGTGATCGTCTCGGACACCATGCCCGCATGAGCCTTCCCCTCGGCACGGCATGGGCGATTGCCCGGCGCGATCTCAACGCGCGCTTCCGCGGCCTCCGGCTGCTGCTGGTGTGCATCTTCCTCGGCACCGCAGCGCTCGCCGCCATCGGCACGCTGACCACCGCGATCGAGCGCGAGCTGGAATCCAGCGGGCAGGAACTGCTGGGCGGCGATCTCGAGGTCGAGGTCTGGCAACGCACGCTCAGCCCCGAAGAACGCAAGGCGCTGTCGGCCTATGGCACCATTTCCAGCGGCTATCGGATGCAGGCGATGGCGAGCACGCCTGATGCGGCCGCGCCGATCGAGCTGAAGGCGGTCGACGCGAAATGGCCGATGTTCGGCTCGCTGCTGCTGGAGGACGGCCGCACCGTCGGCGCGCCCACCGGCACGGATGCGTGGATCGCGCAAACCGCGCTCGAACGGCTGGGGATCAGGCTGGGCGAAAGCTTCAAGGTCGGTACCGTCACCCTGCGCGCGGCGGGGATCATCAAGGACGAGCCGGATCGCCTGTCCGAAGGCTTCCAGCTCGGCCCGACGGTCATCGTGGCCGACAGCGTGCCTACCGAAGCCGGATTGCTGGCACCGGGCGCGCTCTACCAGAGCAAGCACCGCATCGCCTTTGCCGATCCGGGGCGCGACCCCGAGGCGATCGAGGAGGCGCTGACCAAGGCCTATCCCACCGCCGGCTTCGACATCCGCACCCGCGACCGCGCCTCCCCCGGCGCTGACCGCTTTGTGCGGCAGATGAGCGATTTCCTGACGCTGGTGGGCCTCGCCGCGCTGGTGATTGCAGGGATCGGGATTGCGGGCGGCGTTTCGTCCTATCTCGACCAGCGCCGTGCGGGGATCGCGACATTGAAGGTGCTGGGGGCCACCTCCGGCGATATCGTGCGGATCTATGCGATGCAGATCGGCGTTGCGGCGCTGGCGGGAAGCGCGGCGGGGCTGGCCGCAGGCGTGCTGGTGACACCGCTGCTGGCGAGCGCCTTGCAAGGCCTGCTCCCGGTCGAGAGCGGGTTCATTATCGCGCCGGGCGCGCTGCTGCTGGCGGCGGGTTACGGCCTGCTGGTGGCTTTCGCCTTCGCCGCCGCGCCCCTCCTGCGCGCGCGCACCTTCCCGGCGATGGCGTTGATGCGGTCAGGCATCGTGCCCCTGGCGCGAGACAAGCGCGCGCTGCTGGCGACGGGTGCGGGCCTTGCGGCGATCTGCGCGCTGGCGCTGCTGACCACCGCGCAGCCGATGCTGTCGGGCGGGTTCCTGCTCGGCGCGGGCGGAGCGCTGCTGCTGCTCGCCGGGCTCGGATGGGGCATCCAGCGCCTCGCCCGCGGCCTGCCGCGCCCGAAGAACCCGCTTCTGCGGAGCGCCATTGCCAATATCCATCGCCCCGGCGCGCCGACCGGAGCGCTGGTCACCGCATTGGGCTTTGGCCTTGCCGCCTTCGTGCTGCTGGCCGCGGTGCAGAGCGCGATCGACGGCAATATCGCGCAGCGCGTGCCGCGCGAGGCACCTGACTACTTCGTGCTCGACGTGCCGCCCGCGCAGGAGCCGCGCTTCTTCGCGCTGATCCAGGCCGAGTTCCCCAAGGCCGGGATCCGCACCGTGCCCACCATGCGCGGCGCGGTGATCGCTTATGGGGCGAAGGACGCCATGACCCGCGTCGCCGACCTTGAGGAAATCCCGGAGGGCGCATGGGCGCTGCGCGGCGAGCGCGGGCTGACCTATGCCGACACCATCCCGCAGGGCAACCGCGTGGTCGCGGGCGAATGGTGGAGCCCGTTCCACAAGGGCGAACCGCTGGTCTCGATCGATGCCGATTTCGCCCGCGCCGTGGGGCTGGAGGTGGGCGACTATCTCACCATCGCGATCCTCGGCGTCGAGCGCACCGCGCGCATCGCCAATATCCGCGAGATCGACTGGGAGAGCATGGGCTTCAACTTCGCGCTGGTGTTCAGCCGCAATGCGATTGCCGATGCGCCGCACAACCTGTCGGCCACGATCGACCTGCCGGACGGCGCCGATACCGCCGCACGCGGGCGTCTGCTGCGCGCTCTGGTGAAGGAGATGCCGTCCTCCTCGGTGATCGAGGTCGGCGGCATTCTGGTCGAGGCACGAAAGCTGCTCGAACAGGTCAGCCTTGCGACCCTGGCGGCAGCAGCGGTAACGGTGCTGGCAGGGCTTGCGGTGCTGATGGGCGCGATTGCGGCGGCGCGGGCGGCGCGCACCTATGACACGGTGATGCTGCGCGTGCTGGGCGCGAGCCGGCGGCAGATCCTGCTGCTGCAACTCGCCGAATATGGCCTGCTGGCGGGCGTGCTGGCGCTGGTCGCGCTGGGGCTTGGCGGAGGGCTCGCCTGGGTGGTGATCACCCAGCTGTTCGAATTCGACTGGCTGCCCGACTGGGGCGAGGTGCTGGGCGTGCTCGCCCTTGGCATCGCGCTGGTGCTGGGCTTTGCGCTCGCCGGATCGCTGCCCCTGCTGCGGGCGAAACCGGCGCGGGCGCTGAGAGAGCTCTAGGCGAAGACCTCCTCCAGCCGCTCCGCCCCGCCGCCAGTCACTTCGCAATGCAGCGCGGCGGTAAAGGTTGCGGTGTAGAGCATGAAGCCAATCCCCACCGGCACAAACACGAGAAAGCCCAGCCCCATCAGCAGCAGGCCAAGTCCGGTGTTGTCCTGGGCCATATCGGCCGCCACGAAGATCAGCGCGAAGGGCAGCAGCACCGCCACCATCGCGATCCCGAAGAAGCCGAGCAGCGCCAGGAAAATACGCAAGGCCTTGCCCCGCGTCACCGACCAGCTGCGGCGCAGCGCGGCGATCGGACTGAACACCTGATCCACCGCGACAACCGGCACCAGCACCGCAAAGCGGCAAGCCAGAAACAGCATGAGCGGCAGGCTGGCCAACCCGACGAGGCCGCCGAATACCCCCGCGCCGGCGCTTCCTGTCAGCGCAAGCGCGCTCATTATCGCCATTATCACCAACGTAAACGCGATATAGCCAATCGTCAGCAACACCGAAATCGCCAGAAACGGCAGGCAGGTGCGAAAGCCGCGCAGCATCGCATCGCCAAACGCCGCACGCTCCAGCGGCGAGGCGAGTGTCACCATCGCCGCCTGCTGCGCAAAGGCCAGCATCAGATAGGCGGCAAAGAAAAGCGCCATCATGACAAACACGCCGATCCCGATCCCGCTCAAGGCGCTGGCGCTGGCAGGATCGTCGATGGCAAAGCCAAGACCGGCGATCCCGGCAATGCCGACCACCGCGATGACCACCGAGAGCACCGTATAGGCCGCCATCTGGATCGCGAGAAACACCGCCCACATCCCGGCCAGCGGCCATAGCCGCTCACGCAGCATCGCAAAGCTGGTCGAAAACACGCGCCCAATATCAAACATCTGTGTCCCCCAGCGGCCATCCCGCGCCGCAGGTGCCAGAATGCACACGCTGTCCGCGCGTGGCAAACGCAAACCTATTCGAACAGGTCGCCTTCCCACAGTTGACGGGGATCGGGCCCATAACGGTTCGGCCCCCAGGTGCCCTGCTGCGCCATCAGGAACAACAGCCAGCCAAGGCCGAGATAGGGGATGAAACCCACCAGCACCCACCAACCGCGCTTGTCGGAATCGTGCAGCCGCCGCACTTGCAGGGCCAGCACCGGCAGGCCGAATACCGCCGTATAGGCGAGCGTGCCGTAGATCATCAGTTCGGGCGCAAGGATCAGTGTGCCGGCCGTCCCCAGCACAAGATTGGTGACGAGAAACACCACGATGAGCACCGGCACCTGCCAGGCAACGAACAGCCAGTAATCGCGCCGCCGTGCGCGGCCACGGAAATCGAACATCCGGCGGAAAGGATCAATCAGGCTGTCCAGCATGGGAGCTTCATCTCTCGTCAGCGGCGCGCAGGCAAGCCGGACGAAGCCGGTCTCTTCAAATGCAGAGGGCTCCGCACCACTGGTGCGAAGCCCTCACTTTCAGGTTCGTTTCAGACCCGTGTCAGGCCATCAGAACTTGAAGCGCACGAGGCCGCCATAGGTGCGCGGCTGGTTCGGGTAACCCGAAACCGTGCCGGCCTGCGCCACGCCGTCGAACACCGTGATGATGAACTCGTCGTTGAGCAGGTTGCGCGCCCAGGCACCGATTTCCAGACCGTTTTCGAGCTGGAAGATCATCGAGGCGTTCACCAGGTTGGTCTCACGCTGGAAGATCCGCGGATCGCGGCGGGCGTTCACCGGGCCGTTGAAGGTCGGCAGGCCGTTGTTGATGTCGACATTGCTTTCATGGGCGTAGTCGACACGCGTGACCAGCTTGTTGCTGCCGATTTCGAGCGTGTGGGTTGCCGAGGTCGCAATGCTCCAGCCGGGGATGCCGCCGGGGCGGAAGCCGGTGAGGTTGCCGACCGGGCTGGCGGTGAAGCTGTCGAAGTTCGGATCAAGGTGGGTCGCCGCGAAGGTGAACACCAGGCTGTCGCTCGGACGGATCGTCGCATCGACTTCAAAGCCGCGCACCGACTGCTGACCGGCATTGTTCAGCTGGAAGCCGGTGCCGGTGAACAGGAAGCTCTGGAAGCCCTTGATGGTCTGGTCGAACACCGCAAGGTTGAAGCCGAAGCCATCCCACTGCGCCTTCATGCCCAGTTCGTAGACTTCGGCATTTTCCGGCCCGGCGAAACGCGAACCGGTGGTGAGGTTGGCGACGTTCAGCCCGGCATTGGTGATCGGCGAAGCAGGCGCGGCAAAGGCCGAACGGCCCGGCCCCGGAATGAAATCGCCGAACGCCGGACGGCTATCCCGCGACAGGTTGACCGAGCTTGCCTTGAAGCCGGTCGCATAGCTCGCGTAGATGTTGACCTCGTTCGACACCTGATAGGCGGCGCGCAGCAGGTAGGTGAACTTGTCGTCGCGGGTCTGGCCCGGCTCGACCGAGTTCGGGATGGTCAGGAACGGCGGCTGGAACTGGAACGGGGTCAGGCCAAGCAGCGGGTTCGTAGCCGGGTTGGTGGCTGCCGCAAGCAGCTGCTGCTGCACGGCCGTCGGCAGGGCCTGGAACTGCGCACGGGTGAACACATCCGGCAGCGCCGGATTGGCCAGCGTCGCGCCGGTGATGAAGGCATCGACGAGGTTGGTGTTCGACAGCTCGTCAAAGGACTGCTGCGCAAGCGAGAAGTCCTTCTTGTCGTCGGTGTAGTTGAAGCCGGCGGTGAAGACGAGGCCGTCAGCCGGCTCGAAGTCCACGGTGCCGAACACCGACCAGGCGGTGTTGTCCATCGAATACTGTTCCGCCGTCAGCGGGCCGGGGCTGAAGATCGAGCCCTGGGGCAGGCCGAGACCGGCCTCGACGCCGTTGAACAGCGTCGGGCTGCCGCCCAGCAGCGCGAAGAAGGTGCGCGCGTCGGCACCCGTGGTCAGCGCGCTGTCCTGCCGGATCGACTCGTCGAAGTAGAAGCCGCCGAGCAGGAAGTTGATCGGGCCGTCGAAGTCCGAGGTCAGACGCAGTTCCTGCGTGAAGGTCTTGACTTCCTGATCGCGGGTTTCGGTCACCACGTCGGCGCTGGTGAAGTCGACGTCCTGATCGAGGAAGTTCTTCAGTTCGCGATAGGCGGTGATCGAGGTGAAGGTCAGCGGGCCGGTGTTCCAGTCGGCCTGGATCGAGCCGCCGTAGTTGTCGACGGTGTTGCGCGGTTCCTGGCTGAGGAAGGTGTTGTAGCTGAAGAAGTTGGTGTCCAGCGCACCGCCCACCGCGACGATCGCGGGCGCGGTCGGCCCGGCAACGAGGGTCGAGACGAGGCAGCAGGTCTCGTCGATCGCGGCATAATCGGCAATCGCGCGGATCTTGAAGTCCGGGGTCGGCTCGATCAGCAGCTGGCCGCGTGCCGACCAGCGGTTGCGGTCCGACACATCGGTGTTGAGGTTCTGGATGCGGGCATAGCCGTCACGGCGGTTGTAAGAACCATCGAGCGAAAAGGCGACGTTTTCGGCAATCGGCCCGGTCACTTCGCCGCGCAGCACGATGGCATCATAGTTGCCGTAGCTGGCTTCGACCTGGCCGCCGAATTCGTACTGCGGCTCCTTGGTGACGACCGAGATCACGCCCGCGGACGCGTTCTTGCCGAACAGGGTCGATTGCGGCCCGTTCAGCACTTCGATGCGCTGGACCATGTTAAGGTCGGACAGGGCAGCTGCCGAGCGCGAGCGGAAGACGCCGTCGATGAACACGCCGACCGAGGGCTCGATCCCGAAGTTGTTGTCGCCGTTGCCGAAGCCGCGGATGATGAAGGTGGTCGCCGATGCGCTCTGCAGCTGGCTGACGCGCAGCGACGGCGTGACGGTCTGAAGGTCGAGCACGTCGCGGATCTGAGCCTGTTCGAGCACTTCGCCGCTGGTCACCGACACCGAGATCGGGGTTTCCTGCAGGGTCTGCTCGCGCTTGGACGCGGTGACGATGATGACGTTGGTGCTTTCGGGCGCCTCGACTTCAGGCTCGCCGTCCTGGGCCAGCGCCGCGCCGGGCATGGCCAGGCAGGCGGCCCCTGCAAGCAGGGTGAATCGATAGGCGCCGGCAGAGCCGGTGAAGGTCGAACGCATGGAAGCTCCTCTCCAAAAATCCCCCGACCCCGGTGCCCTTTTGCGGGCACGCACCGTCCCAGTGCGCTCTCTCCCGTGGTCGTGTCGCGGAGTGATAAGCCAGCCGCGCCCCTGCCACAAGCCGCAGGCTGGCAGTTTTGAGGGGCAAATCGCCGAATTGTTGCGCAAGAGTCACACTGCTTGCCCTCGGCAAAGGCCTCGGTGTTGCCCCAACGCTTGCCCCTTGGACGCACCCCTGCTAGGCGCGCCGGCGATGTTGCATCGCAGCACATGGAGCCTTGCGCGGCGCTTGCCGTAGCGTCCGGTTGCTGTCGCTAACCCGCCACAAACCTTGCCTAACGCGGTCCGCCCCTAGCGCCCGCCATGTTTTTCACCCGGATGCGCCCCGCACCCGGCCTTTCACCGGAAGTTTTCGCAAAAATGTCGTCCGCCCTCAGAAATATCGCGATCATCGCCCACGTTGACCACGGCAAGACCACGCTGGTCGACCAGCTGTTCCGCCAATCGGGCACTTTCCGCGAGAACCAGCGGGTCGAGGAACGCGCGATGGATTCGGGCGATCTCGAAAAGGAACGCGGGATCACCATTCTCGCCAAGTGCACCAGCGTCGAGTGGGAACAGGGCGGCGCAACCACCCGCATCAACATCGTCGACACTCCCGGCCACGCTGACTTCGGCGCCGAAGTCGAGCGCATCCTCAGCATGGTCGACGGCGTGATTCTGCTGGTCGATAGCGCGGAAGGCGCGATGCCGCAGACCAAGTTCGTGACCGGCAAGGCGCTGGCGCTGGGCCTCCGGCCCATCGTCGTGGTCAACAAGATCGACCGCCCCGACGGCCGTCCGCAGGAAGTGCTCGACGAGGTGTTCGACCTCTTCGTCAGCCTCGATGCCAATGACGAACAGCTTGATTTCCCGGTGCTCTACGCCTCGGGCCGCGAAGGCTACGCCAGCGAGGACGCCGAAGCGCGTTCGGGCACGCTGGCCCCGCTGTTCAACAAGGTGATCGAGCACGTCCCGGCCCCCGGCCTCGATCCGGATGCCAAGTTCGCCTTCCTGGCGACCCTGCTGGATCGCGACAACTTCATGGGCCGCGTGCTGACCGGTCGCGTCCAGTCGGGCACGATCCGGGTGAACGATCCGATCCACGCCATCGACATGGACGGCAAGGTGATCGAAACCGGCCGCGCGACCAAGCTGATGAGCTTTGACGGTCTGGAGCGCGTGCCGGTCGAAATCGCCCGCGCAGGCGACATCATTGCGTTGGCGGGTCTGGAGAAGGCGACCGTCGCCAACACCATCTGCGACCCCAGCGTCACCGAACCGATTGCCGCCCAGCCGATCGACCCGCCGACGCTCGCCATGCGTTTCTCGGTCAACGACAGCCCGCTTGCGGGCCGCGAGGGCAGCAAGGTCACCAGCCGCATGATCCGCGACCGCCTGCTGCGCGAGGCCGAAACCAACGTCGCGATCCGCGTCACGGAATCCGAGGACAAGGACAGCTTCGAAGTCGCCGGCCGCGGTGAACTCCAGCTCGGCGTCCTCATCGAAACCATGCGCCGCGAAGGCTTCGAGCTCGGCATCAGCCGCCCGCGCGTGCTGTTCCGCGAGGAAGACGGCAAGCGCATGGAGCCCTACGAGACCGTCGTGATCGACGTCGATGACGAGCACTCGGGCACGGTCGTCGAGAAGATGCAGCGCCGCAAGGCCGACTTGGCCGAAATGCGCCCCTCGGGCGTGGGCAAGACCCGCATCACCTTCTCGGCCCCCTCGCGCGGGCTGATCGGCTACCACGGCGAATTCCTGTCCGACACGCGCGGCACCGGGATCATGAACCGCCTGTTCGAGAAGTATGGCCCCTACAAGGGCCCGATCGAAGGTCGCCTCAACGGCGTGTTGATCTCCAACGGCGATGGCGAGGCGGTGGCCTATGCGCTCAACTCGCTGGAAGAGCGCGGCACCCTGTTCATCGGCCCGCAGATGAAGGTCTACGAAGGCATGGTGATCGGCGAGAACGCCAAGCCCGATGACCTTGAAGTCAATCCCTTGAAGGCCAAGCAGCTCACCAACATCCGCTCGAGCGGCAAGGACGACGCAATCCGCCTCACCCCCCCGCGCCGCATGAGCCTCGAGCAAGCCATCGCCTATATCGACGATGATGAAATGGTCGAAGTGACCCCGCAGTCGATCCGCCTGCGCAAGGCCCTGCTGTGCCCGCACGAACGCAAGAAGGCCAAGCGCAAGAAGGAGGATTGATCTGGCGCAGCGCCATCGGCGCCGCTCGCCCATCCCCAAAGCAACTGACCCCGCGCAGCCACAGCCGCGCGGGGTCAGGCATTTCAAGGCAGGTGCCTAGAACCGCCTGAAATGGCGATCAGAACCGCAGGTTCACCGTGGCGCGCAGCGCATGGTAATCGAACCGGTCATTCGATAGCCGCATATCCGTGCCGCCCGATTCGAGCAGGAACGGATTGGTCGCCGGCGCAGTGCCCGGCCCGACTGCGACATTGTAATCGTCGTCGTTGTAGCTCGAATAGAGATATTCGAGGCCGACGCCGAGATTGCGGGTGAGCATCAGCTCCGCACCGCCACCCGCTTGCCAGCCGAACTGCCAGTCGCGCACGTTGTCCGGCGTGAAGGAATTTGCGCCATTGCTGGTCGAAAAGCTGTGATCGATGCGGGCATAGCCGACCCCGCCGGTGGCATAGAACAGCCCGCGTCCGTCGCCCGGCGCAATGCCAAGCCGGGCGCGCCCGTTCACCGCCCAATCGATCTCGCGGCCGAAGGTGTAGGTTGCAGGCGTGGTGCTGAAACCGGTGGTGAATTCCTCAAGTCCGGGCCTTGCGCCTTCCACCAGAATCCCCGCCACAAGCGGCCCCTTGCCGAGTTGCCGGTCATAACCGATGCGCAAGGCATAGCCTTCGTTCTGGCGATTGCCGCGGCATCCGGCTGCTCCCACCGCAACCGGTGACCCGTCGCAGAAGCCCGGCGAAAAGGCATCGGCCCCGGCTGCGGTGGTCACGGTGTCGCCAAATGTGCCGTCCTGATCCGTATCGAACAGGATCGAGTCATTACGACTATCCGCCGCAGACTCGAGACCAATCGCGCCCGAGATATAAGGCCCGTTAAAGTACGGTTCATCTTCCTGAGCAAAAGCGCTCGATGAAATGAGCAATGCGGTTACACCAATTGCCGGTGAAACGTGCTTGATCAATGCCATATTTCGACTCCATTTTTCTCGAACAAGCTGCATAACTTGCAGCAAGTTTTATCGGCATTGGCCTGACTTTGCCTGACCATCAAACTTTTGATTTGAAAGTTGCTCGGTTGGTCTTGCGATCACATCGCACCATCCCGCAACCGTGCCTCGAATGCGGTGAAACAGCTTTCGCTGCGTGACTGCCAAGAGCGGCTAAAGGGGGAAACTTGGCTGGACGGGTGGCAATCGCGAAAAACGCTTGTTACCCCCGCCCCATGAACAGCTACACGCTCGCCAGCCTTGCCGCCTATTTCCTGCTGATGATCGCCATCGGCATCTATGCCTGGGCCAAGACCCGCAACACGTCCGAGGGCTATCTGCTCGCGGGGCGTGACCTTGGCCCTGCGGTGACCGCGCTCAGTGCCGGCGCTTCGGATATGTCGGGGTGGCTGTTGCTGGGGCTGCCGGGGGCGCTGTTCGCGGCCGGGCTGGTGGAGGCGTGGATCGCGATTGGCCTTACCATCGGCGCGGCGCTCAACTGGATCATCGTCGCCCCGCGCCTGCGCGAACAGACCGAGCGGCTCGGCGATGCGCTGACGATTCCGCAATTCCTCGCCAACCGCTTTCCCGAAAGCGGCACGCTGCTGCGCGTCACCTCCGCGGTGGTGATCGTGGGCTTTTTCACCGTTTACACCGCCTCGGGCATGGTCGGCGGCGGCAAGCTGTTTGCGACCGCTTTCGCCGGAGCGCTGCCGACCGGGGGGCTGTCGGACTATATGTTCGGCATCGTGCTGACCGCCGGGATCGTGCTGGTCTACACCACGATCGGCGGCTTCCTTGCCGTCAGCCTCACCGATTTCGTGCAAGGCATGATCATGATGGTGGCGCTGGTGGTGATGCCGCTGGTGATCCTGTCGGACAGTGGCAACTCCATCGCTCTTTCCGCTGTCCCGCAGGCCGGGTTCCTGAGCCTGACCGAAGGCGCGACGCTGATTGGCGTGATCAGCGCGGTGACGTGGGGCTTGGGCTATTTCGGCCAGCCGCACATCATCGTGCGCTTCATGGCGATCGACCGGGTGGAGAACGTGCCGCGCGCCGGGATGATCGGGATGGGATGGATGATCATCTCGCTGATCGGCGCGGTCGCTGTGGGCCTTGCCGGGCGCGCCTATGCCGAGGGCAACGGGCTTGTGGTCGAGGATCCGGAGACGATCTTCATTATCCTCAGCCAACTGCTGTTCCATCCGGCCGTGACGGGGTTCCTCTATGCCGCGCTGCTGGCCGCGATCATGAGCACCATCGCCTCGCAGCTGCTGGTCTCCTCGTCGTCTTTGACCGAGGATTTCTACCGCCTGTTCCTGCGCCGCAATGCGAGCGAGCGCGAGGCGGTCAATATCGGCCGCCTGTCGGTCGCGCTGGTCGCAGCTGCGGCGCTGGTGATCGCTGCCGACCCCGACAGCGAGGTTCTGGGCCTTGTCTCCAACGCCTGGGCTGGCTTTGGCGCTGCCTTCGGACCGCTGATCCTGCTGGCGCTGACATGGGAGCGCATGACCGGCGCGGGCGCGGTCGCTGGGCTGGTGACGGGCGCGGGCGTGGTCGCCGGGTGGATCGTGCTGGGGTGGAACAAGACATTCCTCGGCGGCCCCGGCCTCTACGAGATCGTGCCGGGGTTTGCCGCGTCGATGCTGGCGATCATTGTCGTGAGCCTCGCCACGGCAAAATCGCGCGCAGCGGTGTAACCGGCCAGCGGGCGGCAGCGAAGATCGCTGCGCAAGGCCTTCCGCCGCACCTTCCCCCACCCCCTCCAAACTCGGGCGCGCGGCGGGCCTTGCGCCCTTTCCTCCGGTCGCACCTTGGGGCATGATCCCCGCGGGGAGGACAGGGCATGACGATACAAGCGGGACAGGGGCCGAGGGTTACAGGCCTTGGCGGCATCTTCTATGTGGTCAAAGACCCGGAGGCGACCCGTGCGTGGTATCGCGAGGTGCTGGGGATCGACGGCGAATACGGCCCGCAGCTCGCCTGGGCGGACGAGCCGCGTCAGCACCCCTACTCGCTGATCAGCCACTTTGCCGACGATGCCTACATCAAGCCCGGCAAGGGCGGCTTCATGATCAATCTGCGGGTCGACAATCTCGCCGGTTTCGTCGCCATGTTGCGCGCCAAAGGGGTTGAGGTGCTGGACGAGGCGGACGAGGGCTATGGCAAGTTCGCCTGGCTGCTCGACCCCGACGGGGTAAAGATCGAACTGTGGGAGCAGGTCGAAGACAGCCTGCCCTGACCCTCGGACATTCACCTAGGTCGTTGTTCATGGACGATTACCCCATGACGTTGTCGGAGCGTTAACCATTCCTGCGGGATAATCCTTAGCCATGACGGCCAAGGATCAGATTCGCAGGGTTACGCTGATGGCAGCCTCGCTGATGCTGGGGGCGTGCGGATCGCTGATCCCCGGCGGTGGCGGCAGCAGCGCTGCGCCCGGCAGCGCCAGTCTCAGCGCCCGCGCCCCGGCCCGCCCAGCCGTTCCGGTTGCCTCCGCCCCGCAAAGCCGCGTGCCGCGGGGCGAGGAGGCGGGGTGCCTTGCCGACCTTGGTGCCACTGGAGCGCGTTTTGACCCCCTGCCCGATACCTATGCCGCACCCGGATGCAACAAGCTGGGCACCGTGCAATTGATGGCGCTGGCCAGCGATAGCGCACCGATGAGCATCAGCAATCTCGGCCCGGTTCGCTGCGGTGTCGCCAAGGCCTTTGGCGACTGGGCGCGCTTTGGCGTGGATCGCGCCGCGCGCCAGATCCTCGGCAGCCCGGTGGCACGGATCGAGACGATGGGGTCTTATAGCTGCCGAAACGTTGCCGGCACCGATGTGCGTTCAGCCCACGCCCGCGCCGAGGCGATCGACGTGTCGGCCTTTATCCTCGCCGATGGCCGCCGGATCGTGCTCAAGCGCGATTGGGACGGCGGCGATGCGGCCACGCGCGAGTTCCTGCGGGTGGTGCACAAGAGCGCGTGCAAGCGGTTCGGCACGGTGCTTGGCCCGGAATACAACGCCGCGCACGAGGATCACTTTCACCTCGAAGGCACCGGCGCCAAGTTCTGCCGCTGACTGCGGGCACCGTCGTCATTACGAAAAAAGCGGCCCCGACCTGCTGCATAATCAGCGCCGGAGCCGCTCATAAGCAAAGCCGGTGGGAACCTTGTTTGCGGGCTGTCTGGCATCCCAGGGGGACAGGATGTGCCGGACAATCGCGCTTGGCGCTCAGGCCCGCAATTTCGGTTCGAGCTTCGCCTCCAGTTTCAATCGCACCGCTTCAGCCGCGTGGCGCGCGCCGAGCTTGGTCATCATGTTCGCACGGTGGATTTCGACCGTGCGCGGGCTGATGTCGAGTTCGCGGGCGATCGCCTTGTTGCTGCTGCCTTCGGCCAGCCAGTCGAGCACTTCGCGTTCGCGCGCCGACAGGGTCGAGATTCGGTCGCGCGCTTCGATCATGCGACGCCGGGCGGCGCCGAATTGTTCGGCTTCCTTTTCGATCCGCATCAGGCAGCGGGTGAAGCGTTCCGGATCGAGCGGCAGGGCAAGATAGTCCAGAGCACCGGCCTTGATCGCCTCGACTATGCGGCCCGGGCGGGGCTGCACATCAACCGCGATCAGCGGCAGCCAGATGCCGAGCCGGCCCAGTCGGTCGAGAATCATGCCGACCCCGCCTTCTTCCGCCGTGTCGCGGGCGATGATGATCCCCTCTCGCGGCGGGTGGACCGCCAGTTCGGAGAGGTCGCCATAGACCTCGCAGTGGTGGCCCAGTGCAAAGCCTACCCGGGCCAGTTCGGCGCGTTGGCGGCTGCACGAATCGATGAAGTGGAGTGAGGCTTTGCGTGTCATGTGAGGTGTCTGCGCCAACCCCTTGCGGGATTCACGCAAGAGCGCCCCCAATCCGGAGGATTTACCATATCCAGACGCATCTAAGTGTATATTTTAAAACGGCTATTTTGATCCGGATTGGAGCCAGATCAGGGAAAGCGGCTACGCGTCATCGCTGAACCGATAGGGCGGCAGCGAATGGAACGCCGCCCGCAGAGCATCGCCCCAACCCGATGAAATCGTGTCGAAATACTCATCCTCGGCGGTCACGCGATGTTCATGCGTCGGGGCAAAGTCGTCCTTGCCGATCACCAGCAGATCGAGCGGCAATCCGACTGACAGGTTAGCCTTCAGGGTCGAATCGAAGCTAACCATCATCAGCTTGACTGCATCCTCGAAGCTCATGCCCCGCTCATAGCCGCGGATCAGGATCGGGCGGCCATACTTGGTCTCGCCGATCTGGAAGAAGGGGGTGTCCCAGCTCGCTTCGATGAAATTGCCTTCGGGATAGATCATGAAGAGGCGCGGCTGCATCCCCTTGATCTGACCGGCGACGATCATGGTCGCGGTGAAACGTCCCTTGCCGGTGTCACCGTTTTCGCGCTGCACTTCCTCGATGGTGGAGCGCAGCAGCCGCCCGATTTCGGTGGCGACCTGAAACATCGTCGGCCCCTTGAGCAGCGTGTTGTCACGCTCGGCCGGCGCCTTGGTGCGTTCCTCAAGCTGGCTGATCACCGCCTGCGTCGTGGCCAGATTGCCCGCGGTCATCACCGCGATCATCCGCTCGCCCGGCACCTGCCAGTGGAACAGCTTGCGGAAGGTCGAGATGTTGTCGACGCCCGAATTGGTGCGGGTGTCGCTCATCAGAACGAGACCACGCTCGAGCACCATGCCAACGCAATAGGTCATGCCGAAATCCTCTTCCCCGTCCCAGCCGTGCTGCGCGCCCTAGCGCGATGCGAGCGGCAGCGCAAAGCCCTGCCGGCTATTGCGAGGATTGCTGCTGCTGGCTCTGGGTCTGGCTTGCCGGGTTCTGCACTGCGACCGCAACGCCGACCGTCAGCGCTTCCTCGAACGCGCCGATGCTGATGCCTGTCACCGGGGCGGCATCGCGATAGTCGCTGCCGGTCGCGACACGGACGTAGCCGGGGTCGGGGCAGATCCCGTTGGAGACATCGAACCCGACCCAGCCCAGCCCTTCGACATGGGCTTCGGCCCAGGCGTGGGTGGCTTCCTGATCGATCCGGTCGTGCATCAGCAGATAGCCGCTGACATAGCGCGCCGGAATTCCGCTCGCCCGCGCCGCGCCGATGAAGATGTGGGCGTGATCCTGGCACACGCCAAAGCCGTGACCCACGGCCTCCTCGGCAGTGGTCGCGGCATGGGTGCGGCCGGTTTCGTAGGTGATCCTCTCCCGGATCAACGCCGAGAGTGAATGGAGGAAGTCGAGCGGTGCGCTGTCGGCTGGCCCGGCCGCCTCGCGCAGCAGGGCGCGCAGCTTGGCCCCCGGCCGGGTCAGCGGAGTCTGGCGCAGGAAGCTCCACAGCGGCAGGTGGCCCGAATGGCGGCCGATCACCCCGGCATTGTCCTCGGTCTCAACCACGCCCTCGCAGGTCACCGTCACCTCGCGCGCGCCGGGGGTGAGGCTGATCAGGGTGACGTGGTTGAAATGCTGATCGTCATATTCGAGTTCGGCCCGCGCATTGTCGAGCACCATCGACCACTGGCCGATGCGCTGGCCCTGGGTCTCCTTGGGCGTCAGCCGCAGCCGCTGGAGCGCGTGCACCACCGGCTCGGCAAAGGCGTAGTGGGTGGTGTGGCGGATCGAGAGAGTAAGCTTGCTCATGCGTGGAACCGGTAATCCCCGGCAATCGCCTGCGCGATGGCGGCGTTGCGGGCGAGGAAATCGACCAGAAATTCGTGCAGCCCGGCCTCGAAGATCTGATCGACGGTGAGGTGGCTGATGCGGGTGTCGGCGTCACGCATCAGCGCAACCGCACGGCCTTCCTCGCGATGCATCCGGGCGAGCGCGGCGAGATTGTCACGCAGAGCGTTGCGGCAGAAGGCGAGGCTGCGCGGGAAGCGGTCGTCGAGCACCAGAAACTCCACGATCCCGCGCGCCTCGATCTGCCCGGCATTGAGCCAGCTATAGACCCGCGCCCCCGCGACCGAGCGCAGCACCTGCTCCCACTGCCCGGTATCAAGGCTCGACCCGACATAGGACAGCGAGGGCAGCAGCAGGAAATACTTCATGTCGAGAATGCGCGCCGTGCTGTCGGCGCGTTCGATGAAGGTGCCCGCGCGGCTGAAGTGATAGCCCTCGTCGCGCAGCATCGACCCGTCGAAAGCGCCGTGCACCTGCGTGCCCGCGCGCCGGATCGCGCCCAGCACATCGCCCACCGACGTCTGCCCCACAGGCCGGGCGAGCATCGCGTCGAGCTTCATCCAGTTCTCGTTGACCGCCTCCCACACGTCCGAGGAAATATTGATGCGGGCCGCGCGGGCGTTGGATCGCACCGCGCCGAACATATTGCGGACATTGCCGGGGTTCGCAGGCCCGCGCAGCACGAAGTTCCAGACCGAGGCGCCATCATAGGCCTCATGCGCCGCCTCATAGGCGTGCTGGAGGCCGAGCGTCGCGATCACCGAGCGCCATTCAGCCTCGGCGGTCACCAGATCGCGGGTGAGCGCCATGCGCAAGGCGGCCTCAAGCAAGCGGGCGGTGTTCTCGGCCCGCTCGAGATAGCGGAACATCCAGAACAGGCTGTTGGCGGTGCGGCCTAGCATTGTGCGTCCCCCACCATCAGTCCTTCAGCACCCAGGTATCCTTGGTGCCGCCCCCCTGCGAAGAGTTGACCACCAGCGATCCCTTCTTCAGCGCCACCCGCGTGAGGCCGCCGGGCGTGATGTCGATGCCTTCCGGGCTGACCAGCACGAAAGGCCTGAGGTCGAGGTGCCGGGGCGCAAGACCCTTGGCGGTGTAGATCGGGCAGGTCGACAGCGACAGCGTGGGCTGAGCGATGTAGTTCTCAGGCTTTGCCATCAGCTTTTCGCGGAACGCCGCGATCTCGCGCCGGGATGACGTCGGCCCGATCAGCATCCCGTATCCGCCAGACCCGTGGACTTCCTTGACCACCAGATCGGCGAGATTGTCGAGCACATAGGCCAGAGAGTCCTTGTCCGCACAGCGCCAGGTCTGGACATTGGGCAAGAGGGGCCGCTCGCCGGTGTAGAACTCGACGATCTCGGGCATGAAGCTGTAGATGGCCTTGTCATCGGAAATGCCCGTGCCCGGCGCATTGGCAATCGTGATCCCGCCCGAACGGTACACATCCATGATCCCCGGCACGCCCAGCACGCTATCCGGGTTGAAGGTGAGCGGATCGAGAAATTCATCATCGACCCGGCGATAGAGCACGTCGATCGGCTTGTAGCCGCTGGTGGTGCGCATCTGCACCCGGCCATCGGTGACGCGCAGATCGCTGCCCTCGACCAGCTCTGCGCCCATCTGGTCGGCAAGAAAGGCGTGTTCGAAATAGGCCGAATTGAAGATCCCCGGCGTCAGCACCGCGACCGTCGGCTTGCCTCCGGTGAAGGCGGGCGGAACGCAGGCGGCGAGGCTGCGCGCAAGGCGGCGCGGGTAGTTCGAGACGCTCTCCACCGCCACCCGGCTGAACAGATCGGGGAACATCCCCATCATCGTCTCGCGGTTTTCAAGCATATAAGACACGCCCGAAGGCGTGCGCGCGTTGTCCTCGAGCACGAAGAACTCGTCCGGCCCGGTGCGCACCAGATCGATCCCGACGATATGGGTGTAGATGCCGCCGGGCGGGGTGAAGCCCACCATATTGGCAAGCCACGCATCGTTCCCGCGCAGCAGGCGTTCGGGCAGGCGGCCAGCGCGCACGATCTCCTGCCGGTGATAGAGATCATAGAGGAAGGAATTGAGCGCCCGCACCCGCTGCTCGATCCCGCGCGACAGCTTGCGCCACTCGGCAGCGGTGATGATGCGCGGCACCATGTCGAAGGGGATCAGCCGTTCTTCTGCCGCATCCTCGCCATAGACGTTGAAGGTGATGCCCGTGCGGCGGAACGCATCATCGGCCTCACGGTTCTTGCGGCGCAGGAACTCGGGCGGCTGTTCGCCATACCATTTGCAATATTCGGCATAGGCAGGGCGCGTATTGCCTGCCTCGTCGAACATCTCGTCGAAATTGCTGCCCCGACCCTGCATCAACCCCCGCAGAATGACTTAGTCGCGCCACCTTAGCCGCGCTTTCGCAAAAGGAAAGCGGGTGGGGTATTTGACGTAGATCGGGGCCGAGTTGATCCGCTCGGCAATGGGATTGTGTGGCAGGCTGTCATCGCCTAGCCAAGGCAAAGCGCTCAGCCGCTACATCAGGGGGTATCGTCGGTTTTATGGGAAAGCTCTTCAAATCAGGCGTTTTTCATCTCTTCACCGCCCTTGCAGCCTTGCCGGTTGTGCTGACGGCGGCGCCGGTGCAGGCCGCTGATACCGATCCGGTTCGCGCCGGTGCGGAGGCGATCACGGCGCGCTTCATGGCCCGCGCGAAGGACTGCGGCCAGACGCTGCCCTACACGCCCGGCGTTGTGGTCGACAGCCGTCCGACGCTGATCGCGTTCTATTTCGACGACCGTTCGATCCACGCTTCCCGCTGGAGCGAGATGCCGCCTCCGATTCAGGGCATGATGGCCGCCTGGGCGGCGCAGGGCACGCTCGGCCTGACCCCGGAGGGGCAATTCGCCGAGGTATTCAACTCGCTGCTGGTTCCGCACGAACTCGGCCATTTTGCTGCATCGGCCAATGGCCGGGAGAAAGATCAGGCGTTCTGGGATGGCGAGGTTTACGCAAACCGCGTGGCGATCGCGTTCTGGAAGGGCGAGCCGGGCGGCGAAGCGGCGCTGATGGCGCGACTGGACAACTACAACGCCTTCCTCGATGCACTACCCAATCCGGTGCCTGAAGGGCAGGAACCGAGGGCCTGGTTCGAGGCGAATTACGAAGCCCTTGGCAATGATCCGCAGGCATACGGCTGGTATCAGGGCCTGTTCATGCGCGAGGCGCGCGCGCAGGCGGCCAACGATGATTTCTGCCAATTGATTGCGCCGCTCTAGCTGCCCCCGTGCCCCGTGTCTAAGCTAAGGAATGTCCAAGGCACTTACACCGCCGCTGCTTGCTGCCGCCCAGCGTTACGCCGCCGCCCGCGCGGCAGGGAGCGATCTGGCCGGGCCGGTGGCTGACTTCATCGCCGCGACGGCTGGTCAGGCTCCGGGCTCGATCGCCGATGCCGACGGGGCGATTGCATGGGCCGCGAACCTGTGGCCGCGGCACAAGCCGTTGAGCCGGTTCGAGCGGCTCGTGCTCGGACACAAAGAGGATGCGGAACTGCTGGGCAGGGTCCCCGGCCTTGCCGTCCTGTTCCTGTTCCACCGCGACGGCTTCGTGCGCCAGGCAGCGCTTGATCGGCTGTCGGGCCCCGCCCCCAACCCCTTTCTCGCCGCCGCGCTGGCGTGGCGCGGGAATGACTGGGTGGATGAAGTGCGGCGCAGCGCGCAGGCGGCCATGGCGCGCTGCCTGCCGCGCACCAATCCCGACATTCTTGCCGCTTTCCTGCTCGAAACAACGCGGGCGCGCGCGACGTGGCGGCGATGGTCCGATGCCGAGCGCATGGCGCTCGAGGCTGTCGCCGCCCGCCCCTCGGTGGCCAAGCGGATTGTGGCGCAGCTCTCCGCGCAGCGCAGCGGCCCTCTCCCCTCCTGGCTGAGAACTATTCTGAGGTCGCCATGGATCGACCAGCACTTGGCGCTACTGGCTGCGCAGGCGAAGGTCCCCGGCGTGCGCGCAATTGCCGTGCAGGCCCTCGCCAACGGCTATGTCAGCTGGGGCGATGGCCCGCACGAACGCTATTGGATCGATAAGCCGATGGGGATCATGGGGCGGCGGCCAACGGTGCAGCGAAGGGCGCTGACCATCGAAGCTGATCGCGCCGCCGCCATTCGCACCGGCCTTGCCGATGGCGCAACCGCGGTGCGCAAGGTGGCACTTGCGGCAATCATCGAACATGGCTCGGGGGACGCAGATCTGGCGCGTCTGGCGGAAGCGTTCCGCGAGGATCGCTCGGCCGGGGTTCGTTCGAAGGTCGCTTTCATCCTCGCGCAGGCGAACCCGCAAGGCTGAGGCGCAGCAGGCTCACACCCGCGTCGTTTCCAGCTCGGCCAGAAGCGTGCTGATCACCTGCGGATCATAGGTGAAGCCCATGTGGGTGCAGCGCAGCGGGATCGCGCGGTCGCGCTCGCCGGCGCGGCCCGCAGCGCAGCGCGGGGCGATGACTCCGTCATTGGCGCTCCACAGCGCGACAGTTTCCACCGGAGGCTTGACCGCAAGCTCGGCCTCGACCGGCGGGGCGTCCACGGAGTGCCCGGTGATGAACTGGTAGGCGCGCCAGACATTGTTGGCGCGCGGGGAGCCGCTGAAGGGCGAACCCATGGTGATGACCTTGGCGACCATCTCCGGCTGGCGCTTGGCCAACTCGCGCGCATAGAGACCACCGAGGCTCCAGCCGACCAGCACCACCTTGCGACCGTGGCGGGCATACAGCTCGGCAAGGCGCGCCTCGATCTGCTCGAAGCGTTCGGGGTTCGGCCCCCAGTTGCGGCCCTGCCCCCAGCGCTTGGCGATGTGGCCGGCGGCCTCCATGTGGCGCGCCAGATAGCGCATCCGCGATGGGCGCGTGCCGAAGCCGGGGATGATCATCACCACCTGCCGGTTGTCGCTCGGCGCGACCGCCACCTTGCGGCGCGGGCGGCGCAGGGGTTCAAGGAAAATGTCGGCCTCACCCAGAAGGCGAACCAGCCGGGGCTTGCCCGCCTCGTGCTCCTGCGGGATCACCTCACGCGCCAGCGCCAGCCGCCGCGCCAGCTGGCTCGCGGCATAGGCCTGCTGCGCCTGCGCGCCCGCTGCGATCAGCGGGGCGGGCAGGCGCCGACGTTCAGGGGAACGTTCCGGGATGAATCGCAGTTGGGCCATATCCGGACTGAAGCCACAATCCGGATGAATGTTCCATGAAATGTCACACGCGTAACAAATCCGACATATTCGCGCTGGCGGTTACTTCGCCTTGCAGTCGCCGATCCGTTCATGCTTGCCGGTGAACTTCAGCGTCGCCTCGCCCATGCCTTCGAAGTTCATCTTCGATTCGGCCGTGAACTCGCTTGAGGTAGCAGAGGTGGTGCCGCTCATGGTCATGCGCGCGCTGCCCTCGGGCGACTTGCAGACCATCACCGCGTCCAACTTGCCGCCGTTGAGATTGAAGGTCTCATAGCTGCACTCGCCGTTCTGGCCCTGCTTCATCAGCTCTTCGAAGCCCTTGTCGACCTCTTCCTGCGTGAGACAGTCCTCGGTGGTGATGACCTGCCCGGCGCCATGCCCCTTCATCTCGGCGGGCATTCCCGGGACATCGAGTTCGGTCATGGTGATGGTCGACTTGTAGAGGCCCGGCTCCGGCTTGATGCCTTCCGCCTTGGACTTGTCGGCCACTTCCTTGGCGGTGATTTCACCGTCCCCGTCGGCATCGGCCGTCCCGCCCGAACATCCCGCAAGCAGCATGGCTCCGGCGGCGGCGATGATGGTGATATGCTTCATGACGATCTCTCCTCGTGTTGCCGCGAGCATAGCAGCATTCGCGCCGAAACGTGCCACCCAAAAGCGCGCCCGCCTTGCGCGTGCCCGCTTTGTTCCCCATAGAAGCGCGATGGCCGAACTCGTGATCCGCCGCGGACTGGACGAGCCCGAAACGGGCGCCGATTTCGTCCCCCACCGCCCCGCCCGCCCCGACAAGTCGATGGGCGGCATCCCGTTCAAGCTGATGTCGGACTATGAACCGGCAGGCGACCAGCCGACCGCGATTGCCGAATTGTGCGAGAGCGCGCTGGCGGGCGAGAAGACTCAGGTGCTGCTGGGCGTCACCGGCTCGGGCAAGACCTTCACCATGGCCAAGGTGATCGAGACCTTGCAGCGCCCCGCGCTGATCCTTGCGCCCAACAAGATCCTCGCTGCGCAGTTGTATGGGGAGTTCAAGAGCTTCTTCCCCGAGAACGCGGTCGAGTATTTCGTCAGCTACTACGACTACTACCAGCCCGAAGCCTACGTGCCCCGCTCGGATACCTATATCGAGAAGGAATCGAGCGTGAACGAGGCGATCGACCGGATGCGCCACTCGGCCACCCGGGCGCTGCTCGAACGCGACGACGTGATTATCGTCGCCTCCGTGTCGTGCCTCTACGGGATCGGCTCGGTCGAGACCTATTCGGCGATGATCTTCGACATCAAGGTGGGGGAAAGCGTCGACCAGCGCGAGCTGATCCGCAAGCTGGTGGCGCTGCAATACAAGCGCAACGATGCCGCCTTCACGCGGGGGTGTTTCCGGGTGCGCGGCGACAGCCTCGAGATTTTCCCCTCGCACTACGAGGACATGGCCTGGCGTGTCAGTTTCTTCGGCGACGAGATCGAGGCGATCAGCGAATTCGATCCACTGACCGGCACCAAGGGCGCTGCGCTGGAGAAGGTGCGCGTCTATGCCAATTCGCACTATGTGACGCCCGGCCCGACGATGAAGCAGGCGGCCGCCGCGATCAAATTCGAGCTGGAGGAACGGCTCAAGGAACTGGAAGCCGAGGGCAAGCTGCTCGAACGCCAGCGGCTGGAACAGCGCACCAATTTCGATCTGGAAATGATCGCGGCCACCGGTTCTTGCGCGGGGATCGAGAACTACAGCCGCTTCCTCACCGGCCGCCTGCCGGGCGAACCCCCGCCGACCCTGTTCGAATACCTCCCCGAAAACGCGCTCCTGTTCGTCGATGAAAGCCACCAGACCGTGCCGCAGATCGGCGCGATGGCGCGCGGGGACCATCGGCGCAAGCTGACGCTCGCCGAGTACGGCTTCCGCCTGCCAAGCTGCATCGACAACCGGCCCTTGAGGTTCAACGAATGGGACGCGATGCGCCCGCAGACCTTCGCGGTCTCGGCCACCCCCGGCGGCTGGGAGATGGAGCAGACCGGCGGGGTCTTCGCCGAACAGGTGATCCGCCCCACGGGCCTGATCGACCCGCCCGTCACCATCCGCCCGGTCGAGGATCAGGTGCAGGACTGCATCGCCGAGTGCAAGGCGACCGCTGCCTTGGGCTACCGCACGCTGGTGACGACGCTCACCAAGCGCATGGCCGAAGACCTCACCGAATTCATGCACGAGGCGGGCGTGCGCGTGCGCTATATGCACTCCGACGTCGAGACATTGGAGCGCATCGAACTGATCCGCGATTTGCGCCTCGGGGTCTATGACGTGCTGGTCGGCATCAACCTGCTGCGCGAGGGCCTCGACATCCCCGAATGCGGCCTCGTGTGCATCCTCGACGCCGACAAGGAAGGCTTCCTGCGCTCCGAAACCTCGCTGATCCAGACCATCGGCCGCGCCGCGCGCAACGTCGATGGCCGCGTGATCCTCTACGCCGACCGCATCACCGGATCGATGGAGCGCGCCCTCGCCGAAACCGACCGCCGCCGCGCCAAGCAGCAGGCCTATAACGAAGAGCACGGGATCACGCCCCAGACGATCAAGCGCAACATCCACGACATCGTCGCCCACACGGCGGCGCAGGATAGCGTGTTGGTCGACACGGGCGATGACGAGCGCAACAACCTCGTCGGGCACAACCTCAGAAGCTACATCGAAGACCTTGAAAAGCGGATGCGCGACGCGGCGGCGAATCTGGAGTTCGAGGAAGCCGGTCGCCTGCGCGACGAAATCCGGCGGTTGGAAGCGGACGAACTCGGATTGCCGGACGACCAGAAACGCGCGCCGATCGTGGGGCGGAGCAACGAAGGCAAGCCGGGGACGAGGAAGACCCGCTATGGCAAGACGCGGTACAAGAAGATGGGTGGGAAGCCTTAGTCCCGCCCCTTGAACCCGCCCCGCAACCCTGCCACTCCCCTACCCCCATGAGCCCCCGATTCATCGCGCTGCTGGCCGCTGCCAGCGCCCTCGCCCTCACCGCACCCACCACCGCGCAGGATGCGCCCAAGGAGGCGGCGGCCAAGACCGCGCCCTCGCCCGAAGCGCAGACCCGCAGCCGCGATCTTGTCGGCACCTTCGGGGGGCAGCGCATTGCCTTCAAGGCGACCATTGCCGACACCATCCTCACCGATGATGCAGGCAAGGCCGAGGCGGTGATCGTCACCACCTCCTATGTGAAGACCCCCGCCGATCCGACCCGCCCGGTGTTCTTCATCTATAATGGCGGGCCGGGTTCGGGCTCGGTGTGGTTGCAGATGGGGGCTTTCGGGCCCAAGCGCGTGGCGATCCCCTCGGACGCGAAAGATGACGGCGCGCCGCCCTATCCGCTGCTCGACAACCCCGACAGCCTGCTCGATGTCGCCGATCTGGTGTTCATCGACCCGCCGGGCACCGGCTTCAGCCATCTGACGCAGGGCACCGATCCCAAGAAATACTACGGCCTCAGGCAGGATGCCCGCGCGGTTGCCAAGGTGATCCGGCGCTGGATCAACGACAATGGCCGCTGGAACAGCCCCAAGATCATCGGCGGCGAAAGCTACGGCACCACCCGCACCGCGATGCTCGCCGACGAGCTGGAGGGCAGCACCTTCAACGACGTCGGCCTCAACGGGCTGATCCTGATTTCGACCATCCTCGATTTCGGCGCCGAGGATACGACGCCGGGCAACGAGATGGCCTATGTCGTGATGCTCCCCAACATGGCGACGGCGGCGTGGTATCACGGCAAGGTGCAAGGCGCCTCGGCTGCGGCCGTGGCCGAAGAAGCGCGGCGGTTTGCCATCGGGCCTTTCGCCACCGCGCTGCTCAAGGGGCAGGACTTGCCCGAGGCCGAGCGGGCCGCCGTGCGCAAGGAATTGTCGCGCCTGACCGGCCTTTCCGAGACCTATCTCGATCAGGCCAATCTGCGCGTCACCGACCAGCGGTTCTACAAGGAACTGCTGCGTGATCGCGGGCTGACCGTGGGCCGGCTCGATTCGCGCTACACCGGCACGGATTACGACAATGCCGGCGAATATCCCGATAACGACCCGAGCTTCTACGGCATCGACGCGGGCTATACCGCCGCGATCAACAGCTGGGCGCGCGAGACGCTGGGCTACAAGACCGACCGCGAATACCAGTCGATCGGGCGCGAGCCGGGGCGCAACTGGGACTGGAGCCTCGATGGATCGGGCCGTTCGTCCTATCTCAACGTCGCCCCGCTGGTCGGGCAGGCGCTGCGCCAGAACAGCCAGCTGCGGCTGTTCAACGCGCAAGGCTGGTTCGATTTCGCCACGCCCTTCTTCGGCGCCGAATACTCTTTGAAGCGCTACGGCATCCCGCAGGACCGGATCACGTGGAAATATTATGACGCGGGCCACATGATGTATATCCGCGACGAGGACCGCGCGAAGCTTTCCGCCGACATCCGCGAATTCATCCGCGCCCGGTGATGCGCACGCGGTTGGTGATGGCAGGTGCGTTGATCGGGGCGCTGGCGGGGTGCAAGCCGCCGCCGACCGATGCGGCGATGGCGCGGGTCTCGCTGCTGGCCCCGGCGGGCGGCGCGTCTGCGCCCCTGCCCTCGCCCGATACGCGCGGCGCGATATGGGCGGCGACCGACAACCCGCAGCGGCTGGTCTATGGCGTGCCGGGGCAGCCGGTGATGGTCTCGATCGAGTGCCAGCGGCCCGCCGCGCCTGATGCTAGCCTGCGGATCACCCGCCACGCTCCGGCCGATAGCGGCGCGGCGGCGCTGCTGGCGCTGATCGGCAATGGCTATATCGGGCGCTTCCCGGTCGATGCGAGAGAGGTTGCCGGGCGGGTGCTGTGGCAGGGCGAGGCCCCTGCCCTGCGGCCCGAGTGGGACGCGCTGAAGCCCGAACGCGAGGCGACGGTGACCGTGCCGGGTGCGGGGCTGGTCAGGCTCAACCCCAGCCCGCTGCCGATGGAACTGGTGACGGCGTGCCGGGGCGCGCCTATCCCGCCGCCGGTGGTGATTCCGGAACCGATGCCGGAGCCGGTCCTGTCACCGATCCCCTGAGGCGCGCTGCTCCAGCAGTCCGGGGGCGAGCACCTGCGGCAATTGCTCGGGGCTGGCCGCGCCCGGCGCATACCACAGATAGAGCGGCACGCCCGCTGCGCCCTGCTGCGTCAGGAAAGCGGTGATCGCTTCATCCTTCACCGTCCAGTCGCCCACAAGCACCTGCACACCCGCTGCCTCGAAGGCGGCGCGGGTGCTCTCGCGCTCGATCGCGGCGGCTTCGTTGGCCTTGCAGGTGATGCACCAGTCGGCGGTGAAATAGAGGAACACCGGCTTGCCCGATGCCCGCGCTGCGGCCAGCGCGTCGGCGCTGAAGGGCTTGCTGGCGAGGATGCTCTGATGCGCGCGCGCGGCCTTGGCCTCATAGACCGAGGGCAGGCCGATCAGCGCAAAGGCGAGGAAAGGCGCGGCGACGAGGCCGAAGGCGGGCCAGGCCATCTTGCCGGCGCGTTGCAGCCTGCCCACCACAAACAGCGCCGCCACCACGCCGAACACCAGCACCAGCGCGATGAGGCCGAAAGGCTTGCCGCCCAGCTGCACCGTCAGCCACAGCAGCGCCAGCGCGGTGAGCGCCATCGGCAGCGCCATGATCCGGCGGAACCGCTCCATCCACGCGCCGGGCTTGGGCAGCATCCGCCGCAAGGGGGGCACGAAGCCGAGCAGCAGAAACGGCAGCGCCAGCCCCAGCCCGAGCATCCCGAACAGCAGCAGCGCTTGCGGCACGGGCAGCAGCAACGCCGCGCCCAGCGCCGCCGCCATGAACGGCCCGGTGCACGGTGTCGCCACAAAGGCCGCGAGCAGCCCCGTGGCAAAGGCGCCGGTCTTCTCGCCCCCCATATTCACCGAAATCGCCGGGAGTTCGAACAGCCCGGCAAAGTTGGCGGTGATGACAGCGGCGAGCACCAGCAGCGCGACCACCACGCCCGGCTCCTGCAACTGGAACGCCCAGCCGACCTGCTCCCCCGCCGCGCGCAGCGCCAGCAGAACCGCGCCAAGGCCGAGGCAGGCGATCACCACGCCTGCGGTATAGGCGACCCCCTCGGCCCGCGCCTGCGCCTCGCTCTCGCCGGCGCGGGCGAGCGCGATGGCCTTGAGGCTGAGGATGGGGAAGACGCAGGGCATGATGTTGAGCAAGAGCCCGCCCGCCAGCGCGCCGAGGATCAGCGTCCATAGCGGCGCGCCCGCAGCCGGGGCCGCGCCTGTTCCGGCAACCAGCTCGCCCCCGACCGGCACCGTGCCGAGATCGGCGACGAACCGCACCCCGCCCGCGCCTTCGCCGAAGGACAGGATGCCCGCCAGCCCGGCCGCCTCGCGCGTGCCATATTTGTCGAGCGGAATTTCGGCCACCAGCCAGTCGCCCACCCGGCGGAACACCTGCGGCGCAGCGTGGGCGACCAGCCGTTCGTTGGCGACAAACACGTGCGGATCGGCCAGCGCCATGCCTTGCGGCAGCGGAATGGCAATGCGCAGGGTCTGCCGCTCGATCGCAAAACTCGCCCGCGCATCGAGCAGCGGCGCAATCTCGGCCCTCCACCGCGCAAAATCCCCGCCGCTGCGCGCGACCAGATCGGCGTGCTGCGGCACGCAGACATCCGAGCAGGCGAGATAATCGACGCTCGCCTTGACCGGCCCCATATCCATCAGATTCACGCTCGGCCCCGGGGTCACCGGCACGAGGATAGTGTAGGGGCCTTCGTAGATGTGGTTCATCAGCCCGGCCAGCACCAGCTTGTGCGGGACAGGGTAGAGCGGCTCGCCCACTTCCCAGTCGGGCGGCAGGTCGAGCTTCAGCTTCATCCCCGCCCCGGCATCGCCGGGGTTCGACCAGTATCCGTGCCATTCGGGCGCGCTGGGGGTGAAGTGCAGCGCCAACAGCCACGCCTTGCCCTCGACCGGAGCGCCCGCCGCGTAAAGCTCGACCGGGATCTTGTCCGATCCGAACAGCGGCGTCGGCGGCAAAGGCCGTGGCTGCGCGGCGGCGGGCAGCGCCAGCAGCACACTTGCGACGAGCGCAAGCACCCATGCAGCGAATTGTCGGGTCAACTGGGGGAAGATTCTTGCGCGGTGCACCGGCTACCCTCTAGGCTTGGCACGACAGGTTCGCAATCGGAGCGCGCAAGGTGACAGCAACAACAGACAATCCCCGCGATCTGGTGATCCTTGGGGGTGGCCTCGTCGGCATGACCCTGGCGCTGGCGGCGGCGAAGAAGGGCCTGTCGAGCCACGTGATCGACCGCGCCGATCCCGCCGAACTCACCGCCGAGGGCTTTGACGACCGCGCCACCGCGATCTCGACCGCGAGCTGGCACCTGTTCGAGAATATCGGGATCGCCGAGGGGCTCGAACAATTCGCCTGCGACATCGCTGCCATCGCGGTGACCGACCAGAACAAGCCCGGCCGCCTCGATTTCGTCCCCGGCGAGGGCGACGGCACACTGGGCCGGATGTTCCCCAACCGCCGGTTGCGCCTCGCCCTGTTCGAGGCGGCGGCGAAGGAGCCGTTGATCGAATGGACGTCGCTCGCGACGGTGGTGGGACGCCAGCGCTCCGAATATGGGGTGGCCGCGATCACTGCCGATGGGCGCAAGTTCAAGGGCCGCTTGATGGTCGCCGCCGAGGGCCGCCAGTCGCCGACGCGCGATTCCGCCGGGATCACCATTGCCAAGTGGGACTACCAGCACCGCGCGATCATCTGCGGCCTCACCCATGAAAAGCCGCACGGCAATGTCGCCTGGGAAATCTTCTACCCCGCCGGGCCGTTTGCGCTGCTGCCGCTGAACGACGATGCCGATGGCACCCATCGGTCATCGCTGGTCTGGACCGTGTCGGAAAGCGATGCGGCGGGCGTTACCAAGCTGGGCGACCGCGCGTTCCTCGCCGAAGTCGAAAAGCGCATGGGCGGGGTGCTGGGCCGCGTGCTCACCGTCGGGCACCGTTCGTCCTATCCGCTGGGCTTCCACCACACCGCCAAGATCACCGCCGAACGCCTCGCGCTGATCGGCGATGCCGGGCATGGCATCCACCCGATTGCCGGACAGGGGCTGAACCTCGGGCTGCGCGATGTCGGCGCGCTGGTCGAAGTGCTGGCGGAAGGCGCGCGGCTGGGGCTTGATCCGGGTGATCCCGAATTGCTCAAGCGTTACGAGAACTGGCGCGGGCTCGACAGTTTCATGGTGGCGCTGGCGACCGACGGCCTCACCCGCCTGTTCGGCGTCCCCGGCAAGACGGCGAGCGCGGTGCGGCGGCTGGGCATGGCAGCGGTGCAGCGCACGCCGATGCTCAAGCAGTTCTTCATGGACGAGGCGCGCGGGGTTTCGGGCGATCTGCCGGAACTGCTGCGGGGTTGATGCGCGTATTGTTTGGCGGCCACCTATCGGTGGCGCAGACCTCCCGCCCCGCCTCCCCACCCGGCCACCATAACATAGTGGTACTATTGGTGGCCGGGTGGGG